>DATENA010000330.1:0-15782 GCA_035275285.1 Fibrobacteria bacterium | reverse complement strand
CAGGCGCAGCCCTTGCGCGCAGGCGGCGCCTCCGGTTCCCGTTCCGGCGCGGGCGCCGCCGGGGGCGCGGCGCGGCGGCCGGCCCGGATTTCCTTCAATGCCGAATAAGCCTGCATGGTTCCCGCGCCTCGGCCCTCAGCCCTTGGGGCCCTTCTTGTCCGCCGGCGGCTTTTCCCCCGCTTTGGGCTCCGCGGCCGGGGCGGTCTTCGCTTTGGGAACGCGGGTCGCGGGACCGGAGGATGCGGGCTTGGCGGCCGCCGTGCCCGCGGTAGCGGAAGCAGCGGGCTTGGCCGCCGCCGTGCCCGCGGCCGCGGGAGTAGCGGGCTTGGCGGGATCGGCGTCCGGATACAGGGTGACCGCGTAGCGGCGGACCTGCCCCGGTTCCAAGGCCCCGGAAACGCTTTCCGAATGCAGCAGGGTACCTTGCCGGTTACGGATGGCGAGGGTGGATCCTTCCGGCGGCGCGGCGGCAGCCTCGTCCACCGCCAGGGTGAATTCCCCGTGGGCCCCCGTCAGGGCCGGCTTCACGGCGGCCACCGGCGCGCCCTTGGCGTCTTCCAGGCGCGCGCTCAAGCCGGGCAATCCGCGGCCCTTGGGGTCGCGCACATGGCCGAGCAGGATGGCCGCGCCCGTGGGCGCCGGACCGGGGCGGATGCGCGCGGCCTCCCATTCCCGATCGGCCTCCGCGGCCACGACGGGAACGTCCTCCAGCCGGGATCGCAATTCCAGCACGCGGGGATGCTCCGCGCCGAGGCGCGCTTCCAGCCGCAGGGCTTCGTATTGCCCCAGCACCTGGGTCGCGATCTGGATGTCCCGCAGGCGCCCCCAGGCTTCCTCCGCGGACGCCCCCAAGGCCTCCTGGAGCGCATGGGCCTCGTCGGCCGCGGGCGCCGGTTCCGTCTCTCGGATGCTTGCCATCTTTCCCTCCTCGTTCCGGATGCGCTTCCGCCCGGTACTAGATATTCGCTTTCAAGGCGGTCGCGAAGGCCTTTTTCAGGTTGCCGCACAAATCGCCGCCGCCGCCGATCTGGAGATTGTCCCGATCGACGGCGGGATGCGCGGCGCTGGAGCAGACGGCCACCATGCAATGATCGCCCTGGTTGCCGGAGGTGACGTTCAGCCGCAGGCCCCAGGACAAAAGCGACAGGCGGAAGGACCGGCCGTCCGGCTCCTGGAAACGGTTGGAGGTCACCCGCACGGTGCCCCCCAGGGCATAGGCATGCGCCGCGAGGCCGGTTTCCCCGGCGATGGACAATTGGTTTCCGGCCACGCCCAGGTCGTCCAGGGCGGCCATCCAGACCCCCAGCTTGCACTCCGCGCCCAGGCGCAAAGCGATCTGGTTGGAGGCGACGAGCATTTCGCCGCCTGACAGCACGTCCCCGGCCTCGGCCTGGGTGGCGGGTTTCGCGAAATCCAGCAGGAACACGGCGGCTCCGAGAGCGCCTCCCGAGATCGGCAAGGCGGTATCGCTGCGCAATTGGTTGCCCGTCACGGCCATCGGGCCCAGGGCCATGGCCGACAGGGAGCGTCCCAAGGGCTGCTGCACGGAATTGTCCGCCACCCGCAAAGCGTAGCCGCTCTTGGGGATTTTCCGCGCGCCCGCCAGGGCCGCGTTCGCCCCGGCGGCTCCGCCCGGAGCCTCTCCCAAGGCGACGGAAGCCGCGATCAGGATCACGATCCCTCCCCTTTGCCCGGGCCTCGGTTCGGCGGTGCGCTGCGTAAGCGGGCCGTTGTCCTCCAGGCGGTTCTCCACGATGTCGGCGCGGTTGGCGTAGGCGATGAAAATCCCGCATACCGGCTTGGCATGGCTGACGCCATTGGACTGGATCCGGTTCTCGTTGATGGCGAGGTCCTGGCAGATGCCCAGGGAAATGCCGCCCAGGCCCCGCGTGAGGACCAGTTCCGCCATGGCTTCGTCCAGGACGTTGCGGAAGCACTTGCGGATGCGGTTGCGGTGGATGGACAGATCGGCCAGGATGCCGCCGTACCGGGAGAGCAACGCGCCCACGCCGCCCGCTTTCGTTCCGGCGGCGGCCCGGCCGACGGGCGAGCCGATCCCGTTGAGGCCCATCTCGGAGATGACGTTGCCCTCGATGGTGATGTCCCGCAGGAAGGCCAGGGCCAGGGGATCGCGGGGCGGGCCGGCCTTGACGATCTCCAGATCGATCAGGTGGGTGGCGCCCCGGGCCGGATCGAAGGATACGGTAACACATTTGATACGGTAACCGGGGCTGGCGACCTCGACGGCATAAGTCCCCGGAGCGGCGGCCACCTTCATCTCCCCGTGGGAGTCGGTGAGGGCGTCGTGGTCGTTTCCGGACGATCGTAACCGGAACGCTACCCCAGCCGCGGGTTGCCCGGCGGCCACGGCCTTGACGAAGATCGCGGACTGGTTGTTCGCCAGGACGACCGGTTCGGCCCCGGGCTCCCCGGGGCCTTCCTGGCCGCGGGCCGCGGCGATGCCGCCTCCCAGGGTGATCCCGTTCCCGTCGCCTCCGGTGACGACGTTCTCCAGCACGTGGATGTCCTCGCAGCCCCCGGCCAAGCGGATCCCCCCAAGGCCCTGGAACGGATCGGCGGGGAACAGGGCCGCCAGCGCGGCGGAGCTGTGCTTCCAGATTTCCGCCACCAAGATCGTCAGGTAGGGCCTATCCCGATAGAAGACCTCCGGGCGGGCGCAGGGATCGATCGGGTCGGGGTCGTCCGGATCGCCCGGATCGCGGCCCGGCGGCCGCACCCCGGCGGGAACCATGGCGATATCGTTGCGTTCGATGCGGCCCTTCTCGGCCTGCACCAGCACCGCCTCCAGGCCCCCTTGCCGGTCCAGCATGCGGATCAGGTTGCCGGCGACGGAGAAACCCTCGCATTCCGTGATCCGGATGGCATGCCGGCAGGCGAGGATGCGGTTCTCCGCGAAAGCGGCGTCGCGCAGCTTGCCGGGGGCCGTGCCCCTGGCCGCGATGGCGATGGTGCCCAAGGCCACCAGATCGAGGCCCTCGATGCGGATGCCTTCCGAATCCTCGATGCGGAAGACGGGAGTGGCCTCCCGGCCGATGCGGGGCGCCACCATGCTCTGGCGGCGGCACCCGGAGATGCGGATGTTGCGGCGGCCGCGGATGAGGGCATTGCAGCGGTGGAACCCGGGCAGCAGGCACAGTTCGCCGCCCCGCGCGGGAAGATGGTCCAGGGCCGTTTCCACCGAGTCGAAATCGCCGAAGCTGGTCTTGCCGTCGCCCACGCGGTAGCAGCACCCGCGCTGCCGGGTGAGGGGCGGGAAGGGTTTGCGGCAATCGTGGATGGCGTCCGGGGCCGCCAGGGTGACGGGAGCCGCGGCGTCCCATTCCAGCACCGCCAAGGCCGCGCGATGGCGGATCAGGCCCTGGGGCGCGGCATGCTGGGGCCACCAGGAAGGATCGAAAGGCACGCCCGCGGCGCGCACCGGGAAGGTCCAATAATCCCGTTCCACGTAATTGGAAAGGCCGGCCAGCGGGGCCTCGAATTCCAGGCGGATGCCGTCGTTCAGCTCCACGGGATCAGGCGCGCCGGCGGGGTAATCGTCCACGAAGCCGATCCCGTCCCAGAGGCGGAAGAAGGCCTGCGCGCCCGCGGCGGGCCAGGCGCCGGACGGGTTCGCGAGGGACAACTCGCCCTCGGCCGACCACGTGGCCTCGGCGGAGAACACGACGGTCCAGCAGCCTTCGGCGGCATCCGGGGCCAGTGCCTCCAGATAGCCTTTCGCCAGGCCGCTCCGATCGACGGCTTGGTTGTTGCCGGTGATCCGGACCTTGGAGGCGGCGCTGTCGAAGCGTCCGCGGCCCACCAGGCCCCCGTTGTAGCGCGACCACTTGAAACGGGCCCGGCCGCCGGCGGGCGAAGCGATTTCGATGCGGTAGAGGGCGTGTTCGAAGCCGGTGAAGCCGCCGCCCGCCTGGACCGGGCAATCGCTGCCGAGCACCACTTCGGGCTTGGGGGTCACCGTCAGCTTGCCGCGGGCCCCCGGGTCGTCCCGCAAACCGTCCGCGAGCGATTCGCAATCCTCTCCGGCCGCCAGCCGGTAAAGCCGGAGCCGGTAGGCGCGCTGGATGCGCTCGGTGGTATCGGGGCCGCCCAGGGCCGGCTCCAGCAGTCCGGCGGGATCCTGGAAGGCGCTCAACTCTTCCTCCCACGCCTCCAGCACCACCGCATCCCGGACGCCGGGGCCGATGGAGGAGGCCTCGGCGGGAGCCTGCACCGGCAGCCCCAGGTAAGGCGCATGCAGGCTTCCCCCGCCGTGGACCAGGGGGACCCCGTCCACCCAGGCCCTGCCTTCCTGTAACTTTACGGTTATCGTAACTCCGTCGCTACTAGCCTCCAGGACCTTGAAACCGCCGCTTCCCGCGGGCACGGCCGCCACCCCGGCGCCGATCACGTCACGGGCCAGATCCTGGTTCCAAGCGTCCTGGATCAGGGTCGCGGCATTGGCGTCCCCGTCCAGCCACGCCCGGCCCTGCTGATACAGCACTCCGGCGCGGTTGTCCTTCGGATCGAAGCCCCAGCGGGAGAAATCGCCTCTCATTGTGTCCCTCGTGTTTTATCGGTGTGTCGCAGCGGGGCCCGTTCCGCCCGGTCGGCGCGTTTCATGTCTCCTCCCGGATCACCGTCCGCATCCCGGCGGGCAGATACTCGCGCAGCCGGATGGACAGGTTCTTGAGCTTGGCCGTGTTCCGGAGGTAACCGAAAGCGCCCATTTCGTCGCCCAGCGGCCCGTCCTCGCGGAGGGGGCGGCCGGAACGCCCGTCCAGCCGGGCATAGCCGGGTTCGCCGAAGCGGATGGAGGTGAAGAAGGCCCGCGCGGCGGGCGCGAAAGCGCAGCCATGGTTGGGAGGCAGGCGGTTGGCCTTGGCCCCCAGGTGGCTGAAGCGCAGGCAGCCTTTCTGGTCATCGTGGACCAGGACCCGGGCCGCGAAGATCCCGCCTTGCCCCGTGATCATCGTAACCCTTATCCTCCCAAAAACGGTGAGGCCGTCTATCTCCACGTCCGGGCCCCAGGCGGTTTCGGGCGGGCCCGAGGCGGCCAGGATCGCCAGGGCCGGGTCCGGATCGCCCGGGCCGGCGCCCGCGTCCACCACGGTATCGGACAGCGATAGGGCATAGCCGTCGTCCAGGGCGATGGCGCCGCACACGCAACGCTTCATCTCCACCCGCGGGGTCTGATCGAAGGCGATCTCCTCCGCGGCGTCGGCGAACCCGTATTGGTTGTCCCCGCGCAGGGCCGGGCGCAGGGGCGCGCGCTTGCCGTCCAGGAGGGTATGCCCCTCGGGATCCAAGGTGCATCCGTCCAGTTCCAGGCGGTTCAAAGCGATGCGCTCGATCAAGGCCGCGTCCGCGAAGCCCGCGTCCCGGGCCAGGAACAGGCCTTCCAGGCGGACGACGGCCGCGGCCATGCGGGCGGGCGCCTGCGGCCCCAACACGTCGTGCGGGCGGAAGCGCAAGGATCCGGCCAGGCGGATGACGGGGCGATGCCCCGAGGCGGCGCGGATCCACAGCGGCCCGCCCAGGCGCAGGACGGGCCCGCCTTCGGATCCGATCCCGGGCACGGCGGCGGGGTCGAGGTCATGCACGAGGCTGTCGGAAATCTCGATGATCAAAGGGATGGTGCGCGCGGACAGGTTGCCCAGGGCCTCGGCCAGGGTGGGCGCGAGGGGATCATGTCCGTTCACCGTGATCCGGTCGGCGGGCACGCCGTCCCAGGCGGGCGGGGCGGCCGGGCGCGCCACGGGATGCGCCCCGGTGGGCCCCGGGAAGCCGTAACCCGCCGAGACGAAGAGGCCGTCGCGCAGGGGTACCGCCCGAGTTGCCTCCCCTTCGACCCCGATCAGCAGGCGGCCACGGTCCGGATCCACCACCACCTCGTTGTCGCGCAAAGGGGGATTGAGCCCGGCCTCCCAGGCGCACAGGTTGGCGCCGCGGAACCGCCAGGGCAAGCCGTCCAGGGCCGGGGAAGGCATGTGCAGGGTGAGCCCCGGCCCGCCCGCGGCGAATCCGCCGGAAACGGCGTAGGGCGCGCAGCGGATGTATTCGGACGGGCGGCCGGCATGGGAATCGGAGTCCAGGCGGGCCCAGGCCATGGGGGCGGGCGCCCGATCCGGCCCGCTCAGCTCGGGCGGATCGGCATGGGCCAGGAACCGGTGGGTGTTGCAGAGGCGGAAGGGCCGCCCCAACGGATCCAGGTCGAAACGCAAGGCCCGGAAATCGCCCCCCAAATCGGACATGCCCCGCGGCACCGGGCGCGCGAAAGGGGGGACGAAAACGCGCAAGCGCCAGAGGAAGACGAGGAGGACGGGCAGGTTGTGCTCTCCGCCGGGGTTCACGTCGAGCAAGTGGGAGAAAGGATCGAAAGCGCCCCCGAGCAGGCTGAGCTGGGCGGGATCGCGCAGGTTCACCGTGCCTCCGCGCACGGGGGCGGAGAGGGGGCGGGCATGCGCCAGGGGCGGTCTCCCGCCCGCGTCCGGCCGCTGATGGTTCAGGTGCTGGGTCCAGGCCAGGCGCGGCCAGGCCTCCGCGGCATGGGCGGCCCATCCCGTCAAGGTGAAGGCGATGGATTCGATGGCGCCCAGGGTGCCTTTGCGGCGGCGATGGCGGATGGTCCGCGCCACGTCGGCGCGCATCGTCCAGGCGTCCCCCTTGAGCGCGGAAACGCCGAGCAGATCGCCGAGATACGGAATGGCCCACTCGCGGCAGCGTTCGATGAAGAGATCGTCGTGGAGCCGGCCGATATCGGCATGCACTTCCGCGAAGAGCCGATCCAGCAGGCCCATGTAAGCCTGGAAGCGGCCGGGCGGGACCTGCTCGGAATCCCGGATGGCATAGATCCCGGGCAGGCGTTTCCACAATGATTCCCGGGTCATGCGCAGCCCTCCGGCTTGGATTCCTGCACCAGGGACAGCGAGAGATGGCGCGGATGCAAGGAAAGGATTTCGGCTTCGCCGCAATTGAGATGGGCATGCTTCCGCGGCAAGGCGGGCGCCGCCAGGGTTTCGGGATCGGCCTCGGCGCCGCCCGGGCCGGCCGGAAGCGCCTGGGCGGCCTTCGCTTCCACCCAAGCCACGCCGGGCACGCCCTGCGCGGCAGCCAGCACCTGGGAAATGTGGGCGCTTTGCCCGAAGCCGCGCGCGACCAGGGCGAACAAGCCCACCGGACCCCGCGGGCCCGCGTCGGGGCCCGGGACATCGGGCGGATCCCCCGCCGAGCCCATCAGGCCGAGGGCCGTCTCGATCCCGGCCAGGATATCCTCTTCGCGCCGATCGGGATCGCGGCCGACCACCAGGCGCAGGTAGACGTACCGGCGCCGGCCCCCTTCCACCGCGAGCGGGAAGCGCGCCGGGCCCCGGCAATGATCGGCCTTGCGCAGTGCCGCTTCGGCGGCCTGGAGGTCTTCCGGCAACCGGCTTTCGGTGAGGAGGATCGTCTTGATGGCGGGGACGCCGTCCCGCAGGCCCCACAGCGCGCGGGCCTTGACCACGCCGGGCAGGGACAAGGCCTCGGCCTCGTAATCCGCAAGGCCCACCATGCGGCCGAGGCTTTGGAGCTTGCCCGGCGCGGCGGCCCGGGCATTGTCGGCCGATTCGGCGGCGGCGCCGCCGGTGACCGGCATCGGGAGGTAGACCTTGTCCAGCTCGGAGATGCGCGGCAGGCCCGGCGGGGCCGACCCCTGGGGCGTTTGCCCGGAGGCCAAGGGCCCATGGGCTCCGGTGCCGGTGCGATAACGGGCTTTCACGTTGCCCAGGCCCGACGGCAAGCGCGCCCCGTGCTTGCCGTCCCCGAATTGCACATGGCTCTTGTCCCCTTCCTCGCGCACGATATACACGTGCTCTTCGGGGCCGCGCCCGAAAAAGGTATCCGCCCGATGCCAGCGGATTCCGTCCACGTGCACCTCCAGCTCGGGGCGCTGGGGTGGTTCGGCGCCGGGATCGAGCAGGTAGGTGAGCGGGGCCTTGGGCAAAGGGAAGGTCTGGAAAGCCTGCCGCGCGTCCCCGTCGCCCAGCACGGTCTCAGCCTCGGTCTTGCCCTGGGTGGCCTCCACCACGTTCCCGTAGGCCCACACCGCGCCCGCCGCCGCATCGAAATCGCCCAACGGGAAATCCGGATCGCGATCGAGGACCAGGATCCACAAGCGGGGATCGTCCGGACCGCGTCCCAGGCCTTCCAGCCGGGCCATGGCTGAGGAATCGGCCCGCAGCTCGGACAGCGGAAGGATATGCGCCGCCATTTGCGAGAGGCTGAAGGCGGCAGCCGCCGGCGCGGAATGGCTGCTGAAGGACAACGCGGGAGCGGCGGCCGGATTCACGTAGCGGAAGGTCGGGGAAGCGGCTTGCACCCGGGTCACCACCACCTTCTGCCGGCGCCCGTCGTCATGGGCCAGGATCAGTTCGCGGCCCTGCAAGGGGCGCGCCTCGGCCGGGGCGCCGAAGAAGCGCAGATCGCGTTGACCCGCTTTCCCCTCGGAGAATGCGGTCGGGGCGGCGAGGATCAGCTCGCGGGAAGTGGCTTCATGGAAGGTGAGCCGGCGGATATCCGCCCTTTCGTCGAGGATGGTATCGTTGGCCACCAGCTTGCGGTCCACTTCCACCACGGTGGCCGGGCCGCTCAGTGCGCCCCAGTTCAGGCTGTCCGCCCGGATCTCGCGGATGGTCTTCGCCGTGGCGAACCGCCGTTCCCCGCCGGAGAGGGGGAAATGGACCAGCCCTTCGCAAACGAGGATGCCGCCCGGGCGCAGCCCGTCCACCTTGCCCTCCAAAGGCATTTCCGTGGCGGCCAGGGCGGGATAATGGTTCGCCGGGGTCGCCCGCTGATGGGTGCCGTAGATATCCCTTTCGAAATCGGTCCCATGGACACGCGTCTCCGAGGTGGCGGCATCGAACACCACGGTCGTCGGCGGGGCCGCCGCCCCGAAATGCCGGAAACTGCGATCGACCCGGTAGGCCCGGATCGACGTAACCGCGCGCGGCACCCCCAGGGGTTGCTTCAGGTGGAGGATGAACCGGCCCAGGCTTTTCTCGACCTTGGCGAGGGTGACGATCTCGGGCTGGCCCTGGGCGCGGAACGGCGTGCCCGTTTCGTCCCACATCCCGCTGTCCGGGAGCAGGTACAGCTTGTCCCCGGCCTTGAGGCCGGCCCCGTCCAGATCGGCGTCCGTCCCCTTTCCGTCCACGGTCTTCAGCTCCAGGCGCAGCAGATCGGTCCCGCGGCCGATCTGCGCCGCGGGCAGGGCCTTGCGGTGCGGCCGGAAGCGCGACAGGTGGGGATAGGCGACGAGCGGGGACGCGGTTTCGAAATCGTCGGGCTTGGGGCGGCCTTCCAGCTTCGCCTGCAGGCGTAATCCGGCGGGTACGGTAACGGGTTTGCTTCCCTTCACCGCCAAGGCGAAGGCGGCGCGCCCGCCCAGGCCCGGGGCCAGGCGGTAGCCCGTAAGGCGCACCAGGTCGGCCACGCTCTCCGCCCACCGGGCGGTGCGCAGGTAGGCCTCGTTGGCGTACAGCTCCTGGTAGAAGGTGAGCACGTCGCCCACCAGGGCCGCGCCTTCGAGCAGGGCGATGCCGGGATCGTCCGCGCCCCGGTGGGTGAAGTCCCGCAACAGCGGCTCCGCGTCGAGGGCCTCCAGCAGCCAGGCCCGCATGGCGGCGTAGGATCCGATGCGGTAACGCAACGCCTCCAACCCCGGGCGATTGGCGACGGCCTCCGGGAAGCCGGCCGGTTTTCCGCAGGCATGTTCGCAGCTCATCTCCGCCCCCCCACGATCTCGAAGGTGATGCGGCCCCGCTCCAGGTGATCGGGATCGTTGGCCACGCGGATGATCTCGTCGGGGCCCACCGCCAACGCCTCCGCCCCGGATCCGGGAAGCCGATCCTCGTCCAGCGTCATCACGGACAGGCCGCCGCCGGAACCGGGGTCCCAGCGGCGGAGGGAGAGGCGCAGCACCCGTTCCACTCCGGTTACCCCCAGGGCGCGCTCCAGGACGCGGCTGGCGTGCAAGGCCTGGCCGAAGCTCCAGAGATCGGGATGGAAGAACCCCGGCCGGCCGTCGCCGGTATATCCGTCGGAGAACTCCGCCGCCAGTTCCCAGCGCAGATCATCGGGCCAATAGCCGGGCCCGGCGCAGACCCTGATGCGGAGATCCAAGGGGACATAGCGGGCCGGGCGGATCTCCAAATCCTCCCCGATCAGGCGCACGGCTTCCAGATGGGCCGCGATGCGGTTCCGCAGGGCGGGAGCGAGCCCGGTGGTTCCGGCGGGATCGATGGCCACGCGCACGCAGCGCCAACTCCCGGTCCAGCCGTAGCTCGCCCGGGCCGCCTGCACGCCCGGCAATTCCTCCGCCCGGCGCGCGTAGTCGGCCAAGGTGACGGCCCGCAGTTGGCGAGCCCGGAAAGCCTCCGGGGCCCGGCGCCGGATTTCCGCCGCCGGCTCCGCTTCGCGCCCGTTGCCCACGTCGAAGGGATTCCCCACCGCCTCGACCAAAGGGAATTTCGCCGCATCGAAACCCGTGATGCGATCCGGCCCCACATTGCCTTCCGCGCCGCCGCCCCGCTGGTAGCGGCAGGTGATCACGGCGTCCTCGGGAAGGGCCAATCCGTTGCTCCCGTCCCCGAAGCGCAGGGTGCCCATCCCGGCCGCGTCGATCTCGACCTGGAAATGGGCCGCGTCGCCCGCGCTTTCGATCAGGTCGGCGTTCTCCTCCCAGGCATCGGGAAAGCCCGCCACCCGCGCCTCCAGGCTGCTTTCCGGCGGCTTCTCCCCGCCGGGAGGCGTGTCCCGGAAGGCCAATGGCCGCGCCAATCCGTATTCGGGTAACCTGGCAGTTACCCTGCCGCCATCCTTTTCCCAGTATTCCTCCGAGGCGATTTCGAAGGCGCGCAGATCCGCGGGGGCGAGCGGGCTGCCCGGGGCCCGGAACACCGTGCGGCACGGCCGCCCCTGGAAGGCCCGTACCAGGTTGCCGCGGAAGGAGGCCGATTCCGCGGGCGGGGATATCCCGGCGCAGCGCGACAGGAGGCAGAAGCGCCGGTCCAGCCTGTCCTCGGGGCGCCAACGCACCCGCACCAGCCAAACGCCCGCCGCCGGATCGAAAACGCTTTCGGCCGCCGCCGCGCCCTCGCGCAAGCGCAGGAGCCGCCGGGCCGAGGGGTCCCGGCCGTTCTCCGTGCCGGTTTCCGGATTGAGATCCTGCCGGAGCAAAAGGCGGGGAACCCCGCCGGCGCGGAACAGATCCCGGAAGGCGTCCGCCGAGGCGCCGCTGGCGGGATTGAAGGGCGGAGGCAGCGCCAAATCGGCCTCGCTGTCCCCGGCCGCCAACGCATCCAGGGCCCCGCCCCAGGTGTAAGGCCGGATGGCGTTCAAGGCCATGAGGCAAGGCGCCGGTTCGCGGGTCAGGAACGGGACCGCGCCGGGATCGTCCCAATGCGCTCCGGTCCAGGCGGCGAAGCCCGCGGGCAGCACGCCGTCCGCGGCGGCCCGCAAGGCCAACCAGGTATCGCTCTGGTTACCCTGATGGACGTGGTAGTCCACCAGGCGGGCGTGACGGGCAAGGGATTCGCGGCGGCGGGCCGTGGCCAGATAGGCTTCCGCCATCACGCGATCCTGGTAGTCGGCTAGTTCATCGCCTTGCACCGCGATCAGGTCCAGTATCACCTGGTCCAGATCGCCTTCGCTGGTGGGCTCCCATCCGGGCACGCGATCCCGCATGGCCTGGATCAGCAAGTGCCGGAAGGAATCGAAATCCCGCGCCTGGTAATCGATGATCGGCTCCGGCGCGGGGGCTTCGGCGCGCGTCCCCGGGGCGCAATTCAGGTTGAAGCATCCCGGCCGGAACTTGAAGGGGAGGGAACGGAAAACCGGATCCATTCCCGGATAGTCCGCGTCCAGGACGTAGGTGCCGTAATCCCCCACCGGTTCCACCTTCAGTCTCAGTGAGGCCGCGTCGGGACCGGCGGAGGCCGCGGTGACGCGCACCTGGCCCGCGTCGGGACCGGCCGGGAGCCGGCTCCCGCCCCGGATCGGGAAGATTTCCCAAGGGCGGCGCAGGTCGGCCGCGAGATCGGCGAGGAGGGTAGGGAGGAGATTGGCGTTATGGAACTCGACCACCAGGTCGGCATGCGCCGCGGGCGCCGGAGGGAGGGTCACGAACAGGCGGCTCAGGCCATTGCCCGGCCCCAGGTTGCGGGCCCGTTCCGCCATCGCCTCGGCGTTGAACACCCCGGGCATCATCCGTTCTCCTGCCTTTCGAAGCGCATCCGCCGCGATTCGCCGTCCGGGAGCACCCGGTATTGGAGGTCCACGGAGAGGGTGGCGTCCGAAGCCTCGACGAGCAGCTTTTCCACCGCCACCCGCTTGCCCAGCCAGCGCGCCAGCGCCTGGCTCAGGCGCGCCTTCAGGATCCCCGCCGCCACGTCCCCGTTCTTCTCGAAGACCATGCGGCGCACGCCTCCGCCGAATTCCGGCAGGAAGGGCCGCTCGCCGGGATCGGTGAGCAGAAGCTGGATCAATTCGCCTTTCACGTGCCCGACAACGTCCGCGGGCGCGGCCGTGCGGCCGTCCGCGCCGATGCGGAAGGGAAAGGCCAGATGGCGTCCGGACATCCCGTTATCCTCCCTTTCTCATGCGACTTCCGTTCCCAGCTCCAAGGCGCTTACCGGACCGCCCAGATCGCCGTATCCGTCGCCGGCGTCGAAGGCGAGGCTGCGCAGGATCTCATCCTCGTGCTTTTTCAGGTAATTCAACATCCCCCGCGCCACGGCCGCCAGCAGCAGGCGCCTCTCCTCGCGGCCTTGCTCCGGGAGCCCGTGGCCCTTCAGGGCCCGCATTTCGGCCTCCATCGCCTTTTCCATCTCCTCCGCCATGCTGCCGGCGAAGTCGGCCACGCTGCCGCCCTTCAGGTTCGCCATGTAAGCCTCCCGGAAAGAGGCTTTCCGCCCCGCATCCGCTTGTGCCGCATTCCCACGATCATGCTCTCCCCTTTCATCCCGTTTTTACCTTCACGGACAGCAACGAGGGCGAAGGCGCGGGCATGGGCGGAACGGGCGGCGCCGGCGAGACCGGCAGGACCCCGGCGGCCATTTCGCCCGGATGGGTGTGGCCCTGGTAAATGGAAACAACTTGTGACAAATATTGCAAAAGGTCGTCCCCGAACACGAGCGGATGGGGGGCGCCGTCGACCAGTTCGATTTGCGGCGCTTCCACGATCACCTTGGCCGCCGCCTGGATGCGGATTTCCCCCGCCTGGGCCTTCAGGGTGATCAGGTTGTTGCCCGCCGCATCGCTGATGGCCACGCGTTCCGCGCCATCGTCCAGGATCACCATCAGGCCTTTCTCGCTGCGCCAGATCTTCACGGGAGGCCCCGCGGTGGCCCCCGCCTCGTCCTGGGGCACCTGATCCCGGCCCCAGAAGCATCCGGTCCAGATCGGCCGGGACGCATCGCCCGCCTCGAACTCGATCCACACGCCCGCGCCCGCGGAAGGGATGGTGAAGGCCCCCATGCCGGCTCCGGAGAAAGGCAGGGCCGGCAGCGCCCAGGAGGAAACCTTGTCGTGCAGGACCTCGGGCACCTCGGCCCGGATGCGGCCCAGGCCCTGGGGATCGTTCACGTCCGCCACGGTGCCGCGGTACTTGCCGTAGAAGCGGCCGCGCACCTGATCGGAAAGGTCCACCAGCAGGCGTTCGAGGGCGGTGCCTTCCATCAGAACACCCCTCCCGGCAGGCCGGACGCGCCGCCGGCCCCGGCCGAGCGCGCATTGCGCCTCAAGGTCAGCTTCTGGGCATAGCTCCGCGCATCGAGGACATGCACCACGCGGCTGATCAGCCAGTCCCCGCTCAGGTGCCCGCCCACGCCCCGCACGCGGATGGTGCGATAAGGCTCCAGCACGGTATTGTAGGTGCCCGCCACCACTTCCGCGGTCGCCGAGTAGGCCCAGGTCGACAGATCGACGCGGGCCTGCGCGGCCTCGTCCAGATCCGCCTGCTCCTCGCGGGTGCGCGCCAGCAGCATGGCCGCGGGAGGCTGGAGCAGATCCAGCACCGCCGTGGCGCCCAAAGGGCTTTGGGAAGAAGCGGACTTGAGGCTGGTAAGCGCGGATACGTCCGCGACCTGCACGCCGCCCGCTTGGGCCGTGAAGGGTTTCAAGGCGTCGAATCGGGCCTGGAAGGCCGAGAGGTTCCGGTCCGGGCCCGTGAGCAGGAGATCGGGGTAGCCGGAAGGGGACAGGTCCGGCCGCTTGAGCCGCACCACGCTGGCCCCCGGCGCATCGCCCGGCGCCACGTAGGCGAACAGGCCGTGGCGCGTCGCCAGTTCGCGCAGCAATTGCATGGCCGTCCCGCGGCGCACCACCACCCGCCCCAATGCCGCGCCCGAGGCGGGGATCCCGTCCAGGTCGGCTTCCAGGCCGGCCTCGGCGATGAGGGCTTGGGCCACGTCGGCGTCCTCCTGCTCCTCGTACACCTCGACCTTTTCCTCGCGGTTCAGCAGCGCTCCGTCGTCCTGCACGGTGAGGACCGCCTGGCTGGAGCCGGGCCCCGCGCTCAGCTCGAATTTCTGGCCCACCACCGGCCCGTCGATGAGGGGCACGTAATCCCCCGATCCGATCCTCGCCTCCACGCGGATGCGGGCCAGGGGCGCGGCGAAGGCCTCCTCGAAAACCGACCAATATCCCTGGTCATCAATCCCCACCGGCAGGCGCAGCTCGGCCTCGGCGGCCAGGCCCATGGCGCAGTCCACCTGGACGGAATCCACCATGGCCATCTGCTCCCGGGTGGCCGGGGCGGACCCGAAATAGAGGCGGTAGCTGGCGTCCGGCACGGCTATTTCCCCGGCACGCGGATGATGCGGCCCGCGGGGGCCAGCAGATCCCGGGCCTGCAATTCGCCATTGGCGTCGGCGATGCGCCAGAACCCGGTGGCGTCCCCGTAGTGGCGCGCGGCCAGGAGATCCAGCCGGTCGGAACCCTGCACGGCATGGGCATCCCCTTCCGCGGCCGGCAGGCGCCGCAATTTCACCGCCTTCACCGTCCGGCCGGAAGCATCCTCCGCCGAAACCGTCGGGATACCGTAATAGCGGGAGTTCTTCAGGAACATGGGCCGGCTCCTAGAATGGGATGATGTCCAAGGCCAGTTCCGCGGCCTTGGCGAGGTTCAGGATGGACTGGGTGTCCTTGACCACCTGCGTATAGGTCAGGGCCCCTTTGCCGATCACGTCGGTGGAGGAGGCGGGCAGCGACGCCACCGCCAGCCCGATCTGGACTTGCGCCTGGATGGGGTTGAGCAGGGCGTCGTATTGCTTCTCGGTGATGGACATCGATTGGATGGCCACCGGTAAAACGCGCGTGGGTCCCCAGATGAAGAGCAGGCGGGGCAAGCTTTCCATGGGCACGGGATTCTCCGCGGCCGGCGCGCTCCCGCCGCCCAGGGCGCTGCCTACGGCGTCCAGGGCGGCCCCCAGGATGCCGGTGAGGGGGCCGGCGGGATAGACCATCTTCTCCAGGGCCGCCAATTGCGGACCGATGCCGAAAACCCGCGGGATGGCCGAAGCCGCGCCCCCCTTGCCCAGATCGTCCGCGGCGCTGAAATGCAGGGTGAGGGAAAAGGTCTCCACCGGCGGCGCGGAGGTCTGGCCGTTCCCTTGCTGCCGGGCCCGGTCCACCGGCTCACCGGCGTGGTTTTCCGGGATGCGGAGGGTGCGCTGGATCTCTTCGGGGTTGAATTGGAATACCACGATGTTGGGGATGGGCCCCAGGAACTGGCCGCTGTATTCCAC
>DATENA010000329.1:0-9504 GCA_035275285.1 Fibrobacteria bacterium | reverse complement strand
TGAACCATTTGAAGCGTCAAGCCAAGGCAGCGGGAATGCAGTTAGTGCCCATGCCCGTGGCGAGTTAGTTGGTAGTTCCATCCCGGGGCGGTTCGCTTCCGGGTCAAATAAAGGAGAATTCATGTTTCGAGCCCATACTTCCCGTCCCGTGCGCTACCTGCTCTTGGCGGGGCTTGCCCTCGCCCCGGCGACGGTTTCCGCCGCCTTGTCCTTCGGCATGGGTCCCATCGGCGGGATGAATTTCGGCAATGCCGGCGTGGACAACCACGAGAACACCGACGGGCGGCAGGGATTGGCCCTGGGCGGGCGCGCCGAATTCGGCGTCACCAACCCTTACAGCCTGGTGGTGGAAGGCACGTACGTGCAGAAAGGCGCCCGCTTCGACGTGCTGGGCGTGACCACGCGGGGCGATTTCGACTACGTGGAGATCCCCATCCTGCTCAAGGCGAAATTCGGAGCCATCAAGGCCCATGCCTTCGCGTTCGCGGGGCCCAGCGTGGGCATCAACGTGAACACGGAAGGCAAGTTCGCCTCGTTGAACGGCGATTTCAAGGATGAGTCCGCTTCGGTGGTTTTTTCAGGGGACGTGGGCGTCGGGGGGGAATTCCAGGTCATGCCCTTCGTCTACCTTTCCGGAGACGTGCGCTATTCCCACGGGTTCACGAATGCCTTGGACGATTCCGTGGGCGACATCGACGAGTGGAAGTCGCGGGACATCCGCGCCATGGTGGGATTGCTTTTCCACCTGACCGAATGAAACCCACCTGAAAGGATCCCGGACCGCGCCCGGGATCCCCTTGCCGTTACTTGGCGGGCTTGGCTTCGGCGGGTTTCGCCTTGGCCGGCTTGGATTCGGCCTTTTCCGCTTTGGCGGAGGCCGCGGCCGCCAGCGGGCGCATGCCTTCGAAACCCAGGCTCAATTCCACTTCCTGGGATACCACCACGCCTCCCGTTTCCAGGGCCGCATTGTACTTCAGGCCGTAGTCGTAGCGATCGATCTTGCCGGTGGCCGTGAACGCCGCGCGCTCATTGCCCCAGGGATCCACCATGATGCCGCCGCCCTTGATGTGGAGCAGGACCTCCTTGGTGACGCCGTGCATGGTCAGGTCGCCCACCAGGGTGGCGGTAGAATCCTTCATGTCGATGTCCTTGACTTCCTTGGAGACGAACTTGATCTCTGGGTATTTGGCCACGTCGAAGAAGTCTGCGCTCTTCAGATGGCCGTCCCGCTTGGCATTGCCCGTGAGGATGCTGGCCGCGTCGATGGTCAGGTTGCCCTTGGTGGCCTTGATGTTCTTGGGATCGACGTCGAAAGTGCCCCCGAACTTCTCGAACTTGCCGGTAACCGTGCTGATACCCATGTGGCGCACCTTGAAGGTGACGTCCGAATGGGCGGTATCGACGTTGTAGGTCGCCGCATGCGCCGTGGCCGCCAAGGCCGAGGCCAGCAGCAAGGATCCGAAGTGGATGATTCCCGAGTGTCTCATTATTCCTCCTGAAAGGGTTGGATTCGACAGGCAAATTACTTGTTACAACGGATAGTGTCAAGAGGACATATCTCAAAACAAACAGCCGCATTCAAAAAAAACCACCTGGATGGGATGCATCCAGGCGGTCCATCCGCCTATCGGCCGTGAAACTAATCAATGGCGAATCACGGCGAAAGGATTAATTGGGATTCAAACGTTGCGGAAACGGAAAGCGGTCCTGAGCCCCGCGATGAAGCCCTTTCCCATTCCCTTCAGGTAACCTACGAACCCGCCGCCGCGTGCGGCCAGTTCCTCCGTGGTCATCCTCCGGCGTCCGTAGTACGAGATCCCGGCCAACAATCCGGGTCCCGTAATGATTTTAGCGGTCTTGCCCATTATCCGCTCCTTTTGTCAAGTGGTGCTCTTTTAAGATAAATGTTGAGCGGGGGCTATGCCATGCGAAGTTCTTTGCGCTCCAGGATCTTGGCGTACAGATCCTCGCATAGGGAGGATTTCACCGATTGCAGCAATTCGTATTGGCGGTAGGCGGATTTGAGATCGCCCGTGGACACGAACAGGATGCCCATGCCGAACAGGGCTTCCTCATCCAGCGGGTTCAACCCCAAGGCTATCTGGTAGGATTGGAAACAGGAGTCCTTGCGGCCCAGGGCGAAGGCGACGAGGCCCAGGCTTTTGATGCATTGGATGTCGTCCGGCTTCAGGTCCAGGGATTTCTTGAGGGGCTCGATGGCCTCCGAGTAGCGGCCGAGGTGGATGAAGGCCCAACCCAGGCTGCTCCACAATTCCGGGACCGCGTTGTCGTATTTGAGGGCTTCCCGGAGGATGTCCACGGCCTCGTCCACGCAACCCATGTCGAAGAAGGCCTGGGCCATCTTGCGCAGGGGCAGGGTGTTTCCCGGCTCCATCTCCGCGGAGCGCTTGTAATACTCGATGGCCTGGGGATAGCGCTTGATCTTGAAGAGGGCGTCCCCCATGCACCAATGCAGGTAACCCTCCTCGGGGTTGTGCGACATGGCGACCATGAAATGATCGATGGCTTCCGTGGCGCGATCGGCATTGAGATAGGAAAGGCCCAGCAGGGGATACAGCTCGACGGCATCGGGTTTGCGGGATTTCAGGTTTTCCAGCACCGCCACCGCTTCCGGGTAGCGGCTGTTCTCCAGGTAGGAGCGGCCCAGTTCCAGGGCCGGATCTTCATCGAAGGGGTTTTCCTCAACGGCTTGCACGAGCCTGCGGATGCGATCCCAACTATCGGCTTCCGGCGCACTATCCATCGACCCTCTCCTCCTGCCCAAAGGCGAACGGGTGGAGCGAGGAAATATAAAACCCCTTTTTCGCGGGATCACATCCGAATCTCCCGATCCTGGAGACCTCACCCAATGTTTGACCATTCCTTTACTGCATCCGGCATTTCCGGCTACTCTTTTGCCGAAGCCTCGACCAGCGGGGAGTGCAAACGCCATGCCCGGGTATTGCCGCGGAATGGCGGGATTCCCGGGAAAGATGTCAAGGAGTTCGACAAAGGGCGGGGAACCCCGACACCCGGGAATCGGCGAGGCCGAAGCGCCCCGCCCGCCGCTCAGGCCATGGCCAAATCGAGACCCACCGGACAATGGTCCGAGCCCATCACGTCCGGCATGATATAGGCGTCCTTTATCCTGGGCTGCAAATCCTCGCTGGCCAGGAAGTAATCGATCCGCCAGCCCACGTTCCTGGCCCTGGCCCCCGATTTCATGTCCCACCACGAATACTGCGCGGGCTTCTGGTTGAACAGCCGCAAAGTGTCCACGAACCCGCTGGCGAGGAAGCCGTCCATCCAGGCGCGTTCCTCGGGCAGGAAACCGGAGATGGTCGAATTCTCCTTGGGCCGGGCCAGATCGATTTCCTTGTGGGCCGTATTCACGTCCCCGCAGACGATCACGCTCTGGCCCTTTTTACGCAAGCCGGTGGTGTAGGCCTGGAAGTGCTTGTAGAAATCCATCTTGTACTGGAGCCGTTCCGGTCCGGATTTGCCGTTGGGGAAATACACATTGCACAGGGTGAAGCCGGGGAACTTGGCGACCAGGGTGCGTCCCTCGCTGTCGAAGGGATCGTGCCCGAACCCCTTGGCCACTTCCAGGGGCTTTTCCCGGGAGAAGATGGCCACGCCGCTGTAGCCTTTCTTTTTCTGGGAGGAGCAGAAGACCCAGTGATAGTCTTCCACGTCCTTGAGCTCCTTCTGGATCTGGTCTTCCTCCGCCTTCGTCTCCTGGAGGCAGAGGATGTCCGGCTGCTCCTTGTGCAACCAATCCATGAATCCCTTCTTGTATACCGCGCGGAACCCGTTCACGTTCCACGATAGAATCCGGAGCTTCTTCACCGTGCCTCCCATGGCTGTTATCGTCCCCGAAAATTAGCATATGCGCGCCGGGGGACAACGTTTCCCGGGGCGTTCCTTGACGTTTTGGTATGGGCGGATATTCCATTTGGTGCGTACCGCACCGGCCCGGACGGGCCGAAGGCCGATTCTCCGGGCTTTACGGACCTTCCCGGGCTGGCATTTTCTTTGCCATTGGTCCAGGGCGGAAGGAGCGGGCGAATGGGAAAAGACGCGGTCCGGGGAGCGAGCGGTCGCAATGGCGACCAAATCCTGAAAGCGTACCTGGAGGACATCCGCAAGATTGCCCAGGTGCCGGGCCATCTCGAAGGCGCGTTGTTCCGCCTGTTCCGGAAGGGCAGCGCCCGCGCGCGGGAGCACCTCATCGCCGCCAACATGCGCTTCGTGGTGAAGGTGGCGCTGGAGTACCGCGCTTGCCCCATGCCCATGGGGGACCTGATCGGCGAAGGTTCCATCGGCTTGATCCACGCCGTGGAAACCTTCGATCCCGGGCGGGGCGTGAAGTTCATCTCCTATGCCGTTTGGTGGATCCGCTCCTACATCACCAAGGCCCTGAACGAAAAGGGCTATCTCATCCGCCTCCCCGCCAACCAGTACTTCCGGTTGCGCAAGGCCCTGCAGGCGGAACGGTACGGCCGCCTGGAAGACGAAGACCTGCGGGTGATCCGGCAATTGAGCCAGGGCTGTTCCTCCCTGGACGCCCCGCAACCGGGATCGGGGATGCCCTGGTCCGATGCGCTGCCCAATCGGGCGGCGCCCGACCCTTCCCTGCAAGCGGAGCTTTCCCTGGGAGCGCGCCTGACCGAGCGCATGCTCGCGTCCCTGTCGGAGCGCGAACGGAAGGTGGTGAAAGGCTTTTACGGCCTGGAGGACGAGAACCCCGTCACCCTCAAGGAGGTGGGCATCGGCCTGAACCTCTCCGCCGAACGCGTTCGGCAGATCCGCAAGCAGGCCATCCGGAAGATCCGCAAAGATCCCGCGGCGGCGCCCCTGCGCGATCGCTACGAATGCCTGCTCAGGAACCAGTTCGTCTGAGGCAAGAGAGCCGAAGCAACCGCCATTCTTCCATCCTTGGATCCGTCCTGCCCATCAGGCATGGGTAGGAGGTCGATGCGAAGACGACTCCCTGGGGTGGGTTGGGGGTGGGAGTCCCGGAGCTCCCTGGGGGAGGTCGCGGTGGCGGCATGCTTCGGCAGGCTCATTTCAATATCCAATTTACATTAGATTTCCCATGGACATTATGGATACCACCACGCGAAAAACGGCAAACCGGCACGGATGGCGTTTTTGGATGGATCAGGGCGGAACGTTCACCGATTGCATCGGCCTGTCGCCGGAGGGCGGAATCCACGTCGCCAAGGTCCTTTCCGGGCCCCTGGCTCCCCCCGCCTGCATCCGAAAAATCCTCCAGCTTCGGGAGGAGGAAGCCGTTCCGCCCGCGGAAATCCGCTTGGGGACCACGCTTGCGACCAATGCCCTGTTGGAGCGGCGCGGGCATCCGCATGCCTTGCTCGTCACGGAAGGTTTCGCGGACGCCCTGGAAATCGGCACGCAGCAAAGGCCGGATCTGTTCGCGTTGGACATCCGGAAGCCGGGCGTATTGTACTCCCACGTCGCGGAAGCGGCCGGCCGCCTGGGGCCGGACGGCGCGGAGATCCGTCCCCTGGATGCGGACAGACTGGGCCGGGACCTATCCCGGCTGCGCGCACGCGGGGCGGAGGGGCTGGCCATCGTGCTGCTGCACGGTTATGCGTTCCCGGCCCACGAGAAGGCCGCGGCGGAATGCGCGCGCAAGGCGGGATTCACCCGCGTCTCCTGTTCCCACGAGGTGAATCCGGAAATCGGCCTGACCGCGCGGGGAGACACCACCACGGTGGACGCCTACCTCACCCCCCTGCTGGCGGATTACCTGGAGACCCTGCGCGCGCATCTGCCGGGCTGCTCCCTGCGCCTGATGCAATCCAACGGCGGCCTCACCGATCCGGAGCGGTTCCGCGGGCATAACGCCATCCTTTCCGGCCCGGCCGGCGGCGCGGTCGCCTGCGCCCGCCTGGCGGAACGGGCCGGTTACCCCAAGGCCATCGGCTTCGACATGGGGGGCACGTCCACGGACGTGTCCCGGTACGCCGGGGGCGATTTCGAAAAGGTCTACGAATGGACGGCCGCGGGGCTGCGCATCCGCTCCCCCTCCCTGGACATCCATACCGTGGCGGCCGGAGGCGGATCCCTGTGCCGCTTGCACTCGGGCCGGCTGACGGTGGGCCCGGAAAGCGCCGGTTCCGATCCGGGGCCGGTGTGCTACGGAAGGCGGACCGGAGGCGATCTGACGATCACGGACGTGAACCTGTTCCTGGGCCGCCTGCTGCAGGACAACTTCCCCTTCCCGCTCCGCGCCGGCCGCGTGGCGGAAAGGATGGAGGCCTTGCGCGCGCGCTTGCAGGCGGAGGGCCAGGACCTGACCGCGCGGGAGATAGCGGGCGGCTTCCTGGAAATCGTGAACCGGCAGATGGCCCAGGCGGTCAAGGACGTTTCCCTGGCCCGGGGGCACGAAGCGTCCGACCACGTGCTGATCTGCTTCGGCGGGGCGGGCGGTCAGCACGCCTGCGCGGTGGCGCGCCTGCTCGGCATCCGCCGCATCCTGCTGCATCCCCTGGGCGGAGTGCTTTCGGCGCTGGGCATGGGATTGGCCGCGGCGCGCTGGGAGGGCTCGGCGCCGGTGGCGCGCCTGCCGCTGGGACCGGAGTCCCTGGCCGCCCTGGAGCCCGGGTTCGCCGCCCTGGAGGAATCGGGCCGCGCGAACCTGCGGGCCCAGGGTTACACCGGCGTTACGGTAGCCTTCCGGCGGCGCCTGGACCTGCGCTACCTGGGGACCGAACATGCCTTGAGCGTTCCCCGCCCCGCGGACGGCGATTGGGGCGCGGCGTTCCGGGAACGCCATCGCCTGCTGTACGGCTACGTGCGGCCCGATCGCGGCGTGGAGATCCTGCAGTTGCGGGTGGAAGCCACGGAGGCAGCGGACGCGCCCTGGCCGGAACTGCGGCAGCCCGGGGGCGGCGCCCTGCCGGAGCCCCTGCGCATGGTGGACATGGTATCGCCGGGGGGATCCAGCGCCCGGGTGCCGGTGTACCGGCGCGAAACCATTCCCGCCGGACTTTTCGTGGAAGGTCCCGCGCTGATCCTGGACCAGGTGGCGACGTTGGTCCTGGAAGAGGATTTCCGCGCCCTGATGGACGGAGAAGGCCGATTGGTGCTGGAAATGAAGGCGGCGGTTCCGGAGGATGCCGAGGCCGCGGCGAATGCGGCGCCGGGCGGAGCCACCGGCCAGGGCACGCTGCGGAACGGAGCACCCGGCCCGGGAATCCGGCGGGACGTGGCCGGCGGGCCCGTCCTGCTTGAACTGTTCAATCACGCTTTCATGGCGGTGGCCGAACACATGGGCAAGGTCCTGCAACGCACCGCCCTCTCCACCAATATCAAAGAGCGCCTGGATTTCTCCTGCGCGGTCTTCGACGCGGCCGGACACCTGGTGGCCAACGCGCCCCACATCCCCGTGCATCTGGGCGCCATGGGGGAAAGCGTGCGCCATATCCTGCGGGCCTGGCCCCGGCCCGCGGCCGGCGACGTTTTCGCGACCAACAACCCGTACCGGGGCGGATCGCATCTGCCGGACATCACCGTGGTCACGCCCGTGTTCCTCCCTGCCCGGCCGGACGGGGCCGGGGCCGAGGCAATCCCGGTCTTCTTCACCGCCAGCCGCGCCCATCACGCGGACGTGGGGGGCATCACCCCCGGCTCGATGCCGGCCTTTTCCACCCGCCTGGAGGAAGAAGGCATCCTCCTGGACGCGGTGAAAATGGTGGACCGGGACCGGTTCCGGGCGGACGCGATCACCGCCCGGTTCACCTCCGGCCCCTGGCCCGCGCGCAATCCCGGCGATAATATCGCGGACCTGCAGGCCCAGGCCGCCGCCAATCTGGCGGGCGCGCGCATGCTGCACGACCTGGTCGCCGAGCATGGCCTGGACAAGGTGCGGGATCAAATGGAGCGCTTGCGGGCCAATGCCGCCCGGCAGGTGCGGGAAGCGTTGGGCCGCCTGTCCGCGAAGGTTCGGGAAGGGGCCGCCGGAGGCGGACGCGACGGCATGCCGGACGGAAATGGCGGAAACGTTTATGAATTCGCGGATGCGTTGGACGACGGCACGCCCATCCGGGTCCGCATCACCCTGGAAGCCGGCGGGGCCGTGGTGGACTTCACCGGATCCGGGAAAGAAAGCCAGGGTAACCTGAACGCGCCCCCCGCGGTGGTGCGCTCCGCGGTCATGTACGTGTTGCGCTGCCTGGTGGCCGAACGGATCCCCGTGAACGAGGGCTGCCTGGATCCGGTGCGCATCGTCCTGCCGGAGGCTTCCATCCTGAATCCTTCGCCGGGACGGGCGGTGGTGGGCGGCAATGTGGAGACCTCCCAGCGCGTAGTGGATTGCCTGTTGGGGGCCTTGGGTCTGGCGGCGGCCAGCCAGGGGACCATGAACAATGTCACGTTCGGGGACGATTCGTTCGGATATTACGAAACCTTGGCGGGAGGGGCCGGAGCGGGGCCGGGATTCCATGGGGCTTCGGCGGTACACACGCACATGACCAACACGCGGATTACGGATCCGGAGGTGCTGGAGACGCGCTATCCGGTGCGGCTGGAGCGCTTTTCCGTTCGGCGGGGCACGGGCGGGAATGGACGGTGGAACGGCGGGGATGGCCTCGTCCGGCACTATCGCTTTCTCAGCGACGTCCAGGTGTCGCTGATGACGGAGCGGCGCGAGACGGCCCCGTTCGGCCTAGAGGGCGGCGAACCAGGAGCACGGGGAAGGAACCGGCGCGTGACGCCCCAAGGCGGCAAAATCCCCCTGGCTCATGCCGTGAGCTACGAGGCCCATGCGGGCGAAGGACTGATCATCGAGACGCCGGGCGGAGGTGGATTCGGCGGGGCTTAAGGGCTTGGGACTTGGAAAAGGACCTGGTTCCTGTCTGCCAAGCGCTTCCGCCGCCCATCAGCCAAGTGCTCTTCCGTTTTCTGAAGGGTATGAGGGAGACGGCCGGAAGCGGCTGAGCGCAGGGCCTTGGAGTGCCCTCCGGGGGGGAGGCGGGAGGTAGGGGCTACCTTGAAAGACCTCCGGGAGTTATACTATCTGAAAGACCACCGACGAAAGGGGAAGCCCATGAATAAAAGGATCTCCATCAATCCCAATATCTGCCACGGCAAACCCGTCGTCGCGGGGACGCGGGTCCTGGTGAGCAATGTCCTGGCCTCTCTGGCCGCCGGCGAGACGACGGCCGAGATCCTGGAAAACTATCCCACCCTCACCGAGGAGGACATCCGGGCGGCCCTGGAGTTCGGCAGCGAGCTCGCCCAGTTCGAGAGCCTGCCCTACGAAAAGGCGTCTTGATGCTCTTCTTCCTGGACGAGAATTTCCCGAAGAAAGCCATCCCCTTCCTCAACGAAAAATGATCTTCCCCGACTTTTGCGTACAGGGGGTTAAGCACTTTCCTGTTGCTCGAATTCCATCGGGCTCATCTGGCCCAACGTCGAATGCAAGCGAACGCTGTTGTAATATAATTCGATATATTCAATGATCTTCTCTTTTGC
>DATENA010000328.1:0-10828 GCA_035275285.1 Fibrobacteria bacterium | reverse complement strand
CCTGGCCAGGGCTAACGCCCTGGGCGGAGAAGGTGCGCAGCAGGACCTTGAACATGGACATCACCAAGGCCGCCCCGATGCCGTGGCCGGAAACGTCCGCGACCACCATGCCCAGGTTCCCGCTGGGCAGTTCGAAGCAATCGTAATAGTCGCCGCCCACTATGCCGGCGGGGATGTATTTGGAAGCGATGCGCCGCAGCAGATGGTCCGGGAACGAGGTGGGGAGCAGGTTGTTCTGGATGACGCGCGCCCGGTCCAGATCCTCTTCGATGTGCTTCTGCGCCTTGCTCAACTCCGCATAGGCTTCGTTCAGTTTGGCGTTGAATTGTTTCAGTTCCGTATTGGCGGCCGCCAATTCCCGTTGCGCCCGCCAGGTTTCCATCATCAGGCCGGCTTGCTGCGCCAGGCCGGACAGGTGGGAGATGGTCTGGCCCGTCAGCTCCGGCCCCGGGGGCGTAGTGTCCAGCCAAAGCGCGCCCATGGGCAGGATGCAGGCGGGCATGTCCGGTGCGGCCTCGGCGATGCGGCTGGTCAGCGGCATGATGAGATAGCTTTCCGCCCCGGTCACCCGGAATGGATCGTCCTTGGCCAGGCTCTCCACCAGCAGGTGGCGGTGGGAAATCAAGGCGGTATGCACGGTCCCCGTGGCCGGGGAAACCCGGATCTGCTCCATGGTTTCCGGGGACAGCCCCAAGCCGTGGATGGGGGAAAGGTAGGCATGGCCTTCCTTGAGGCCCAAAAGGGCCATGTTCTGCGCCCCGGTCAATTCGGTAATGCCCAGTAGAAAGGCTTCCAGGGCCTGGTCCAGAGTGGCGGCGGAATGCATCACCCGCGTCACTTCATGGACGAGCGAGCTGAGCACCAGTTCCCGGGAGAGAAGCTCCAAGTTCTGGTTGTCTTCCGTTTCTTGCGGGTCGAAGGCCATTTGCGCGGTTTCCTGGTTTGCAGCCGGTCCGATTATACCACAAGCGGGTGTCCAAGGCCAAAGGCCGGTTGACCGGGGAGGGGGGGTTAGCTAAGTTTTATTGCCGTTTTTAAGGGGCGAATCCGCCTCGTCACTCGCGATACCATGAGGCCCGGATGAACCTTTTCAAGCAAACCCCAGCCGCCAAAGCCCCCGAACAGGAAGCCGGCCTTGTCGACTGGTTCATGGATGACTTCTGGCCGCGCTTCGGCAAGCAGTCCGTCTATGTCCTGGTAGCCATCGCCGTGGTGGTGGCCGGCGTCACCTGGTACAACAACGACCGTGGGCAGCAGCAGGGCAAGGAGAACAAGGAACTCGGCCAGGCCTACGTCTATTTCAGCGAGGACAAGCGCGACTCCGCCGAAAAATTCCTGGCCTCTTTCGTGAAAACCAGCCATTCCCGCCTGGTGCAGGACAAGGCCAACCTCATGCTCGGCCAAATCCATTATTCCAACGGCAAATACGAGGAAGCCATCAAGGCCTTCAGCCTGGTCGACCTGACCAACACCAAGCACCCCCTGATTTCCTCCGGAGCCCTGCACGGCCTCGCCTCCAGCTACATCCAGAACAAGAACTACCCCCTGGCCGCCGAGACCCTGGAAAAATTCGTCTCCACCTTCGGCCGCCGCTCCTCCAGCCCCACCGAAAAGGTGGCCGGCAAGGAAGTGGTCGATTTGAGCCCGGCGGTTCCGAACGCCCTGTGGAAGCTGACCCTGGTCTACCGGGAACTGAAGAACCCGGAAAAGGAAAAAGCCACGGCCGCCAAGCTGGTCTCCATCTATCCCGAGTCCCGGGAGTCTTTCGACGCGACAAGGCTTTTGGCGCAGATTCCCTGAGACCGCGCGTCGTGTGGCCGCGGGGTGGGTCGCGTAAGACCAAGATCCCTTTGAAATTACGTCGTGGGATATGAAGCAGTGTGCTCCGTAAGGATGATCCCGTCGGGAGTACAGGCATAACCCCTGTTTCCAAAGCTCCGCCCTTATGCCGTAGAGGGGGTCTCAGGCTCCGCCCTTCGGAGTCGGGGGTCGGGAGTTAAGAAAAAACAAAACCAAAGCCCTTCCAGGAACTCCCTGTTTTTTCTTAATTCCCACCCCCAACCGACCGACTCCGCCGCCTACCGCCACATCCTGTCGCTCCGGTTACGTATATTTCTTCCCATGTCCATTTTCCGCCTCGAGGCCCCTTTCGCACCTGCCGGCGACCAACCGGCGGCCATTGAACAGTTGACGGCCGGTTTCCGGGCCGGGGAGAAATTCCAGACCTTGATGGGGGTGACCGGTTCCGGCAAGACCTTCACCATGGCCAACGTCATCCAGGAAATCTCCAAGCCCACCCTGATCATCTCCCACAACAAGACCCTGGCGGCCCAGTTGTACCAGGAGTTCAAGGCCTTCTTCCCCAAGAACGCGGTGGAGTATTTCGTCAGCTATTACGACTATTACCAGCCGGAAGCCTATGTCCCTTCCAGCGATACCTTCATCGAGAAGGATTCCAGCCAGAACGATGAGATCGACAAGCTCCGCCTGCGGGCGACCATGTCCCTCATGTCCCGCAAGGACGTGGTGGTGGTCTCGTCCGTTTCATGCATTTACGGCCTGGGGACGCCCACGGAATACCGTAAGATGATGGTCGAGGTGAAGGTGGGGGACTCCATCGAACGCAACGAGTTGCTGCGCAGGTTCGTGGACATCTATTACGGCCGCAACGACTTCGATTTCCGCCGCGGCACCTTCCGGGTGCGCGGGGACGTGGTGGAAGTGCATCCCGCCTACGACGACTTCGCCTACCGCTTCGAGTTCTTCGGGGACGAGGTGGAGAAGATCCGCCGCATCAACCTGATCACCGGCGAGGAAGAGGCCCAGCTCGATTCCGTGCTCATCTACCCCGCCCGGCATTACGTCACCAGCGAGCAAGGCATGGACCGCGTGCTCCGGGACATCCGCCACGAATTGGACGAGACCCTGAAGAAATTCACCGCGGAGAACAAATTGCTGGAGGCCCAGCGCCTGAGCCAACGCACCATGTATGACATGGAAATGCTCAAGGAAGTGGGGCATTGCCCGGGGGTGGAGAACTATTCCCGCATCCTGGAAAACCGCGCCGTGGGCACTCCGCCGTCCACCTTGATGGACTTTTTCGGGGACGATTACCTGCTCATCCTGGACGAGTCCCACGTGACCGTCCCCCAGATCGGCGCCATGTACAACGGCGATCGGTCCCGCAAGGAGAACCTGGTCAATTACGGGTTCCGGCTCCCCTGCGCCCTGGACAACCGTCCCTTGAAATTCAGCGAGTTCGAAGCCAAGATCCCCGCCACCCTGTTCGTTTCCGCCACTCCCGCGGACTATGAGCTGCAGAAGTCCGGCGGCGTGGTGGTGGAGCAGATCATCCGGCCCACCGGCCTGCTGGATCCGGAAGTGGAAGTGCGGCGCACCAAGGGCCAAATCGACGATATCCTGAACGAGATCGCGGCGCGCGTCCCCAAGCAGGAGCGCGTGCTGATCACGACCCTGACCAAGCGCAGCGCCGAAGACCTGACGGAATACCTCCAGCAGGCGGGCCTCAAGGTGCGCTACATGCATTCGGATACGGACACGCTCACCCGCAGCGAAATCATCAAGGAACTGCGCGAGGGGACCATCGATATCCTGGTCGGAATCAACCTGTTGCGCGAAGGCCTGGACCTGCCCGAAGTCTCCCTGGTGGTGATCCTGGACGCGGACAAGGAGGGCTTCCTCCGCAGCAACCGCTCCCTGATCCAGACCATCGGCCGCGCCGCCCGCCACTTGCACGGACGGGTGATCCTGTACGCGGATCAGATTACCGCCAGCATGCGCTATGCCATCGACGAGACCAACAAGCGCCGGGCCAAGCAGGAAGAGTCCAACCGCAGGACGGGAATGGTCCCGCGCGGCGTGCAGCGGGAGATCCACAAGCATCTGCAATTGGTCCCCGAAGTCGACTACAGCATCGATCTCAAGGCGCTCATGGTGGCCGAGGAAGACGCGGCCTATGCGGCCTCGGAACGGGAGGGACGTCCGGCCACGGGCAACCCCGACGTGGAAGCCCTGCGGAAGCAGATGCGCGAAGCCGCCGCGAACCTGGAATTCGAAAAGGCCGCGCATTTCCGGGACCGCATCCGCAAGCTCGAAGGCGGCTGAAGCCTTTCCGCTCCACCCGGTGCGATCCGTTCCGATTCTTCCCGATTCGGGTACTGCTTCCGATCCGGATTCGGATCGGTTTTATAACATTTCAATCCTAACCATCTTCCTGGTAACTATTCGTGCCGAAGCGTTCAATCACCGGATTGCGGGGGCTTTTTTCCCGATTACTGGCAGGGTAGCGCGGAGCCGCAAAGGGATAATTCCAGTAATACCTCTTGGACTTGGTCTTTTATATTTATTTTTTGCATAATGAACCGGCGGGTTTTCAAATCCGCCGAAAAACTTAAGGAGTACTGCATGATTGTTTGGGGTAACGTCAAAAAGGTTTCGCTCGGCGGATTGATGGCCGGTGCTTTGATTCTCGTCAGCTCGTTTTCGGTCACGGGTTGCTTGACGGATGACAAGAAGGATGATGATACAACCAAGACCGACACTACCACCGTCAGTGTTCTCACCACCAAGACAATCGAGCTCGGTGCCCAAGACAATTCCAAGGCTTCTTCCTTGGATCTGGATACCTGGACTGCTTATACGGCAACCGTAGGCGCAGCCCATTCCACCGAAGTTGACGTTATTTTCGCATACTCCACGAGCGCCAGCATCGCCGCCCTTTACTCGCCGAATATCGCCAAAAACGGTATTGCTGGAGCAAGTGGGGGTTTCGATTTCATGGCATCGTGGGCCAATGCGAATACGACGCTGATGCGTACCGTTACTGTGGCCGATCTCACTAAGATTAAGAATCAGGCCGACATTGAAGCCCTATATAATGCCGGGACGGACCCTTCGCCGGTCGGGCGTATCGAGGCTACAGTGAACAAGTATATCGTGGCCAAATCCAATGCGGGTCTCTTTGTGCTGCTGAAGATCACTGCCGTTACCGCCGCTGCCAATGGAACGCTGGGGTTGAGCGGTTGGGCCAAGTGGTAAATTAAAAAGAGATGGAAATCTTGATCTGCATCGGATGAGGTGTGGATCTCGACCCATTTATGCTGGACCATGGTGGCTTTCCAATAAAAGCCACTGGGTGTTAGTTCGGAAAGCCCGTTGCCTGATTGGCGGCGGGCTTTTTCGATTCCGGGGAACCTCTAAAAATATGCCGATTTGCTCGGCACGTAACATGTAGGTTACTAAGTGCTTATGCGAAAACGGAGGGGAGCTTCGGGCTAAGGCTAAGGGCAGGACCGTACGGTGACTTTTCTCCAGGGAGTGGAAGTGTGGTCCGCGGTGTCGATCGCGGAAATGAGGGTGGCGCCTGTGTCGACTCCGGAAATGGAAATATGCCCTTGGGCCTTCACGATGCGGGGATCCTGCATGCGGATGAGGAGGGATCCCGTATCCTCGGAAACGGGAATCCAGGTGTTGGTGGAAGAGTCCACGCCGTATTTGACCACCGGTACCGGAAACGATTCACCCTGGCAAAGGACGATGGCCTCGTCCGATTTCCACTCGAGCTTGTCGGATAGCCCGAGCACATCCGGCGGGTCCGAATGGCACCCGCCTAGCAGGGTTACGGCGCCCAGGGCGCGGTATAGGAGTCTGGGGATTTTTCCTTGCGGCATGCTGAATGGCCCTTCTTTGCATGCTTAACGAGTCATGAATTTCCAATTTACACATATGTCCGCATTTGGGGCAATTGGTCGGGATGGCCGGGTCACGCTCATACCCATTCCCTTTGAAAATGCTAGATTCAGTGTTTTATCGTTCCAAAGGGAGCCCCCGCCATGAAGGTCCTTAAACGCATCATCCTCGCAGGGCTAGTCGTACTGCTCCTCTTGAGCTTGGGCGCCTATTTCGCCATCAAGATCGCGTTCCCGCCGGCCAAGATCAAGGAACTGGTGCACAAGCACGGCTCTGAGGCCCTGAACCGGGACGTCAGCGTGCAGGACGTTTCCATCCGCGTGTTCCCCAATCTCAAGCTGTCCGTCCGCGAGATCAACGTCGCGAACGCGACAGGCTTTTCCGCCGATCCCTGCATCAAGCTGCGCGAATTGGCCTTGTCCATCAATTTCCTCTCCCTGCTGAAATTCTCCCCGGTGGTGAATGAAATCAAGCTCGTGGATCCGGAAATCCTCTACGAAGTCTCCCGGGACGGCCACAACAACCTGGAAGGCATCGGATCGGCGGCCCCGGATACCGCCCAACCCGCCAAGGATACGTCCAAGACCCTGGAAAGCCCCGCCGCCGTGGCGCTGAAGTCCTTCGTCATCGAAAACGGGCGCGTGCGTTACCGCGATCTCAAAAGCGGGCGCGAGCTCATCCTCGACCGGATCAACCAGAACGTGTCCCTGGACCTGGACCAGCGCCTGGAGGACGTGGAGACCAAGGGCAAGCTGGAGATTTCCGAGATCAAGGTCTCCGATTCCGCCTCCGGCCTGCGCAAAGGCAACATCAAGATCACCGTGCGCCACGACATCCACCTGAACCTCCCCGGCGAGCGCTTGCAGGTGAAGAGCCTGGAGCTCGGTTTCCAGGACATCCGCGCCACCGTGAAGGGGGAGGCCACCCGGTTCATGACCAAGCCGCCCATGCTGGACTTCTCCCTTTCCGCCCCGGACATCCGGCTGGCCTCGGTGCTGAAGGAAGTGCCCGCCAGCCTTTCCCCGGACATCCCCAAATTGAGCGCCAAGGGCGTGGCCGCCCTGGAAGCCCACGTCAAGGGCGTCCTGGACACGGGAAGCCTTCCCGATATCACGGCCCGCTTCACCCTCCACGACGGAGGCGTGAGCCACAAGGACCTTCCGGCCGGGGTGGAGAACATGAACCTGGAGCTGGACATGACGGGCGACAGCCTCAAGCTGGGCCGGTTCGCCTTCGATCTGGGCGGCAATCCCGTCACCATGGACGCCTTGGTCACCTCGCTGCGCCAGCCCGTCCCGATGCTCCGGGATTTCAATCTCAACGCGCTGCTCGATATCGGCAAGCTGGTGCCGCTCCTGCAGAAACTGGCGATGGTGGACAAGGGGCTGAAGGCGGAGGGCATGGTCCAGGCCAAGATCAAGGCCGCGGGTCCGCTCGATCCCAACGCGCCCCAGAACCTGCAGGCCGACGGCAACGTGGAACTGAAGAACGTGGCCGCGGAAGGCAAGCCCTTGCCCAGTCCGCTCAAGCTGAACGGCGCGGTCAAGATCGACAATGACAAGATCGCCGAGAACCTGGCCGTGCGCCTCGGCGAATCCGATCTCTCCGTGAACGGCACGGTGACCAATTACCTGGCCATGGTCATGCCCAAGGCGGCGAAGGGCCAGACCACCAAGGCCAAGCTCAGCGTGCAGTCCTCCCTGCTCAATCTGGACGAACTGATGCCGGCGGGGGAGAAGCAGCCCGAGAAGGAAGGGCCTCCCATGACCGCCTGGCCCAAGCTTCCGAACCTGGACGCGGACGTGGACGTGAAGCTGGCCAGGACCCAGCTCATGAACCTGGCCATGACGGACTATTCCTCCAAGACCACCTTGGCGGCGGGCGTGGTGACCACCGCCATGAAGGGCACCCTGTATTCCGGCGGCTTCACGTCCTCCTTGCGGGCGGATCTGCGCGATACCGGCGACGCCAACGTGGCCCTCAAGCTGGACGTCAACCGCGTGGAGGCCAACGATTTCATCTCCCGCCTGAACGATCGCCTGCCCGGCACCAACCGGTTGATGAAAAGCCTCTCCCGCGCGGACAGCACCATTTTCGGCAAGTTCAGCCTGAACCTGGACGTCAAGACCCACGGCACCCCCCAACAGGTCACGGACAACCTGCTCGGCAAGATCGCTTTCGCGCTGACGGACGGCAAGCTGATGGAAACCGGCCTGGTGAAAGGGCTATCCGACGCCTTGTCCAAGGTCAGCAAATCCCTGGCCTTCCACGAGTTCACCTTCTCCAACTTCAAGTCGGACCTGGAAGCCGCCAACGGCAAGCTGCTGGTGAAGGATTGCAGCATTTCCGAATCGGTGGTGGGGTCCATCCTGGCCGCCGGCGCCATCGGCTTCGACAACACCCTGGACCTGAACCTGGAAAGCCATCTCCCGGCCCATCTCAGCGCCGGCGTGCTGGGCGCGGGCAGCGCCCTGGCCTCGGAAGTGGCCAAGCTCAGCAAGATCCCGGCCCTGGGAAGCGCCAGCCTGGTCCCGGTGGACAAGGCCGGCCGGGCCGTGCTCTATTTCCTGGTGGGAGGCACCCTGGCCAAGCCCAGCTTCTCCCTGGATGCCAAGCGCATGGCGACGGAAGCCACCTCCGGCGCCAAGGGCGCCCTGACCGACGCCCTCAACAAGAAGAAGCTCGAGTTGAAGGCCCAGGCCGAGGCCGAAAAGGCCAAGCTGGAAGCCGCGGGCAGGGCCCGCGCCGAGGAAGAGCGCAAGAAGCTGGAAGCCGCCGCCGAAGAGCAGAAGAAAAAGACCTCGGAAGAGGCTAAGAAGCAGGGCAAGAAGGTGCTGAAGGGCCTGGGTTTCTAGAGGGTGTTGTGCACGATTTCCGCGTAGCGGAGGCCGCGCGCGGGCGGCGGGGGCGGCGCATCGGGCTGGAGCTTGAAGAAACAGGCGGCCAGGGGCGGCGCGGTCAGTTCCAGGGAATGGGGCAGGTTGTGCATGGGCACGGGAGACGTCCGCTTGCCTCCCATGTTCCCCAGATTGCCTCCGCCGTAGACCTGCGAGTCGCTGTTGAAGACTTCCACGTAGAAGCCTTCCAAGGGCACCCCCAAGCGGTACTCATGCCGGGGGACGGGGCTGAAGTTGAACAGGCATAGCAGCAATTCCTGGGGGCCTCCGCCTTCGCGGGGCTCGCCCTTGCGCAGGAAGGACACGATGTTGTTGTCCTGGTCGTGGAAGTCCACCCATTGGAAGCCGGCATAGGAACTGTCCAGCTCGTACAGGGCGGGCTCCTGTTTGTAGATGGCGTTCAGATCCCGCACCAGGGTCTGCAAACCTTTGTGGCGTTCGAACTGCAATAAGGGCCAGTCCAGGGAAACGCCGGGGTTCCATTCCAGCCATTGCCCGATTTCCAGGCCCATGAAATGGAGTTTCTTGCCGGGATGGGCGAAGAGATAGGCGAAGGCCGTGCGCACGTTGGCGAACTTCTGCCAATCGTCCCCCGGCATCTTGTTGGGCAGGGAACCCTTGCCATGCACCACCTCGTCGTGGGAAAGGACCAAGCAGAACTTCTCGGAAAAAGCGTAGGACATCTCGAAGGTCAGCAGCCCCTGGTGATAGCGGCGGAACAGCGGATCCTTGGAGAGGTAAGTCAGGAAATCGTTCATCCATCCCAGGTTCCACTTGTAATGGAAGCCCAGGCCGCCGCGGTCCAGGGGGTGGGTGACGCCGGGAAAGGCGGAGCTTTCCTCCGCGATCATCAGGCTGTGGGGGAAGTGCTGCGCCACCACGGAGTTCAGGTGTTTCAGGAACTCCACCGCCTCATGGTTGGTGTTGCTGCCGTCCGGGTTGGGGATCCAGGCGCCGTTCTCGCGCGCATAATCCAGGTAGAGCATGGAGGCCACCGCGTCCACGCGCAAACCGTCGATGTGGAACTCCTCCATCCAATAGATGGCGTTGGCGATGAGGAAATTGCTCACCTCGTGGCGGCTGTAATTGAAGATGCGCGTGCCCCATTGGGGATGGCTGCCCTTGCGGGGGTCTTCATGGGCGTAGAGGGAGGTGCCGTCGAAGAAATCCAGTCCATGCAGATCGGAGGGGAAATGCGCCGGCACCCAGTCCAGGATCACGCCCAGGCCGGCCTGGTGGCATTTCTCCACGAAGGACTTGAATTGGGCGGGCGTGCCGAAGCGTTTGGTGGGCGCGTAATACCCGATCACCTGGTAGCCCCAGGATTCGTCCAAGGGATGCTCCTGCACCGGCATCAGCTCAAGGTGCGTATAACCCATGCCCGTGGCGTAGGGGATCAGGCGCTCCGCCAGCTCATCATAGGTCAGGAACCCGGATTCGCGGCCGGGGTTCTTCTGCCAGGATCCGAGATGGACCTCGTAAACGGAAATGGGCTTGTTGTCCCTTTGCACCTGGGGTCGGATCCCGGCCCAGGCCTGATCGGTCCAGGCGTAAGGCTGGGGATCGGCGATGATGGCCGCCGTGCGGGGCCGCAATTCGGCCTCCTTGGCATAGGGATCCATTTTCTCCACCTTGGCGCCGCCCAGGGTATGGACCAGGAATTTGTACGCCTGGCCATGGCTGAGGCCGGGAATGAAAATCTCCCAGATCCCGGAAAACGACAATTTGCGCATCATGTGGCTGCGCCCGTTCCATCCGTTGAAATCCCCGATTACGGCCAGGCCATGCGCATTGGGGGCCCACACGGCGAAATGCACTCCCAGATGGCCCTGATGCCGGATCTGGTTGGCCCCCAGTTTTTTCCAAACCTGGTAATGCGTCCCCTTTCCGAACAGGAACACGTCGTAATCGCTGAGCACGGGGAGGATGGCATAGGGGTCATCGTATTCGGTCGCCTGGCCGGAATGGTAGGTGGCCCGGATCCGGTACGGGAAGAACTCCAGGCGGTTGGGGAACAGGCATTCGAACAGGCCGGTTCCGGAGCCGTATTCGCACTCGGCGGATCCGTCCTCCCACAGGACTTCCACCTTTTTGAACTGGGGGTTGAACACCCGGATGATTCCCGAGGTCTGCTTGTTCACCGTGACATGGTGATAGCCGAGCTTCGAAAAGGGATCGACGCTTTCCAGATTCTCCAGGAGATGTAGCTCCTGGGGGGGTAA
>DATENA010000327.1:0-11289 GCA_035275285.1 Fibrobacteria bacterium | reverse complement strand
GTTGGTTTCCGGGCTTCCCTCTGCGGGGAGGCTTCGGACCCATGGAGAGGTGGCCGAGTGGCTTAAGGCGACGGTTTGCTAAATCGTTGTACTGTTACAGGTACCGGGGGTTCGAATCCCCCCTTCTCCGCCGTACTTGGGTAAAATTCCGCTCCGCCGCGGCCTCCTCGGGACCGGAATCGGCTGCCAAGTTCTATCCGGGTAAATCCAACATGTCGCCATCCAATCGCCCTCGCGTCCGCTTCGCCCCCAGCCCCACCGGGTATCTTCACGTGGGAGGCGCGCGCACGGCCCTGTTCAACTGGCTGTTCGCCAAGCATGTAGGCGGCGATTTCCTGCTCCGCATCGAGGACACCGATCAGACCCGGTACGATGAAAAGGCCCTGGTCGAGCTGATGGCGGACCTGAAATGGCTCGGCCTCGACTGGGTCGAAGGCCCCGAGGTCGGCGGGCCGCATGCCCCCTATTTCCAGTCCCAGCGCCTGCCCTTGTACCAGGAGCATGCCCGCAAGCTGGTCGAAGGCGGCCACGCGTATCCTTGCTTCTGCACCACCGAACGCCTGGACGAACTGCGGGAGACCCAGAAGCGCAACAATCTGCCCACCAGCTACGACCGCCTCTGCCGCAACATTCCCGCCGAGACCGCCCGGCAACGCGTGGCCGCGGGCGAGAAGCACACCATCCGCCTGAAGGTGCCCTTCCACGGGGACACGGTGTTCAAGGATTTCCTGCGCGGCACCATCACTTACCAGAACCGCATCCTGGACGATCTGGTCCTGCTCAAGACGGACCTCTTCCCCACTTACCATCTGGCCAACGTGGTGGACGATCATTTCATGGAGATCACCCACGTGCTGCGCGGGGACGAATGGATCCCCAGCACGCCCCGCCACGTCCTCTTGTACCAGGCTTTCGGCTGGGAGCCTCCCACCTTCGTGCATCTGCCCGTCATCCTGGGCCCGGACGGCGGCAAGCTCAGCAAGCGCAAGGGAGCCGCCTCGGTGGGCGATTACCGCACCCTCGGCTACCTGCCCGAGACCTTGATCAACTTCCTGGCGCTGCTCGGCTGGAACCCCGGCGGCGACGAGGAATACATGGAGCGGGACAGGCTCGTGGAGATGTTCACCCTGGAGAAGATCAATCCCAAGAGCGCCGTCTTCGATGAGAAGAAGCTGGAATGGCTCAACGGCCAGTACTTCCTGCGCCGGGACGTGGACTATTTCCTCCCCCTGGTCAAGCCCCTCTGGGTGGCCGCGGGAGTGGACGGGAACGCCTTTCCGGAAAGCCGCTTCCGCACCGCCATCGCGCTCCTCAAGGACCGCTCCAAGCGCCTGCCGGATTTCGTCGCCTACGGCATGTACTTCTTCAAGGAACCGGAAACCTACGACGAAAAGGCCGCCAGGAAATATTTCGGCCCCGGAGGCGAGTTCGTGCTGGCCGGCCTGATCGAAGCGATCACGTCCCAACCGGGATTCGATACCGCGGGACTGGAAGCCTTGTACAAGGCGACGGCGGAAAAGCTGGGCGTCAAAGGGGGCGATCTCATCCATCCCACCCGCCTGGCCATCTCCGGGATCCCCTTCGGCCCGGGGCTCTTCGAGCTGATGGTCGCGCTCGGCAGGGATACCGTCCTCCGCCGCATGGCCGCGGCCATGCACGCCGTCAAGAGCGGCCGGATCAAGACGGCCGTGACCGTTTGACGTAAGAGACCCCCGCGAAAGGAAGCCATGTCCCCGGAAGCTTTCTCGCCCAAATCGCCCAAGCCCGGTCCCGCCCCCGTCAAACGGGCGGCGCCTGCCGCCTCCAAACCGCCCGCCGCCTCCAAGAGCATACCCCCGGCCGCGAAGGGATCCATCGCGGCCATGCAGATCCGCATGGCCCGGGGTTCGGGCGGGCCCGCCCGCGGCGAGGATGCCGCGGCCGATTCCCGGCTGCCGCCCCTCAACAACAAGACCGCCAAGGTCCACCGCCTGGTGCATCTCCTGGAGGATCATTCCGAAGGCCTGAGCATCCGGCATATTTCCGCCATGCTCGGCGTGGACGAACGCACGGTGAAGCGCTACCTCTCCGATCTGCGCCGCCTCAAGTTCGAACTGGTGCAGGTCCGCCAGGGGTCGGGCCGTAAATCCCTCTACCGCATCCGCGCCACGGGTTCGCCCCCGGGCCATTTCCTGCCGGCCCTGAAGAAAATCCGCGCCGAGCTGCATGCGGGAGGCAACCCCAAATACACGGCCCTCATCAACCAGTTGATGCGCTTCCTGGAGGACCGCGAGTCCGCCCAGCGCGGCGAGTCCGGCGAGGAAACCCCGGCCAACGCGGAAGCCTACTACATCGATCACGGCCCTTTCGCGGAAGCCGATCCTTCCCCCGGCATCCTGAAGATCCTGGAAGGATCCATCACCGCCCGCACCGCCGTGAAACTCTCCTATGCGGGCTATACTTCGGAGGCGGGCGAATTCCCCTTCTTTCCGTATTCCCTGTGCCTGCGCGTCGGCACGCTCTACCTCATCGGCCGCCAAGGCGTGAACCAGGGCCCGTTCAAAAGCCTCTCGGTCAAGCGCATCAAGCGCTGCATCGCCACCCGGGACGCGTTCACGCGCGATGCCTTCGATCCCGCGGAGTATTACAAGTACACTTTCGGCCAATGGGCCCGGCAATTGGACGAATCCCCGGAAACGGTGCTCTTGTCCCTGCGGGCGCCGTGGCTGGAAAGGTATCTCTCGGAAAGCCATTTCCATCCGCCCGGGAAAATCCTCAAGAAGGGCAAGGAGGTCCAGTTCGAAGTCAAGATGGTGATCAAGACGGATTTCGTGAACTGGGTGCTGTCGCTCGCGCCGGATATGGTGCCGGTGAAACCGGAGAGTTTGCGCGTTGCAGTGGCGAAGAGGTTGAAGGCGGCGGTGGAGGCGTTGGAAAAAGAGGATTGAGAAAGGGTGAGGGGATTTGACGCCCTTGTGCCACGAGTTGCATCCCGTCGGGAGTACAGGCTTATACCCTGTTACCGCGGCTTCGCCCTTCGGAGTCGGGAGTTGAATGCGTAAGATTCTTCGCATTCAACTCCCGACCCCCGACTCCCGACGTGAAGATCCTTAAGCGTTCACCCGTCCCAAGATCCTCTGCCCGCTCCCTAGGATCTTAATCCTTCAATGCCCCCGCCCCCCACGCCTTCAGCAATCCCACGATGTCTTCCGAAGTCGGGCTGCGGCCGTTGCGGACGTACCAGCCGGAGGCGCCCACGCCGGAATAGAGGGCGTCGAGCACGGGCAGGTCGGCCATGATGCCGCCGCAGAAGCCGCCGTTGAAGTGATCGCCCGCGCCGGTGGACAGCTTGGGGCTGGGGCAATAGGGGCCTTCGATGCCGGCCGAATCCGCGCCGATGCAGGCCCCGGCGTACTTGATGGCATGCACCACCACGCCGCCGATGCCCAGGCGCTCGCGCACGCGGACCGCCGCGGCCTCCACGCCCTTGGCCGATTCCTCGGGCTTCAGGGCGATGCCCAGCACGGCGCTCACCTGCTCGGCCTCGCGCAGGTTCAGGCCCAGGATGACTTCCGTTTTCTTGCTGAGGGCCCGGATCTGTTCCAGCACCCGCGACAAATCGGACCGGGAACGCTTTTCCGGATCCGCCAGGTCGAAGAAGAACTTCACCTTGCAGCCTTCCGGCACCATGTGGGTGATGTTCTCGATGATCTCTTCCATTTCCGTGAGCATGGTCCAGTTGGTGCAGGCCACCATGTCCGACAGGAAGAACAGCTCGCGCATCACCGGTTCGCCCACCACCTCCAACAGACGCTGCCAGCACATGTCCTTGATGGTGTTCAGCTTGCCGAGCATCAGCTTGCCGTCATGGAACTCCAGGGCGTCGGTATGGCCGGGAATGCCCACCGAGACCACCTTGCAGATGCTTTTCAAGGGCTTGAAGACGGGATGGATTTCCGGATAGCCCAGCATGCCGATGCAGGTCACCTGGGCGCCCATGCCGGCCGCGGCCATGGCCATCAAGGGGCCGTTGCCGCCCAGCTTTTCCAGGACGGGGACCAGCTCGATGTTGGCGGATTTGCCCGCCGCGGAGGCGATTCGGCCCGCGAACTCCGTGATGGTCTCGATGCGCTGGTATTCGTGGTTGTTCTTGCGCGTGGCGACGGCGTGGATGATTTCGTCCACGAATCCGTCGAAGCCCACCAGGAACTTCTTGGTGCGCATGACGGCCTTGCGGGCCGCGATGGCATCGGCCGCCCTGATGATGTCTTTAGTATCGATCACATTCCCCTTCCAGACTTTTTGAATAAGACACGAACTCTTCCTCTCCTTCGACAGTCCCGCCGGCCGGCGGGGCCGGTCGGCCATCCGCAGCCTGGCCCGCGGGGGGATCCCCGAGCGGAAACCGGTCTCCGCCATCCCGCGGGGCTCAGCGATTCAGCGCGATGTCGATGGTCGGAAGGAGCGGAATCATATCAGTAATGCCTGCTATCTCCAGGACTTCGACCACGTGGCCCGCCTGGCAGACGATCTTGAACTGGCACTGGCTGTCCAAACCCCATTTGATAAGCTTGGAAAATTCTCCCAATCCCACGCTGGACAGCATGGTCACCCCGGTGCAATCCAGGATCACCTTTTCGGGCTTTTGCATGCGTAGATTCGCGAATTCCTGCCGCATGACGTCCACGGTCTCGAAGGTCAGATCGCCGGTGATTTCCACCACCGCATGGCCCTTCTTCGCATAATTCCTGCAGGAGAAAACGTTTCTTGGCATCTATAAAGTATCCGAGGCAATCGCCTTAGCTTTAATACCTTTACACCCATGGCCTGCCGCTCTCGCATGCCGGGGCTCCAGAATAAATATCCTGAAAAGGAAATGCAAATTTACGATATTTTGCGCGCTTTTCCCAAGCCTTTCCCATCCGAAAAGAGGCACGGCTTTGGGCGCCTATAAAACCCCCGCAAAAGTCAAATTGGTGGTGGGTTTACTCGGAGCGGACCGGGAAATCCTGGAAAAAACCCGGAACATTCTGAATGGAAGGTTCGGGCCGGAAGAGGAGGTTATGGCTCCCATCCCCTTTATTTGGACCCGGTACTACTCCGAGGAGGTGGGGGGCTCCCCCTGGCGGACCTTCTTGAGCTATGAAAACCTGATTCCCCGGGAGGACCTGGTGGATATCAAGCGCCACACCAATGAGTTGGAACGGCAACTCGCCCGGGACGGCTTGCGCCGGGTCAACCTCGATCCCGGGTATCTGACCCTGGGCCAGTTCTTTCTGGCCACCACCAAGGATCAACGCCATCGCGTGTATGTCCGGGACGGCATTTTCGTGGAACCCACCTTGTACTTTCAGGACGGCCGCTTCCATCCCTTCGAGTGGACCTATCGGGATTACCGCAGCGAGGAATACCGGGCCTACTTCGAAGCCGCCCGTTCCAAACTGGCCTATCAGATGCATCATCAAGGATTGCCGTATTCGCGCCGGAAAGCCTTTATGGGAACGGCGGAAGCGGCGGTAAACCCAGGGTCCCTGGATTCCCCCCGGCAAGGCCGGGGGGAGGGATCCGGAGGCGGGAGTGGATCTCCCCTGAACAGTACCCCAGAAGGCGGGGGCTAGAGAACTTCGTTGCCGGTTTCGCCGGTGCGGATGCGCAGGGCGCTTTCCACCGCGAGCACGAAGATCTTGCCGTCGCCGATTTTGCCGGTGCGGCCTTTTTCGGAAATGGCGGCGATGGCCCTTTCCACCAGTTCATCGGTGACGACCATTTCCAGCTTCACCTTGGGGATGAAGTCGGTATGGTACTCGCTTCCGCGGTAGAGCTCGGTATGGCCCTTTTGACGGCCGAACCCTTTCACTTCGGTCACGGTCATGCCCGTAACGCCCATTTCCTGGACGGCGGCTTTCACTTCGTCCAGCTTGAAAGGTTTGATGTAAGCAACGATCATCTTCATTTGCGGCCTCCTTTGCCTCCGATTGACTTTCACTAATCTAAATCCCGCCCCCCCGGAAGTCCAAGGACTTGCGGCCGTCGCCGGCCGGGCCGGTCCCGTCGACCGGAGGGAAGGGGGCCGGAACGAGGTTCCGGCATCCTTGAGGCCCGTGAACGCAGGCGATCCCGAGACCGCCCGCGGCCAAAGCCGAATTTCCTAAACTCCCCATTCGAAAAGCAGGCTTCCGCTTGGGAGGAGGGTCACCCCGCCCAAGGGAGCCTTCGCCGGATCGACAATCCTTTCAATCCTTTATTAGGCGGCAGGATTAGAACGAGAACGTGCTTTCCACGGCGTAGCTCACGCCCTTGATGTCCGGAGCGGTATCGCCTTCGATTTCATACCGCACTTCGGCCAACGCCAGCCAGTTGGGAGCGACGGCGAAGCTGGGGCTGAAGGTGACTTCCGTATCCGGGTCATCGGCGCTTTCCATCTTGATGCCGCTGTACCGCACGGTGGCGGCGATCTTGTCGGTGAGCTTATAGTTCGCCATGGCCAACCAGCCATTTCCCGATTCACCCTTGACCATCCAATCCATGAGCATGCTGTACTCGGCGGCGACGGTCAAGGGACCCATGACGTACTGCGCCCAGACGTTGAGTTCCGATTGGGAATCGTGACTGGTGGTATCGTCGTACATTTCATAGAGGCCGGTGACCTTGGCGGTGAGGCCTTCCACGGGCATCAAGGCCAATTGGGCTTCGAAACCCGGGGTTTTCAGATCGACGTCCGTTCCCCATACGCTCGTCACGACCGAGCCGTACAAAGCGAATTTGGGAGCGGCATAAGCGACGTTCAAACCGTTCTGGTAACCGCCGTATACGCAATTGGGCGCGCCGGTGGCGCAGCCACTCATGAGCTTGGAAACGGAGTACTGGTACAAACCCGTGGGCTCGGCCGCTTCGAATCCGGAGCTGCTCAGGAACTTACCGACCGAGACGGTCAAGCCTTCGGTCAGCGCGGCCGTCACGAATCCCTGTTCGAAGGAAACCGCGCCGGTGGGACCGATGCTGTTGATGTCCGCGCGGGCGCTGAAGTACCCGAACTTAAGCATGAAGTCGATTTCAAATTGATCGACGGCCGCGTTCAAGGTCGCATCACCCGTATCCGGAGCCATCCCATTGGCCGACATGTCGAGGAATCCGGAGACCGACAGGCTGTCGCCGATTGGAATCGCAGCGAAGGACGATGCAGCGCCGAGACCCAGGATCGTCAGCGCCAGCGGTAGTTTATTCAATTTCTTCATTCTTACTCCTCATTTTCCCTTCCCGGACTGGTAAGGTTTTTCTGTGACAGACCATACATCAATCTCCATGCCAGAATGCGACAAGGTGACCCAATCGGCCAACAATCCTTGAAAAAGCACATCCTTCTTTGGAATCCAACGTTTTGTCATTACAAGCATTGGCAATCAGAAAATATACATCGCAAAAACTAACATTAACACCCCACTCCCGCCGAATTTGTCACTACTGCTATCCATTCTGTTAGCAACAGGATATTTGGAAATCTGCCGTTGGGAGCGCGGGTGGTTTTTAGCGTATATCCCGAAGTCACAATGCTTAAGGGAGGAAAGAGAGGCGCCAAAACGCCTCATGGGATACCTCGGTAACCAGGTAACTTCGGAGGAACCTGGACTCAAGGGAGCAACGCCGGAACCTGAGCGCCCAGAATAGGGTATTTGGACACGAAGGCCATCCGCCAGACGCCGGGCGAAGCGAGCGTTTTTCCGGTCCCGGATCCGGTTTTGGGGACGATGCCGTTCCAGAACACCAGGTAGGCCGAACCGGTTTCGTGATGCGCGCGGGTGGGCGAAGCGAATGCCAGGAGGCAGAAGGCGGAGAACAAGGCCGAGAAGGGTTTCATATCATGTTCCTTTGGAAATGGGAGAGGTAAAAGTGGTTTGCGCGAGCGGATCGGTGGCACCTTTCCAAGCGCGCAGGATATGCCCTGCGATTTCGGGAACGCCCAAGCCCGACTTGACCTGGGAGAACAGGAAGGGACCCTCGCCGCGCATCTTGAGGGAATCGCGGTGCATCACTTCCAAATCGGCCCCCACCAACGGGGCGAGATCGGTTTTGTTGATGACGAGCAGATCGCTTTGGGTGATTCCGGGGCCTCCCTTGCGCGGGATTTTATCGCCGCCGGAAACATCTATGACGTAGACGGTATAATCGGCAAGCTCCCGGCCGAAATGGGCGGCCAGATTGTCGCCCCCGCTTTCGACGAACAGCAGCTCGATGCCCCCCTGGAAGCGCTCCATCAATTGTTCCAGGGCGGCCACGTTGAGGGAGACGTCTTCGCGGATGGCCGCATGCGGGCAGCCGCCGGTTTCCACCGCCAGGATCCGGTCCGAGGTCAGGGCCTGGTTCCGGATCAGGAACTCCCCGTCTTCGCGGGTGAAGATGTCGTTGGTCACCACGCCCAGGCTGTACTGCTCGCGCAGATGCCGGCACAAGGCCAGGGTCAGCGCCGTTTTGCCCGAGCCCACCGGGCCGCCGATGCCGATGGTGAAGGCGCGCTTGGAATAATCGCGGTCCGGCAGCGCCAGTTCCCGCAACCGGTATTCGCCGGGGGATTCCATCGGCTCATGCGTATGCCCGTGGGGACCGTGGGAATGGGGGCCATGGGAGCGGCCATGATCCTTTCCATTCCCGGAAAGCGCTCGCAAGATTTTCATGGGTCCTCCTCGGGATTCAGCTTTGGAACAGCTTGGAATAGAGATGGGGATGGCTCGCCACCGCCATATCGATCATGGGCGCCGCCCGCATGGCCGAAAGATAGCTCCAATCCTTCCGCGCCGCGCGGTAGCCCTCCCCCACGGCGATGAAGCGGCGGTGCAGCTTCTGGGCCTGCAGGGATCCCAGCAGCCCCAGGCGCACGGCGGCGCCCAATTGATCGCGCATGGCCATGTGCAGGAGCAGGCTTTGCGCGTCCGCCAGGGAGACGCCCCCGGAACGCAAGGTCGCCGCGAACACCATCAGGAAATGCAAGGGCAGCTTCTCGCGCAGGAACCAGGGGCGCACGGCGCCGGGACCGGGCGCGTCGAAAGTCTCCTCCATGGCACGCGCCCAAGCCCGGCCTTGGGAGAGGCTGGCGCGGCGCTGGGCGGGAAGGAAAAGCCAGGCGTCCCATTCCAAAACCACCTCCCGGAAGCCGGGACCCGGAGATCCGCCTTCCTGCATTCCGCCCTCCGGCGCCGGCCCGGCCGCCGCCGCGGGCCCGGACGGGAACGATGAGGGCCCCGATTCCGCATAGGCGGAATTCAGGAACGGCAATTCCGCGGAGGTGATCTGATCGAGATGGCAGTCCAGGTATTGCAGGAAATCCTCCATGCGCTTGACATAGCCCAGCTTGGCCAGGCTTTCCAGGCCGCTGGAAAACGCGAAGCCGCCCGAAGGGAAGCAAGCGTCCGCCAATTGCAGCAGCTCCAGGGTTTCCAGGGTCATGGTCTCCCGCCCGCGCCATCCGTCCGGGGCCCCATCAGAACAGGGAATACAATTGCGCCAGAGGCAGGGTGGCGGCAGGCTCGCAAGTCAGCGCCTCCCCATCGGCCTTGACGACATAGGTTTCCGGATCGACCTGGATGTCCGGGGTGGCGGAGTTGAGGCGCATGTCCGCCTTGGAGATGTCCCGGCACCCTTCCACGGCCACGACGGTCTTGGACAGGCCGTACCGATCGCGCACGCGGCGCAGGGAGGCCTTGGACACGAAGGCCAGGGAGGTGAGCCCCACCGCGCCGCCCATGGCGCCGAACATGGGGCGCGAGAAATAGGGTTGCGGAGTGGGGATGGACGCGTTGGGATCCCCCATCTGGGCCTGCACGATATAGCCGCCCTTGATAATCATCTCGGGCTTGCTCCCGAAGAACGCAGGCTTCCACAGCACCAGGTCCGCCAGCTTGCCCGGCTCGATGCTGCCGATTTCCCTGGACATGCCGTGCGCGACGGCGGGATTGATGGTGTACTTGGCGATATAGCGCCGGACCCGGAAGTTGTCGGCGTGCAGGCCGGACTCCTCCGGCAAGGGCCCGCGCTGGACCTTCATCTTATGCGCGGTCTGCCAGGTGCGGGTGATGACCTCGCCCACGCGGCCCATGGCCTGCGAGTCCGAGGACATCATGGAGATGGCGCCCAGATCGTGGAGGATGTCCTCGGCGGCGATGGTCTCCCCGCGGATGCGGCTTTCGGCGAAGGCCACGTCCTCCTGGATGTTCTTGTCCAGGTGATGGCAGACCATCAGCATGTCCAGATGCTCGGCCAGGGTGTTGACCGTGAAAGGGCGGGTGGGATTGGTGGAAGAGGGCAGCACGTTGGGGAGGCCGCAGACCCGGATGATGTCCGGCGCGTGCCCGCCGCCCGCCCCTTCCGTATGGAAGCTGTGGATGACGCGGCCTTTGAAGGCGGCGATGGTCGCTTCCACGAAACCGGATTCGTTGAGCGTATCGGTGTGGATGGCCACCTGCACGTCATGCTCTTCCGCGATGGCCAGGCAGGCGTCGATGGCGGCGGGCGTGGTGCCCCAGTCCTCGTGCAGCTTCAGGCCGATGGCCCCGCCCTCGATCTGCTCCGCCAGGCCGCCCGGCTGGGAGGAATTGCCCTTGCCCAGGAAGCCGAAGTTGAGGGGATAGGAATCGGTGGCGCGCAGCATCATCTCCAGGTGCCCGGCGCCGGGGGTGCAGGTGGTGGCGTTGGTGCCCGTAGCGGGCCCGGTACCCCCTCCCAGCATGGTGGTGATCCCCGAGGAAAGCGCTTCCCCTATCTGCTGGGGGCAGATGAAGTGGATGTGCGAATCGATGCCGCCCGCCGTGAGGATCATGCCCTCGCCGGCGATCACCTCCGTGGTGGGGCCCACGATCATGTCCGGATCCACTCCCGGCATGATGTGCGGGTTGCCGGCCTTGCCGATGCCGCGGATGCGCCCGTCCTTGATCCCGACGTCGGCCTTGTAGATCCCGGTATAGTCCAGCACCAGCGCGTTGGTGACGAGCAGGTCCAGCACCGCCGACTGGTGCGCGCCCGAGCTCTGGCCCTGGCCGTCGCGCAGCACCTTGCCGCCGCCGAACTTGCACTCCTCGCCGTAGACGGTGTAATCCTTTTCCACTTCGATGACCAGGGCGGTGTCGCCCAGGCGCACGCGGTCCCCGGTGGTGGGTCCGTACATGTCGGAATAGGCGCGTCTGTCGATGGAAAGACTCATGGCGTTCCTTTCGGGGCGGGCCTCCGGCCTGCCGGACCGGGATTCACGTCCGAAGCGGCGAAGCCCCGTTCGCGGGCCCGCAGCACGGCCGCTTCCCGGTTCTTGCCGTCCACGGGTCCGGA
>DATENA010000326.1:0-21386 GCA_035275285.1 Fibrobacteria bacterium | reverse complement strand
CGGTGACTTCGATACTCTCCGGCCTGGAGGTCACGCGAGTGAGGCCACCCGGCATCACGGAATAGGATCCGCCGAAAGCCGTGAGGAAGCTGCGCAGCATCAGGGAGCGCGCTTCCAGGCGGTCCGCGATGAAGCAAGGGGCCGTGGAGGGCCGCAGGGATTCCTGGGCCAGGTAGAGCTGGGGCTTGGAACGGATGCGGATGAGCAGCTTTTCCCGCTGTTCCCGCGTCAGCTTGTTGACGAACCAGGTGCTGCGCTTGGGCCCCTGGTACAGGGGCTTGATCACCATGTCGTCGAACCGGTCCAGGGCCATGTCCCGCTGCGCCTTGTCCCCGCACCAGTAGGTCTCCACCGAGGGCATCTCCAGATCCTGGCCGAACAGATGCTTGCAGATGGCGGGCAGGAAGGACATCAGGCCCGATCCGCCCAGGATGCCGCTGCCCAGGGCGTTGCATACGGCGACCTTGCGGTTGCGCACGGCCTGCAGCAGGCCGGGCACGCCGAGCAGGGAGCTGCCGTTCAGTTCCAGGGGGTCGCAGAAAGTATCGTCCACGCGGCGCAGGATCACGTCCACCCGGCGCGGGCCGTCCAGGGACAGGAGCTGGATGCCGCCGTCCCTGGGGGTGAGGTCCGAGCCCCGCACCAGGGGCAGGCCCAGGTAACTCGCCAGGTACGCCTGCTCGAAATAGGTCTCGTTCTCCGGGCCCGGGCTCATCAGCACGATGAACGGATCGCGGACCCCGGGAGGGGCCGCTTCCACCAGGCTCTTGCGGAAGGACTGGAAGAAGCCGTCCAGGCGGTGCACGCCGGATTGGCGGAACAGGCTGGGCAGGGTGCGGCTCAGCACGGAGCGGTTCTCCAGGGCGTAACCGTATCCGGAAGGGTTCTGGCCGCGGTCGCTGACCACGCGGAAGCCGCCGTCCTCGCCGCGCACCATGTCCGCGGAATAGAAGCGCAGCATGCGCTGCTGCACCGAGGGGTTGCCGCTGCACGCCCTCTGGAAGCCGGGATGCGAATACAGGAACAGGGCCGGGAGCAGGCCTTCCCGCACCAGCTTGCGCGGGCCGTAGACGTCCCGCAGGATGGCGTCGAGCAGCTCGGCCCGCTGGTTGAGGCCGCGCTCCACCTCCTCCCATTCCGCGCTTTCCAGGATCAGGGGGATGGGGTCCAGGGACCAGATGCGATCGGCGCCCTGGCTGTCCCCGTACACGTTGTAGGTCACGCCGTTGAGCCGCAACTGCTCGGCCAGGGCCTGCTTGCGCCGGCGCACGTCCTCGGAGCCGAGCTCGTCCAGGGTGGTGGCCAGGCCGGCCCAGGAAAGGCGCACGGCGCCCCCGCGCACGACCATTTCGTCCCAACCTCCGGGGGCGGGGCGGTAATGCTGGAGCAGGCCATTGATGGGCCCGGGTTTATCGGCGAGTTCGGGATTCACGTTAGCCTGCTGATGATAACAAACCGGAGAAGCCGACTCAAGCCGAAGATGCGCGCGCCCATCAATGCCGGCGCAGGTCCAGGGTCAAGGGATGGTCAGGATCCGGGGATGCCGTTTTCAGCCGGATTGGGCCCGGTCGATGGCCCCGGGTTTCGAAGCGCGACGACCGCCGGGCCTCCGCTTCCGCCGCATTGACGGGGAAGGTCTGGTAATTGCGGCCCGCGGGATGGACCACGTGGTAGGTGCAGCCGCCCAGGGAACGCCCGCTCCACCGGTCGATGACCTCGAAGGAAAGGGGGGCATGGATGGGGATGAGCGGATGCAGGCAGGACGGGGGCTGCCAGGCGCGGAAGCGCACTCCCGCCACGGCCTCGCCCGCGACGCCGGTGGAAACCAGGGGCATGGCCACGCCGTTGCAGGCCACGGCGTGCCGCTTGCTCTCGAACCCGTTGACTTTGACCTGCAAGCGCTCCAGGGAGGAATCCACGTAGCGGGAAGTCCCGGAACCGCTCGCCTCCTCGCCCAGCACGTGCCAGGGCTCGGCGGCCTGGCGTACCTCCAGGGAGAAATCCTTGAGCTGCAGTCCGCCATGGCGGGGAAAGCGGAACTCCAGGAAGGGCGCGTACCATTCCGGCTTCACCTCGAAGCCCCCGCGGGACAGGTACCCGATCACGTCTTCCAGATCGCTCCACAGAAAGTGGGGCAGCATCCAGCGATCGTGCAGGGCCGGCCCCCAGGGTTGCAGCGGGGCCGAATAGGGATGGTCCCAGAAATGCGCGATCAAGGCCCGCACCAGCAGGCATTGGGCCAGGTTGAGGCGGGGATGCGGCGGCATCTCGAACCCGCGCAGTTCCAGCAGCCCCAGGCGGCCCGAGAGGCTGTCCGGGCTGTAGAGCTTGTCGATGCACAGTTCCGCCCGGTGGGTGTTGCCGGTCAGGTCCACCAGCAGGTTGCGGAAGATCCGATCCACCTGCCAGTACTGCAAGGCCTCATGGTCGGGCACTTGCCGGAACGCCAATCGCATTTCCGCCAGGGAATCGTCGCGGGCCTCGTCCAGCCGCGGCGATTGGCTGGTGGGCCCGATGAACAGGCCGGAGAAGAGGTAGGACAGGCTGGGATGGTTCTGCCAGAAATTCACCACGCTGCGGAGCAGGTGCGGCCGCCGCAGGAAGGGGCTGTCCGAGGGGCGCTCCGATCCCAGCACGATGTGGTTGCCGCCTCCGGTGCCGGTATGGCGGCCGTCCAGTTGGAACTTCTCCGCGCCCAGGCGGCAACGCAACGCCTCCTCGTAAATGATCTCGGTCTTCTCCACCAGTTCCCGCCAGGAACCGGAGGGATGGATGTTCACTTCGATCACGCCCGGATCGGGCGTGACGGCGAAACTCTTCAAGCGGTAGTCCTGGGGCGGCTTATACCCTTCGATGCGCACCGCCAGGCCGGTCTCGCCCGCGGCGGCCTCGATCACGCTCACCAGTTCCAGGAAGGATTCCAGGTGCGTGAGGGGCGGGAAGAATGCGTAGAGGTATCCGCCGCGCGCCTCGACGCACAAGGCCGTGCGGATGGCGCCGCTGCCGCGCGGCGCGGAAGGCGGAACCTGGCGCTTGGGCATCCAATCGGCGTCCGCTTTGTCCCCGGGCACGGCCGGAGAGGCGGGCATGCCGGCCGCCATGGGCCGGGCGGCTTCCGCGGAGCGGCCGGAGGGCAGGGGAAAATCCGGCAGTTCGGCGCGCTCGGCCAGGGGCGAAAGCTGGGCGGGGAATTCCGGCGGGGTGGGCCCCCAGGGGATGCTGTCCAGGGGCAGGCGGTATCCCAAGGGCGAATCGCCCGGGAGCAGGTACAGTTGGTTGCGCCGGAACACCCAGGCATCGGACCGCCAGCGGGTGGCGGCGCCGTCGAAATCCCCCGCCAGGGGAAGCACGTACCCGGTGACCTTGTCCAACCCGCCTTCCAGCAGCCGCAATACGCGCGCGCGCTCCGCGTCGCTTTTCCAATCGGTGCGCTTGGGATCGAAATCGGCGGGGAGGCGGCCTTCCTTCCACAGGTAATAGAACGCGTCCTCGTGGGCGGATTTCAGGAACCCGGGATCGAGCTTGAGGAAGCGCGCGATGGATCGCGCCAGCGCGTCCGCGTCCTTGCTCTCGTACTTGCCGGCCGACCCTTCCTCGGCCTGCAAGCCCGGGTTGCGCCATACCGGCTTGCCGTCCTTGCGCCACATCACCGTCAGGGCCCAGCGGGGCAGCGGCTCGCCGGGATACCATTTCCCCTGGCCGTAATGCAGCAACGCGCCGGGCGAGAAGCGATCCTTCAGGCGCCAAGTGAGCTCGTTGGCCAGGGCGTATTTCCTGTCCCCCAGCGCGGCCGTGTTCCATTCGGCCCCTTCCATGTCGTCGATGGAAACGAAGGTGGGCTCGCCTCCCTGGGTCAGGTCCAGGCCGGCCCGGACCATGTCCTCGTCCACCCGATCCCCCAAGGCGAGCAGGTCCAGCCATTGGGCATCGTCGATGGGCGCGGTGACGCGGGGCGCTTCCACCAGCCGCGCCACCTCCATCTTGTGATCGAAGGCGGTCTCGCAGACGGAAACCCCGCCCGAGATGGGGGCCGAATCCTCCGGCGAAGGCGTGCAACTCAAGGGGATATGCCCTTCGCCCGCCATCAGTCCGGAGGTCGAGTCCAGGCCGATCCAACCCGCCCCGGGCACGTAGGCCTCGGCCCAGGCATGCAGATCCGTGAAATCGGACAAGGGTCCCGCGGGACCTTCGAGGGGCGGCCCGTCGGGTTGCAGTTGGATGAGATAGCCGGAGGCGAAGCGCGCGGCAATGCCCAGGTGCCGCAGGGCCTGCACCAGCAGCCAGGCGGAATCGCGGCAGGAGCCGGTGCCGAGCTTGAGGGTTTCCTCGCTGCTCTGCACGCCGCTTTCCAGGCGGATGCAATACTTGATTTCCTTGGCCAGCCGCTGGTTCAGGTCCATCAGGAAGTCGACGATGGATCGCGGCCTGCGGTCCACCTTCTCGAGCCATTCCCAGATGAGGTCCCCCTCTTCGCGCAGCTCCAGGTAGGGAGCCAGGGATTCCCGCAGGGACGAGGAATATCTGAAGGGGTATTTCTCCGCTTCCAGCTCCACGAAAAAGTCGAAGGGGTTGATGACGGTCATGTCCGCGATCAACCCCACCTCCACCTCGAACTCGCGTTGGGGCTCCGGGAACACCACCCGGGCCATGAAATTCCCGAACGGATCCTGCTGCCAGTTGAGGAAATGCCCCGAGGGTTTCACCTTGAGGGAATAGGCCGGGATGGGCGTCCGGCAATGGGCCGCGGGACGCAGGCGGATCAGCTGCGGCGAGAGGGTCACCGGGCGATCGTATTTATAGGAGGTGATATGGCTTAGGGAGACCCGGATTGACATACCCTGCGCTACACGCAAGGACCAAGCCAAGCGGCGAATGGCAAGAGATGTCATGCGTTCGGAGGGGAATTTGGCAGGGTCCCGGCGAAAACCGCCGGACAAGAGCTGACACTTCGTCAGCTTATGAACCGAATTGGTAACATGCCTTGAAAATCAATCAGGCCGTTTCCATCCCAGCCGACAGCCTGGCGAACAGCTCGCAGGAGGCCTCGACCTCTTCTTTGCGGATGGAAACGCTTTCCACGTTCACGCCGATGGGAAGGCCTTTCCCGGCCGCGAAATCCCGGATGTCGGCGAACACCTTCTCCGCCAGGTCCACCGATTTGCGCAGGATGTCCGGCGAATGCCGCAGCTCGTTCTCGAGCCAGCGCGGGAACGAGATGCCCAACCACTTCATGAACTCCATGGTCTTGAGGGAACCGCATGGCGAGAAGCTCAGGATGAACGGGACCGGAGGCAATCCCGCCCGGGCGAAGCGCAGCGCATAGTCGGAGAGCAGGGACTTGGTCGCGCCCGGATCGTAAACCGTCTGGGAAATGAAGAAGCGGCAGCCGCCGGCATGCTTCGCCAGAAGCCGTTCGTCCTCATCGTGCTTGCGGGCATGCCTTTCCGCGATGGCCACGCCGCCGTAGCATATGGGCGCGGTCCGGCCTTGCAGAAGGCCATAGGCCTCCCCGAGGCCGATGCTCAGGGCCGGTTCCCCGCCGGGCCGTCCCGTGGGAGCGCCCACCAGCACGATGGCATCGCGGCAATCCGGCCCGGCAAAGGCGTCCGACCAGGCCAGGAATTCCTCCCGGCCCTGATTGGCCACGCACTTGTACAGAATCCTGGGCACGGGAAGGTCGGCCAGGAAATCCCGGGCATATTCCATGGGCTCCAAGGTCGGCAAAAAGGGGAAGGGCCGTTCCGCCGCCGTGCGGCCGGCCTCGTCCTGGAGATCGTAGAGGATCAGCCCGTCCGGATTGAGGGCCGCGATGCGCTGCGCCTGCCGGGCGGCGATGTCCCGGATCCTGGCGGGGTCCTGGCCGCGCTTGGGCGGAGTGAGGCCGTAGAACCGCAGGCCGTTGCGCCTCTCATGGATGTCCTTCAACAACATGGCTGGGCCCCTCAAATACTCCCAATCTACTAAGCGCCGGGACCGTTCGGGGAGAAGTCAAAGTGCAAAATTCAAATTTCAAAATGAAAAATAATGCCTTTCCGATGCACCCCTGCGCTCCATGCCCCCCAAGAACGCTCTCCTCAACTTTGCACTTTACACTTTGACTTTTGATTTTTGACCTCCCCACCCACTATCCCGTTGTCTCTCCCTGCCCCGGGATTTTATTTAACCCTGGGCTTTGCATGCCGCGAACGGCCCGGAAAGGATGCATGATACGGCTTCCCCTGTCCACCTACCGGGTGCAATTCAACAAGCAATTCGGATTCGCGGCCGCCCGGGGCATCGTCCCTTACCTCCGCGACTTGGGCGTTTCAGACCTCTACGCCTCCCCCATCTTCAAGTCCCGGGAGGAGAGCCCGCACGGATACGACGTGGTCGACCACAACTCCGTCAACCCCGAGCTGGGCGGCATCGAGGAGATGGAAGGCCTGTCCCGGGACCTGCGGGAACGCTCCATGGGCTGGCTGCAGGACATCGTGCCCAACCACATGGCCTACCATTCCGAGAACCGCCTGCTGATGGACGTGCTCGAGAACGGGCCGCAGTCCCAATACATCAACTTCTTCGACATCGAGTGGAACCACCACGATGAAAGCCTGAAGGGCAAGCTGCTGGCCCCCATCCTGGGCGGCTTCTTCGGGGAATGCCTGGAGAACGCGGACATCACCCTGGAATTCAACCAGCACGGCCTGTTCATCCGCTATTTCTCCACCGCCTTCCCCCTGCGCATCGACTCCTACGCGGAAGTGCTGGGCAACAACCTGGTCCTGCTCCGCAAGCGCATGGACCGCAAGCATCCCGACTACGTCAAGCTCATGGGCGTATTCTACATCCTCAAGAACCTCCCCGACCGCAACGAAAGCGGCGAGCGCGACGATCAGATCCGCTTCATCAAGTCCATGCTCTGGGAGCTGTACGAATCCAATCCCGTCATCCGCATCTTCATGGACGAGAACATCCGCCTGCACAACGGATCCAAGGGCAATCCGGGCAGCTTCAAGAAGCTTTCCGCCCTGTTGGCCCAGCAATACTACCGCCTGGCCTTCTGGCGCGTGGGCGTGGAGGAGGTCAACTACCGCCGCTTCTTCGCCATCAACGATCTCATCTCCCTGCGCGTGGAGGACCGCGAAGTGTTCGATCGCGTGCACCACCTCCCCTTCCGCCTGCTCACCTCCGACATCATCACCGGCCTGCGCGTCGACCACATCGACGGCTTGTACCATCCCCAGCAATACCTGCAAAGGCTGCGCGAGGGGGCCCCGGAGGCCTTCGTGGTGGTGGAGAAGATCCTGGCCGCGGGCGAGCCTCTCAAGCCCCATTGGCCCATCCAGGGCACCACCGGCTATGAGTTCGCCAACGCGGCCAACGGCCTGTTCTGCATGACCGCGAACGCCGACAAGCTGGACGCGGCCTACCGGAACTTCACGGGCATCCAGACCTCCTGCGGCACCATGGCCAACGAGGACAAGCGCCTGCTCATCGAAAAGGATCTGTACGGCGGGCTGGAGAACCTGGTCTACCAGCTCAAGGCCATCGCCAGCCGCTTCACCCACGCCACCGATTTCACCCTGTCGGGCTTCCGCCAGGCCCTGGAAGAGGCTTTCGTGCATTTCCCCGTCTACCGCACCTACATCAACGAGGACGGCGCCGACGAGCGCGACCGCCAGGTGATCGCCTGGACCATGGAGAAGGCGCGCGCCAGCCTGCCCAGCCACGTGCACGAAATCGACTTCATCGAACGCATGCTGCTGGCCCAGACCATCCCGGAATTCGGCAAGGAGGAGAAGAAGAACGCCCTGGAGTTCGCCATGCGCCTGCAGCAGTTCACCAGCCCGCTGATGGCCAAGGGCATCGAGGACACCTTCCTCTACGTGTACAACCGCCTCATCTCCCTCAACGAGGTGGGCGGCAACCCGGACATCTTCGGCATCACGCCGGAGGAGTTCCACGCCTTCAGCCGCCAGCGCCTGGCCGCCTGGCCCCATTCCCTGAGCGCCACCTCCACCCACGACACCAAGCGGGGGGAGGACATGCGCGCCCGCATCAACGTGATCTCGGAGCTGCCGGAGGAATGGGAGGCCCGCGTGGCCGGGTGGCACGCCGCCAACAAGGGGTTCAAGCACCGGCGCAATTCCCAATTCGTGCCCGATCGCAACGACGAATACTTCCTCTACCAGACCCTGGTGGGCGCCTGGCCCATGGCGGAAGCGGAACTGCCCGCGTTCCGGGAACGGATGCGCGAATACCTGGTCAAGGCCGTGCGCGAGGCCAAGGTGCACACCGTGTGGCTGAAACCGGATCGCGAATACGAGGAAGGCTTCCTCGGCTTCCTGGACAAGCTGCTCGATCCCCGTCCGGAAGCCCAAGGCGGTTTCGGCGGAAGCGCCTCCCGGTCCGCGGACGGCGCCAATCCGTTCCTGGCCTCTTTCCGGCCCTTCCAGAAGAAGATCGCCTTCTACGGCCTGTTCAACGGCCTCTCGCAAACCCTGCTTAAAATCGCCTCCCCGGGCATCCCGGACTTCTACCAGGGCGATGAGCTCTGGGATCTCAACCTGGTCGATCCCGACAACCGCCGCCCGGTGGACTTCGGGCTCCGCCAGCGCATGCTCCGGGACATCCGCGAACGCGAGGGCCGGGACCTCCCCGGCCTGCTCCGGGAGATGCTGGAGCGCCCCGAAGACGGCCGCTGCAAATTGTTCCTCATCTACCGCGCCCTCAAGACCCGCGCCGCCCTGCCCTCCGTGTTCCAATACGGCGAGTACCTCCCCCTGGGAGCCGAAGGCCCGCGCAAAGACAGCGTGCTCGCCTTCGCCCGCACCTTCGGCAAGAACTGGTGCGTCTCCGTGATGCCGCGCCTGTTGGCCGGCTTCGTTCCCGAGGGCCGCCTGCCCCTGGGCCGGGAGATCTGGGGGGAGACCCGCCTGAAGATCCCCGGGGACGCGCCCATGCGCTGGGTGGACGCCGTTTCCGGAGAGGAACTGCAGGTGGACGGAGGCGGACTGGCGGTGGGAGACATCCTGGCGCGCTTTCCCGCCGCCATGCTGGAGGGCCAGATCTGATCCGCTCGGGAAAACCCCGGAATGGCGAAGGGACGGTCGCTATGGCCGTCCCTTCTCGCGATTACGGTTCCGGTTGGGATCCGCCGCGTTCTCTCTCTGCGTCCTTATTATAGGACCTGGATCTATAGAACGGTATCGGGCAAAGTGCCGTTCACGATCACCTGGCCCACCTTGCCCAGGATCACCGTCAGGGAGCCGGTGCCCGTGGTGGGACCCACCCAGTCCAGGGACAGGGTCCGGGTATCGTCATTGCCGGCCGCCACCGAAAACGTGGAGGCGCCCTGGTACAGGATCCCCGAATAGGAATGCAAATCCCCATAGGCCTCCAGGGTGACCGAATGGGAGCCGGGCGTCACATAGTCGAAATAGACGCTGACGTTCTGGCCACCGCTGAAATAGCCGGAAGCCAGGACGGAATCGGCGATGGTCACGCCGTCCACCTTGAGCAGCACGCGGTTCAGGTTCAGCTTGTCCTTGCTGGTGCCCGTGGCGGAAGCGATGCTGTCCGGAAGGGTGTTGAAATTCGCCTGGTACATGGCGAAGCGCGAAGCCAGGTTCAGGCTCACCGACGTCGTTTCCGCGGGATTGACCAGGAACGAAGCGGTGGACCCGGAGTGGATCACCGAATCCTTCAGGTCCAGGGTCTTGGCCGAAATGACCCAGTTCCGCAGCGGTTTCAAGGTCAGGTTGCGCAGCACGGTCACGGCCTCGTGCCCGCTCACGGATGAAGTATCGGTGACGGTGTCCGGAGGCGTGGCGCTCGACACCGCCGAAAGCACAAGCTTGCTCAGGTTGATGGTGGACGCCTTGCTGAGCACGCCCACTTTCCCCAACAAGATGGTGGATCTGACATTGCCGCTTCCGGACGATTCCCCGGGCACGGCCGGTCCGCCGCCCGAGGCGGTGGGCGTACCCTGGCCGCAGCCCGCGAACAGGAACGGCACGAGCACGGCGATGCAATTCTTGACGAGTATTCGATTCCCAGCTTTCATGTTTCCCCCCTAGTTCCCAAATGGTATCGCCGCGGAAGTGCCGACTCAATGGAAAAATTCCGGGCGGCCCCATTGTCCGGAAATCCGGGAAAAACGGGTGAGCGTCCTCACGCGGGGAACCAAGGGACTGGAACTTGGGCAATGAGATCCAAGCCCACATTTCCGAAAATGGACGCCTACGTTCCTCAAATCACCCTTCAACAGTCCCAAAAAGAAAAAGGGGCCGCTTCCAGGGGGGTGTTGATCATGGGTGGCTTCGGGCGGAAGGTCCTCGGATTACTTGGTGCCTTTGACCGTAATGGTCCCGGCATCGCCCGCCACGTAGGCGGTCACCCGGACGAGGACCTTCTTGGCCATGTCCGTGTTGACGACGTAGGTGGCTCCCTCCGCGACCACGTCGCCGCCTTCGGTCACGATATCCCCTGCCGCCCACAAGGCGTCGATGGATTCCTGCGTGGTGATGGCGGCGAAGGCCGATTCGGTCAGCACCTCGACCTCCCTGGTTTCCCCCCCAAAAAATACCCTTTCGATCGTGCCTGCAATTACGGATTTTCAAGGGACCCTTATCAAGGAGGAGGCATGTCCGTCAATTCTTCCATCGAGCATTCAGAGCGGACCGTCCATGACCCATTCAGGAGCCTGGACCGGGATCGCGTCCGCCGCCTGACGTTCCGGCGGGACCTGGAACGCATCGATTCCCGCACCCGCGACTCCATTCAACGGCATGCCGACCAGGGCAAAGACGCCATCACCCTCCGCCTGGCCGAACTCGACCGCGAATGGCCCGTCGACCGCGCCCTGATGGCCGGCGCCGGATCTTTCGTCTGGTTGGGACTGATCCTGGGCACGACGGCGAAGCGGAGATTGTACGGGATCTCCGCGGCGGCGGGAGCCGTTCTCCTCGCGTACGCCTTCTTCGGCTGGGCGCCGCCCGTGCTGATCCTGCGGCGCCTGGGCTTCCGCACCCGGAACGAGATCAACCTGGAGCGCATCGCGCTGAAGGTTTTGCGGGGCGACTTCGACGCTATCCGCGAGGAGGTACCGGACCGGGAAACCAAGATTGACCGGGCGATGCACGCCGGAGCCTAGCCCCCTAGCGCCGACCGGGTGATTTTCAATTCGCCTCATCGATATCGTATTTGTCCAAAAGCCCCGCTACCCCCGCGGCTCACCGCCAAGGAACGACACGAGATTGTCGAGAGTCGAATTCATCCCGGCTTCATGATCCTCTGGCCGGATCCCTCGCGGCACATCCTCGGCACGGACCGTGACAAGTGTTCCATTCTTGGTCGGATCGAGAGTCCATGTCATCCGCATAACACCTGAAAACTCGGGATCGTCGCTCTCGAATGTGACCGCCTGCTCGATTCGAGTCGCATCGAGCAGCTTGACTAACCGTACTTCGACCTCATCCGCATTATCAGAGGTCTTACCCCGCCCGTCCTCGGCATTCTTATAGGTAAGGCGCATCCGATAGGAACCCCCTTCCCGGAAATCGAAATGAAGCATAGTGGCGGTCATGTTCTTTGGCGGCACCCACTGCTCCATGGCTCCCGGGTCCGCGAAGGCTGCGTAGACGGCCGAGGGGGATGCCGGAATGAACCTGGACGCTGAGTCGATTCTTTTAGACATGGCCATTGGTTTCCCTTTTCTTCCCGTATGTATCGGACGTCCAACCAAGGTCAGGTCAACCGATATGAAACTCCAATTTAGAAATTGGTGTTTTGAAATGAAAACCCCGCTTTCCAAGGCGTTTTGAACGGATAGGGAACTTGCAATACTTGAATTTGTATTTCCCGCCGCTCGTTCATGAGCGGCAGACTTGGCGTTGTGTGCTGTGGGCCGTGAGGGGTGCGGTTGTTGCCGAGCACACGATGTGCGAGGCAACAACCGCGGAATGGGGACGGTTTATATCTCTTGGGCCGTTTTCAAATTTCAGGCGTAACCAATTCTGACGGAAACCTGAAATTGCAATGTCGTATTATCCTTGAATCCGCCCCGGATTTCGGCTACTTCCAGCCATTCCAGGGTTTTACCTGGCAAAGACTTATTGGCAGCAGCTGCTGCATTTTTAATGGCCATGCTGAGAGTTTCGGTCGACTCTCCCCAAAATATCCCCATCTGCCCACCGTTGGATGATTTAAGATTCATTCTCTCCTCCTAGGCAACCGATATGATTGCCGTCAAGAATTATTCAACACCGGGAAAGCATAGTCGAGTGCGTAGGTATGAAATCGCCGTACAAAACGTGCGCAGACTTAAAGCGCTGTCAGAATTCCATCGAGGCGCCTACGCCCCAATGCCAGAAGTGGCCGCCCTCACCCGGATTGGTGAGTATTCCCATCTCCGGCATCAACGTGAATCTGCCATCGCTGGGCCTTATTCCCAAGCCTCCGTTGAAGGCCCAGAGAAAGTTGTCCTCGGAATCGTTCAGGAAATAGAGACCTGTCGTGGAAAGGTTGACATCCAGGAACCGGGCCGCAGGAAGGGTCAGGAACAGGGACGGGTGCAGTTGCCAGCTTTCTCCTTCGTCCACATGTTCACCGAACATGAAGCCCACGGGCATGCCCACGGCCAGGACGTCCTTGACGATTCCGTACTTGAAACCCATATCGACGTAGTTGTATCCCCAGTCATTGGAATTGTTGTCATCATGAGGTTCTACCCTTTCGTAGCGCGACTGGAGTTCCAATCGATTTCCCAGGCCGACGGCACCCCGCGCGCCGAACTGGGTGGTTATCCAACTCGACTCCCCGTCATCGCCGAAGCTGACAATGGAGGCGGAGGGGCTGATGGAATATCGTCCCGTGTCCAAGGTTCTGGCTCCCTGGAACGCGGAGTAGACGTAACATCCTTGCGTCCCTAAGGCCAAGGCCGCCAGGGCGGAAGACACGCAAAAGCATTTCCAATTAGAACCGGTCATAAGAAGGCCTTTTCAGGAATGTGAAGAATGGACGTTCGCAGGTAACCAAAGAGAATAGGTAATTCGATATCCTTTTTCCATCCCAATCCCCCCTCAATTTTAACTTTCCCACTCAAGCCCTCCCTATTCGAGGCAAATTCCCCTTTTCTCCCAATCCTGAATACCATCCCCTACACTCCAATTTTACCTTCCAATCAGCCAAAGATATACCCAACGGCACTACGGCGCGCCGCTCGCCAGGCGTGCCGTTCCGAATTGGTCCGGATTTTGGACAAGGAAACTCGCACGCGAACTATGAACTCGAAGCTCAAGCCGAATTGCCAGCTCGCCTCGAAAAGCCGTTTGGGCGAAGCCCCGCAACGGGAAGTGGTCGCCAGAGAATCGATACCCAAGCGGAGCACCCTGGGCCGTGTTCTAGTAAGTACGGCGCTTTCTTGTTTTACGGAGCAGTATTATTCAGGCTTGACGTCAGCGCTCTCTATACTTTCTTTCTGAATTCCTACTTTTTCTTTTCCCTTCTGTTGCCGTCCATCGGCGCGGCTAATTTTTTTCCTTGCCTTATCCGCGTCTTCCCCTTCGACCACACCCCTTTTTAGCACCTCTCTTTCGAGCGTATCTTTGATTTCTTCCACGTGAACTTTGATATCCGGAAATATTTGGCGCAATTCTTTTCGTATTGAATTCAAGATGTCATCGGAAAGCATTAGGGGAACCTCTAGTGGCCCAGGATGAATTTGAAAGGATCGATTATGAACACGAATAAAATTACTCGAAAGAAAAGTTCCCGAGCCAAGCAGCCTTTGCTTTGGCTTGTAACGCTAAGCTCTCCACATTGCAAAAATGGGAGAATGGGGTGAACAAACCGACGCCTCCGGTGAACCGACTTTTTCAAATTATCGAGCAAGGTGGATTGGCATTCTTGGAGCGAAGTGTCTAGTTCAAACTGGTTATGGGGAATAATAAAGGGTACCTCTAGAAATGGATCCCGTCGCCGAGGCCGAGCGAGCGGGCCGCGGCCAAGGAGGACGAAGGAACGATATTCGGAGCAATATCGCGACTGAGTCCGACGCAGGCCCCGGCCCGCGCAGCCGGCCGCAGGCAGGGAGACATTTCTAGAGGTACCCTAAAGTCTACGATTATTGGGATCTCTTTCTAGAATCCCTCTGAAATGCACTCGCAATATCGGCAAGAGGCCAGTCACCAAACATTTTGGAGAGCTTGTTCCGCCACTCTTTCGTTGAGCGGCCAATCAAACAATTTTGGCGGAACATAAAGGCCGCGCACGGGAGCCTTGCTCCCGCGAACGGGAGCCTTGCTCCCGCGCCGGGGCCGTGGGATAATCGGGCGGTGAAGCTTCCGGACGCCCGATCGACCGTGCCCTGGTTCCTGGCCTGGCCTCTCGTGGCGATCCTGGCGACCCTGCCCGCCACGGGACCCCGGTCCGCGTTCAAGCTCCTCCTCATCCTTCCCCTGGCGGCCTGGGGCTGGCGGCACTGGAACCGGCCCGCCGGCCTGTTCCCCGCGGGCGCGCATTGGCTGCCCATCGCCCTTTCCCTTTCCGCCGTTTGCGCGTTCGCCGGGCTGGGCATCCTCGAGTTCGCCAACTATTCCAATTACGATCAGGGGGACATCTCCTACTACCTGTCCTCCTTCCACAACTCCCGGGGCTGGCTGCCGGGGGTGAACGGCCTGTCGGGCCGGCCCTTCCTGGCGCATCATTCCGAGTTCCCGTGCATCCCGGTGGGCTGGCTCTACCGCCTGGCCCCCTGGCCCATCACCCTGCAACTCCTGCAAGCGGCCATGGCCCTGCTGGCCTGGGCCCTGTTCCGCTCCTGGATCCTGAAGCGGAGCCGGGACAAGCTCCCGGGCGAATGGCTGGCGTTCGGGTTCGCGCTCACGCCCTGCCTCCTGGCGCCGCTTTTGAAAGGCTTCCACGGCGCCGCCCTGGCCCTGCCGGCCCTGGTCCTGACCGCCACGGCCTTCCACGATCGCAATTGGAAGCGCTTCCTGATCGGCCTGTGCCTGCTGCTGCTCTGCAAGGAGGTCTTCACCCTTTCGGCCATGGCCTTGGGCGCCTTCGCCTGGGTGCGGCGGCGCGAAGCGAAATGGATCGCGGTCCCCTTCGCCATGGGATTGGGGTACGGTCTGTTCCTGCGCGGCTGGTTCTTCCCCAGGATGCTCCAGGGTTCCGCCGCCTACTACTACGATTCCCTCTTCGGAGGCTGGGGCGAAGCTTGGGCGCGGATCCGGTCCTGGCCTTCGGCCCTTTACCTCATCCGGCTGGTCCTGTGGGGAGGCGCTTACGCCGCGTTGCCCGGCGGCTATCCCCTGCTGGCCTTGCCCACCGCGGGCCTCAACCTGGTGCTGGGCAGCGGCTTCGCGGATTTCCGCAACCATTACATCCTGGAACCCTCGTTCTGGATGTTCTTCGGAGGAGCGTTGGGGCTTTCGCGTTCCTGGGACGAAGGGCGGGACGCCGCGCCGGACCGGGAACGGCGGCTGTTTTCCTTCCTGCTCTGCCTTTTCATCCTGGGCGTCACCCTTTGCCAGGACCTGCCCCTGTACCGGCACCACCGCTTCGAAAGCTCCTACCGCCGGGCCCTGCAAGCCCTGCCCGCCGAAGCCACCGTGGGCCTGGGCGTGCCGCTGGAAGATCATCTCTACAAGGTGCGCCGCTACTATTGGGCGAGATTCGGATACCGCACCGGCAAGCCCTGCACCTGGGCCGGGGAATTCTCCCTGGAAGGCGGGCCGGGCGAATACGCCTTGCTGCACAAAGGGATGGGCGTGCCGGGTTTCCTGCCCCGGGAGCAGGAACGGATCCGGGAGTGCTGGGCGGACCTGGAAAAGGACCCCGCCTACCGCACCGTCTGGGAAGACCCCGTGCTGATCCTCATCCGCAAACGGGACGCCCTTTCCGGTTGGGAATGATTCAGGCGCGGCAGACCAGCACCGCATGGTCGGTGGGGATGCGCAAGGCGTTGCGAAGCACCGTGACTTCGATGCGGGAAAAGCAGCCCCCGCCCAGGCCGGCATAGGCCTCCGGCGTGCGGACGTTCTGCCCGCGGTCCAGGGACGCGACGCAGCGGGCCAGGCACGATTGGCCGGGAAGGAAGGCCGGATCGATGGTCACCAGGCGGCCTTCCGGCTTCAGGAGCGCGCGCGCCGACCGGAACACCTGCCGCCCCTCCTCGTCCCCCAGATGATGGAGCACACCGAACGCCACCGCGATGTCGAAGGCCCCGGCATCCTCCCCGCTCCCCGCGGAGGCCGTCCGGGCGGGGAAATCCCTCACCTTGGAGCGGATGAAACGTCCCCTGTCCCCGTGCCGCCTGCGGGCGGCCCGGAGGTACGGCTCGCTCATGTCGAAGCCGGTGTAGTCCAGGTCCCGGGGGAGATGGCGCAAGAGCTCGGCCGTCCCGCAGCCGATGTCCAGGACGCGGGCCCCGGGAAAAGGCCGGAGGAACTCCTCGATCCAGCGGATCCGGGCCGCGGGGACGCCCGCCAGCTTCAGGAAGAAATCGTACAGGCCGGGGACGGCCAGGACCTTACGTAACCCATGTGTTACCTGGCTCAAGGACCCGCCCCGGAAGGCGCGTCCTTGCCCGCAGGCATCAGGGAGCGGAAGAACCCCGGCAAGAGGCGCAGCTCCGAGATTTCCTTTTCCCGGCTCCCGACCGCGGTGGAAGCGGCTCCCGGCGCGGAGGCGCCCGGCCCGGCGGGAATTTCCGGAGGCAGGGCCGGGTGCACCATGAGTTCGAAGCGGAGATCCGGCCGGGCGATCACCTGTTCCAGGCCCCGCCGGTTGCCGGCCACGGTGAAGCGCGTGCTGGTCAGGAAACCCAGGAAGCGCCGGGCTTTCCCGTCCCGCCGCAGGCACGCCAGGCCTTGCAGGCCCAGGCCGAAGGGGAACCGGTAGGCGAGGCTGCGCCCCAGCGATTCGTAGGGGACGCGGAGGCGCGGGATGCGGTATTCCCGTTGCAGGGCCCTGGCCGCGGCCCACAGTCCCGGCAATACGTGCAGATGCTGGTGGCTGTCCAGATGCGCGATGCGCGCGGTCCCTCCCAGCAGGCCGCCCAGGGTTTCGATCTGGGATTTCCACAGGGCCATGACCCGGGAGGGCGGCATGCGCCCGGTGAGATAGCGGGCCAGGAAGTCCCGGAAATGCCCCGGATGCTCCCGCAGCGCGCCGTCCACCACGGCCAGATGGGCGCCGACCCGGACCCCGGGATGGCGGGCCAGGATGGATTCCAGCAAGGCGGCATGGGCTTTGTCCCGGAACGGGTACACGGAAAAGGAATTGATCAGGCCTTCGTCCAGGCACATCGCGATGGCCTCGGAGACGCGCGCGTCCAGGCCGAAATCGTCCGCGTTGATGATGAGGTTCCCGGGGATCATATTCTCTCCAGCAAAGCTTCCACGCCGGTGCAGGCCAGCTCATCCAGGAAAGGGATGGGCGGAAAGCCGATTTCCGGCAAGCCGAACTTGACGCGGTAATCGGGGCGGGACAGGTAACGTGCGAAGTACCCCAGGCCGAGCCCGGAGGCGGGGATCATCCTGCGGAAACGGGCCAGGGTCAGGCGCGTGCGCAGCACGCTTTCCATGTCCTCGGCCAGCCCCCGGCCGGACTTGTAAGCGTTCCCGCGCAGGCGCAGGGCCGCCCGGAACCAGGCCTCGGGCAGGACATGCAACCAGGGGACGTTCGCGAAGAACCCGGATCCATTGTGCTGGTGGCCGCCGAAAGGGGAATAGAAAGGCGCGAAGCTGACGAACAGGAGCCCGCCCGGATTGAGCAGGGACGCGGCCTTCCCCAGGGCCCGCTCCGCGTCCGGGATATGCTCCAGCACGTCGCGCATGAGGATCAGGTCGAATCCCCGCGCCGGCAGGGAGAAGAAATCCCGGACCTCCAGGGCCACTCCCGGAGGGCACTTCCCCGCGCCGCTCCGGATCATCTCCGCGTCCAAATCGATGCCCAGGGCCTCCCGCAGCGGATACGTCTCCCGCAACCCGGCCAGCACGCCGCCGTGGCCGCAGCCCACGTCCAGGACGGATTTGCCGGAGGGATCGAAACCGCGCTTGCGCAGCAAGGGCACCAGACCCTGCAGGCACAGGGCGCGTTCATAAGCGTGGAAATCCGCGACCATGTCAGCGGTGGAACCGGAGCAGGGTGGACGGATTGAAGGTTTCCAGGCTTTCCATTTCCCCGCGGAACCCCAGGCCGCGGGCATGGTCCAGGTACTCGGAAGCCGGGCGCGCGCCGTTGAGGGCGCCGGAGCTCAGGGTGCGCCGCAGCAGCCGGACCATGATCCATTCCTCCGCCACGGCCCGGAATCCGGAGAAGCCCCGGGCCTCTTCCATGGTCTTGACCACCACCGCGCTCCCCGGTCCGGGGGAAAGGTGCGCCAGGGCCCAGGCCAGCATCCGTTTCTGCAGGTCCCAGGGCATCAGGTAGAGCACGTCCAGGAAGACGATGTTGCCGAAGGAGTCCGGAAACCCGGACAGTCCCGCGGCCTCGCCCAAGCGGTATTCGGGAAGGGCCTTTCCGGCGGGGCTCCCGCCGCGCGGCAGGCTGCCCAGGGCGAGGGCGATTTTCCGGGGGTCGATGTCGGTCCCGCGATAGCGCAGGTCCGGCCTTTCCGAGGCCAGGTACCAGGCCAGGTGCCCGAAGCCGCAGCCCACGTCCAGGACGTCCCCGGGACCGGTCAAGTGCTTGAGCAAGGCGTCGTAGGGGCATAGGCGCAGGCGTCCGCGCATGTGCCAACGCTGCAAGGCGGAAGCATGGGGATAATGACCGAGTATCCGATCCATCGCGGATCCATCCAACACGCGCAACCGCCCCTTTTCCCCGCCTGGTCGCCCCTATTTTAATACAGTCGGCCGCGGATCCGCCACTCCGGGACGGATCCGGGCGCGTCCGCGGGGATACCGCCGCAAAAACATGCGGATCCCGGGCCGGAGTGGTATACTGGGACCCTGTGGACGACCGCATCACCGTCATCATCCTGAACTGGAACGGGAAGAAATTCCTCCCGGAATGCCTGGAGGCGGTCCGCAAGCAGACCCATCCCGGCCTGCGCATCACCGTGGTCGACAACGCCTCCACGGACGGCTCGGTGGAATTCCTGCGCGCCGAGCATCCCGACGTGCATCTGGTCCTCAACGGGAAGAACCTGGGGTTCGCGGGAGGCAACAATGCCGGCATCCGGGATTGCGGGACGCCTTTCCTGGTGATCCTGAACAACGACACGGACATGCATCCGGATTGCATCGCCCAGCTCAAGCGCGCGATGGACCGCGACCCGCGCATAGGGGCCTGCGCGTCCCGCATCATGCTGAAGTTCGAGGAGAACCGCCTGGACGCGGCCGGCATTTCCGTATGCGCGGACGGATTGGCCCTGGGCCGCGGCCGGATGGAACCGGCGGAGAAGTACGCGCGGGAAGAAGAGGTTTTCTTCGCCAGCGATTGCTGCACCCTGTACCGGAAAAGCATGCTGGACGAAATCGGGCATTACGACGAGGATTTCTTCGCTTACGCGGACGAGACCGACCTGGGCTGGCGGGCGCGGGCGCGCCGATGGAAATGCGTCTACGTGCCCGCCGCCGCGGTCAACCACCATCACTCGGGCAGCAGCGGCAGCGTGAGCCCGTTCAAGGTCTACCTGGTGGAACGGAACCGCATTTGCGTGGCGATCAAGAACTTCCCGCCCGCCCTCATCCTGTACGGCATCCCCTACACCCTGTCGCGGTATTTCTGGCAGGCCTACGGCGCCCTTTCCGGAAAAGGGCGCGCGGGCGAATTCACGGGACAGTTCTCGTCGTTCCGCCTGGGCCTGATCCTGTTGAAAGCGTATTGGGGCGCGGCGATGCTGCTGCCGAAAATGCTGGCCAAGCGCCGGAACATCCGGTCCACCTGCGCCATCCCCACCCGCGAATACTTCCGGCTGCTCCGCGTCTACGGCATGGCGGCCAAAGACGTGGCCCTGAGGGATTGAACGCGTGGAAACCCTGGCGGCCTGTCCCTTGTGCGGAAGCCCGGAGCTCCGCGGCGACGGGGAGAAGCGGGACTACGTGTCCGGGAAATCCTTCCGGGTGCAGACCTGCCTGGCCTGCGGCCTGGGCTTCGTGAATCCCCGGCCGGACCCGGAGGAAATCAAGGCCTATTACCCTTCCTACTATTCCTGGCGGGAGGACGGCTCCGCCGGCCTGGCCAACCGCCTGGAGAAGTTCTACCGGTACCAGTCCCTGCGCTACGAGACCGCGCGCCTGCGGGCCTTCACGCGGCTGGCCTCCGGGGAGACCCTGGACGTGGGCTGCGGCTCCGGCGACCGGCTGGCCGTGCTGGAAGAGGCCGGCTTCACGCCGCACGGGGTGGAAATGGGCGGAGCCGTGGAGGCGGCCCTGGCCTCCGGCCGCTGGGGCATCACCAAGGGTACGGTGTTCTCCGCCGATTTCCCCCCCGGGAAATTCTCCGCAGTCACGTTCTACAACGTCATCGAGCACATCCACGCGCCCGGGGAGGCCCTGCGGCGCGCGCGGCGCTGGCTGAAGACGGACGGCGCCCTGGTGGTGCAGCTCCCCAACCGCTTGTGCTGGCAGGCCCGCCTGTTCGGCCTGCGCTGGGCCGCGGTCGATATCCCCCGGGATCTCTTCTACTTCGACGCGCGCACGCTCCGATCGGCCATCGAGGAGGCCGGATTCGAGGTCACGCACATCGACCATGCCTCGCACATCCTCCATCCGCCCACCTGGGTGCTCAGCCTGTTCCCGGGGCTGGATCCGCGCCTGGTTTGGGCCGAAAACAAGCTGCTGAAGAACCTGCTGAAGCGCGCCGCCTGGGCCGCCGCGACGGCGATCCTGGGCCCTTTGGCCAAACTCGAAGGCCTTCTCGGCCGGGGCGCCCTCATCACGGCCTATGCGCGGCCCAGGCCGGGCGCCTGAAACGCGGGCGTCGGCGTCCTCTCTCTGTCCTCTCTCTGTCCTCTCTCCGTCCTCAAAAGGCTCCAATCCTGGCCCGGCCGCGGACTGCGATGCTATAATCACCGGGAAACGGGCCGCGTTGCGTCCCGATCGCCCGGGTGCGCCTTTGGCAAGAATCGCCGTCATCATCCCCGCCAAGAACGAGGCCGGGAACATCTCCGGGGTCCTCTCCGGCATCCGCGCGCATCTGCCCGAAGCCGACGCCATCGTCGTGGACGACAATTCGGACGATGCCACCGCGGAAGCCGTCCTGCTTTGCGAAGGCGCGATCCTGCTGCATTGCCCCGTTTCCGTCGGGATCGGCGGCGCGGTGCAATTGGGCGTGCGCTATGCGCTGGAGCAAGGCTATTCCCTTTTCGTCCGCATGGACGGCGACGGCCAGCATCCCCCCGAAGCCGCCCGGGAGCTGGTCCGCAACCATTCCGCGGGCCTGCTCGTGCA
>DATENA010000325.1:0-13686 GCA_035275285.1 Fibrobacteria bacterium | reverse complement strand
TCCTCGTCGCCTGCCTGGCATCGGATGAACCCACGCGGGTTTTGGTCATGCAGATCGACAAAGACAACGACAGTCTTTTGACTTTCGACTCCCTGATCGTGAAGGTATACAGCAAAGACAGTTCCTTTTCGCAAGAAGTCTTTCACGGAGTCCTGCGGGACCCGAAGCAGGTTGCAAGCATGCCGCTGGATCCACGCGTGGGCAAGGAGTACAAGGTTTCCATCGTGGGGTACAAAGGCGGCAGGGTCGGGGTAAACAAGGAGGTTACCATGTTTGGCCCGAACAATTTCCAGTCCAAGGATTTGCCCATTGGGGCGGACACGGTCAAGGTCAACCCTTCGCTTTCGGAAATCCTGGCCCCCTCCGATACCTCCGTGGCGGAAGGGGATTCCTTGAGGTTCCGCGTTACCGTCCGCAATCCTTTGAGCGGTCCCACCACATTTACGCTTAAAGACGCCTTGCCCGGTGCGGCTCTCGATACCGTGGGCCGGGATCCCGGCGATGGCTATTTCACTTGGCGGCCAAGCTTTAGCCAAGGGCGCACCGAGCCTTACGCCGTGACCTTCGTGCATGCTTCGGCGGATAGGAAGGTGGAGAAGATTATACGCGTGAAGGTACTGAACATCAACCGCCCACCCAAGCTGCTCCCCATCGCGGACCAAAAGGCCAAGGAAAGCGAGCTTCTGTCTTTCAAGGTCGAGGCAACCGATCCCGATCATGATTCCCTGACGCTGACGGCCGCAGGCCTGCCCTCCGGCGCAGGTTTCTCTGCCGGCTCCTTCACCTGGAAACCCTCCTCTAGTCAAACCGGAAACTATGCGCTCAAGTTCAAAGTCACCGACGGAAGCGCTTCCGATTCCTTGGAGATGACGATTGCAGTGGGCAATATCACTCCCCTTCCCGGCAAGCCTCTGGTGCAAGGGCAGACTCCCACCAGCAGCAAAACCCCCACCTGGACCTGGAAAAGCGGCGGAGGCGGCGCCGGAATATTCCGCTATCGCTTGGACGATGAGAACCTTTCCACCGCCCTCTCGTTCGCGGATATGTCTTTTCTCCCGCCCACGGAACTCAGCGAGGGCTCCCACACCTTGTTCGTTCAGGAAGCCAATGCGGATGGAGCCTGGTCGCAAAGCGGACGCTTCGCCATTCGCGTGGACGTAACCCCTCCCGGCATCCCCAAGGTGACCGTATCTCCCACCTCACTCACCAACAACCCTAAGCCTGGGTGGAGCTGGTTAAGTGGGGGCAAGGGCGATATGGGAACCTTCCGCTATCGCCTGGACAATGGGGACTTAAACAGCGCCCCGGAGGTCAAGGTCCTGGATTTCACCCCGGTGCAGAACCTAACCGAGGGCCGGCATACCTTGTACGTGCAGGAACGGGATTCGGCGGGGAATTGGTCCGGGAGCGGCGAAATGGCCGTTACGATTGATTTGACCGCGCCCCGTGCGCCCACCGTTACCGTGACGCCGGCATCCCCCACCAACAATCCCAAACCCACCTGGAATTGGGCGACCGGAGGAAACGGGGGAATAGGGACATTTCGGTTCAGGCTGGATAGCACGAATTTAAACGACATGGACGAGGGAAAAGCTGCGACCTTTACTCTCGCGCAAAACCTATCCGATGGAACGCATACACTTTATGTGCAAGAGCGGGATTCCGCGGGAAATTGGTCGCCCAGCGGGCAGGCCATGGTTCGCATCGATCAGGTACCTCCGGGGTCTCCGGAGTTTGATTCGCTTCCCAAATCGCCTTTGAACACCTTGCAACCCACCTGGAACTGGAAAAGCGGCGGGAATGCGGGCATGGGCATATACCGGTGCAAGGTAGATGATTCCAGTCTGGCATCCGGACCAACCCTAGTGAATGGAGGCTCCTACTCGGCTCCCGCGGTTTTGACGGAAGGCTTGCATACGCTCCATGTGCAGGAAAGGGACTCGGCCGGGAATTGGTCGCCCCGATCCTCAAGGTCGATTGTGCTGGCCTTGCGGGGGTATGTGGGAGGAGCCGGGATTTCTGCCGGGTCTTCAACCAATACCTCTCTCGCCATAACCCCTGGGGGAGTCCCCTATCTCGCGTATACTGATCTTGCCAATGGCTGGAAGGCCACAGTCAAGCGCCTGAATGCTTCCGGCACTGGCTGGGAAATCGTGGGTGGCGCAGGTTTGTCCGCTGGAAAAGCGTACTTCACCTCCCTGGTCATGTCTCCTGCAGGAGTGCCTTATATAGCCTTCTCAAATGAGGCGGATTCGGGTAAGGCCATTGTGTTGCGACTCAACACAGCCGGCACCGCTTGGGATACCGTAGGTGGAGCAGGTTTTTCAGCCGGAGGCGCCAACTACATCTCGCTCGCCTTGACGAGCGGAGGAATGCCCTATATTGCCTTTGTGGACGGTGCATATGGGGCCAAAGCTACGGTGATGCGTCTTAATACGGCCGGCACCTTCTGGGAAACCGTAGGCGGTGCAGGTTTTTCCGCCGGAACAGCATACTATCCCTCTCTGGCCATAACCCGTGGGGGAACACCCTATCTCTCATTTAGGGACGGTGCAAATGGCGGCAAAGCCACCGTAATGCGCCTCAATTCATCTGGAAGCGCCTGGGAAACCGTGGGAGGGGCAGGTTTTACCGCCGAAGCTGTAACAGGTACATCTCTGACCTTGACCCTGGCAGGGGTGCCTTATCTCGGCATCTCAGACTTTAGTAGTGGGGCTAGAGCTATGGTGATGCGTCTCAATGCGACTGGAAGTGCCTGGGAAACCGTGGGCGGCGCGGGTATTTCCGCTGGGTTTGCAAGTAGCCCATCCCTCGTCTTGACTCCTGCGGGTGTGCCTTATGTCGCCTTCTCGGACGCTACGAATGGGGATCGGGCTACTGTAATGCGCCTTAATGCTTCCGGAAGCGCCTGGGATCCATTGGGTAGTACGGGTACCCCTGGAGGGGGTGGCTCCCCCTTCCTAGCCTTATCCTCGGCAGGAGTGCCCTATATCGCCTTCCCGGACGGTACGAATGGGCAAAAGGCGGCAGTGATGAAAGCCTCTTTTGATCCGTAGTTTCCAAGGACGAATGGATAAAGTCGATTATTCCTGGCTCATCCAGTTTCTCAAAATTGTCAGATTCGCTGCATTTAGTTGCAAGGAATCCTTGGGAGGCATGTGACCAGGAGCGTCTACCAGAAGGTTGATCCTTCGCAATATCTCAAGCCGATTCAATACAGAAGTGGCCGAATCCTGCCAATTAAAGGAAACTACGGATGAATTGTGGCAAACCCCACAATGTGTCACGATTATGGGCTTGATGGTGGGGGTAAACGGCGACCGGATGATATTGATGCTCCATGGAGCTGTTTTGGAGCCATTCACGGAGGTTACGGTAACAGTAGTGGTACCTAATTTGTAGGTGACTGCCAGGCCCGCCGCAATTTTCACTTTCGACGTATCATTGGATACCATGGTGAAGCTCTTGTTGGTTGCATTTGCCGGGGTCCAGGTAATCGTGGGGGTCAGGGATTGGCCCGGCGTGGCGGTTGTAGGAGCAGCGGACAAGCCCTCCACCGGAACAGGGCCCACAGTGAATTTAAAGGTTGCCGTGACCGAGGGTTGCACCGTGGAAACGGCAGTCACATTGATAACGCCCTCGGTCTTCCCCTGGATCTGGGTGCCGAGCGTTCTTACCGCCGCAATGCCTGAATCCGCCGGATTAATGGTGAGCGTATAGGCCTTGTTCGTAGTGTTCGCCGGCTTCCAAATCAGTCTGGGCGTCACCAGGGGGCCATTCGCCGTGCCATTGGTATCCGGAACGGAAATGGCTGTGGGAAGCAGCGGGCCAACCGTCATTACGAATTGCGAAACCTTGCTTCCGTCCACGGAAACGGCGACTAGGGTGTCCTTTCCGGTGTCCTGGGCCACGATTCTTTTTCCCGGAAGAACGGTTGTGATGAGGGAGGCCGGCCGGAGTTTGCTGAGTGAGTAGGTTTGATTCGTGGCGTCATATGGATTGAACTGGATCACGGGAATGACGGTATCCCCGATGGAAGCCGTGGTATCCGCAATCCGGATCGAATCCACCGCGATGGGGATAACCGTCACGGAAAAGGTGACGAGACGGTCGCCCTCCAATGCCCGCAATTGCACCTGCGCCTGGCCCAACGCTTTGCCGACAAGTTGGCTACCGATCACCTCCACCTTGGAAGTATCCAGGCTCGTCAGTGTAAAGGATTTATTGCTCGCATTGGCCGGATTCCAGGTAATCACGGGATCCTTCGCTTTGCCCAGTTTGACGGTATCATTGGCCACCATGACGCCCTTTAGCGGCACCACCCGCGCGTTCAGCCATTCCAGGATGGTTCCCAATTGGCGGGAATCCAGGGACCCGTTCGGAGCGCCGGCCACGGGCATCTTGGCGGGATCGCCTACCGGCCTCTCCAGCCGGTCCAGGGCCTTGACGCCGTTCAGGAGCAAAGTCACCGAATCCTGGAAGTTCAACGTGGTCCCGGGCACGTGGCAGGGGGCGCACTTGAGCGTGGTGATGGGCAATACGTCCAACTTGAAATTCGCGACCTCGACGGACACGGAGAAGGTGTCCTTGATGCCGCCGTCCGACGTGGTCAGCTCGATATCGCCTTTGCCCAGGGCTTTGGCGAGGATGCGCTCCTCGCTGAAGCCCAGCTTGGCCGTGTCCAGGCTGCGGAGGGTGAAACCCTTGTCGCTGGAGTTGGCTGGGTTCCAGGTCAGGTCCGGGACCAGGGTATCCCCCACCACGCCGCGCAGGTCCTTCCCTTTCACGCCCACCACCCGGAATACCTTTTTCTTGACCTCGATCCCGAACTCCGCCATGAAATCCCCGTCCTCGCTCGTGGCAACGACGGTGGCCGTCCCGACGGCCTTGGCCTCCAGGCTGTCTCCCCGGACGGCCACGATGGCCGAATCCTTGGAGGATAGGGTGTACTCCTGATGGGTCGCATCCGCCGGCGTCCACTCCAGTATGGGAGCGAAGGTATCCCCTGTTTCCTTGACCAGATCCTTCCCGGACAGGCCGGCCACCGCCACCCGGACCTCTACGGCAAGGGTGTCTTCGGCCCCGCCATCCGAGGAGGCCATGAAAAGGCGCGCCTTCCCGGCCTTCAAGGCCACGACCGAGGCGCCGACGGTCTTGAACACCGACGAATCGGAGGATTCCAACCGGTAGCTTTTGTCCGTCGCATTGGCGGGGAGCACGGTGATGGCCGGTTTGGTGGTATCCCCGACCTTCAGGAACAGGGAATCGGCTTTGAGTTCCGCCACGCGCACTACGGTCACGGTGACGTTGAACTCGAAGCTCACGATATGGTCCGGGGTGGAGGCGATCACCTTCGCCGTGCCGGCCTTCATGCCCACCAGGAGATCCCCCTCCGCCTTGACGATGGTGCTGTCCTTGCTCGTCAGCACGAACCGCTTGTCGCCGGCGCTGTCGGGCGTGAAGGTCAGGTTGGGCGCCCGCGTCTCCCCCACGCTCAGGGTCAGGTCCTCCGCGTCGATGCGCGTGATCAAGAGGACGGCGGGCTTGGAAGTGTCCGGCGCCGTGAACCCGTCGATGGCGTGCAGGTTGCGATAGGCGATGTCCTTGCCGCTGAACCCCGTGATGACGACGGAGAAATCCTTCTTCACCTTGCCGTTGAGTTCGATGGTCACTTCCTTGGTGGTCGGCGCGACCTTGATGACTTCCACCTGCACGGGCTTGAGGGTATCGCCCGGCCCGGGGGCGGGGCCGTTGTAGATCTGCACCATGATGCTGTCGAACTTGCCCACCCGGGTGGAGTCCAGCTTGAAGGTGACCGTGTAGACATCGTCCGCATTCCCGGTATTGCAGGACCAGACCGCGAGGCAAGCCAGGAGCATGGCGGCCAGGACCGGGAGCCGGACCGCCCACGCGCGCCGCGCCGAAACGGATGCGCCTCGGGAGCCGGGAACGGATGGCGAAGGTGTCGTGTTCAAGTCCATGCTGACAACATGCGAAATATAACACCTCGGCGGGGTGATCCCGCTCACGTGGCCGGGTAAAAATGGGGAAATCGGAGGTCCGCTCCCCCCGGGGAGGGATCAGAGCATTTCGAACAGGCCGGCCGCGCCCATGCCGCCGCCGATGCACATGGAAACGATGCCGTATTTTCCGCCGCGGCGCTTCAGCTCGTTGAGCAGGGAAACCGTCAGCTTGGTGCCCGTGCAGCCCAGGGGATGGCCCAGGGCGATGGCGCCGCCGTTGACGTTCACCTTTTCCTCCGGGAACTTGATGGCCTTGAGCACCGCCAGGGACTGGGCGGCGAACGCCTCGTTCAATTCGATGAGGTCGATCTGATCGATGGAGACCCCCGCTTTGCGCAGGACGGCGGGAATGGCGTCGGCCGGGCCGATGCCCATGATTTCCGGAGGCACGCCCACCACGGCGTACTTGACCAGGCGCGCGATGGGCTTGAGCCCGTGCGATTCCGCGTACTTGCGGGAAGTCAGGAGGGTCATGGCCGCGCCGTCGCTGACCTGGGAACTGTTGCCCGCGGTCACGGTGCCGTTGGCCTTGAACACGGCCTTGAGGCCCGAAAGGGCCTCCACGGTGGTGTCGGCGCGCGGGCCTTCGTCCATGGCCAGGGTGCGTTCGAACTTCTTTTCCTTGCGGTTCCCGTCCAGCTGGGTCTCCGACCAGGTCACGGGGACGATTTCATCCTTGAACTTGCCGGCCTGGATGGCCGCGATGGCCTTCTGGTGGGACCGGAACGAGAACGCGTCCTGCTCCGCGCGGCTGATGCCGTATTTCACGGCCACGCGCTCGGCGGTGAGGCCCATGGTCATGTAGGATTCGGGGCGCTTGCCCACCAGTTCCGCATTGGGCGCGATCTTGTGCCCGCCCATGGGGATCATGGACATGCTTTCCAGACCTCCGGCCAGGATGGCTTCGGCGTCGCCCAGGTTGATGCGATCGGAGGCCAGGGCGATGGATTGCAGGCCCGAGGAGCAATAGCGGTTGACCGTCATGCCGGAAACGGTGTCGGGCAGGCCCGCCATCAAGCCCACCATGCGCGCCACGTTCATGCCTTGTTCGGCTTCCGGCATCGCGCAGCCGAGGATCAGATCCTCGATGTCTTCCGCCTTGGCTCCGGGCGCGCGTTTCAGGACTTCCCGCACCGTGATGGCCGCCAGGGAATCCGATCGCACGTGGGTGAAGGAACCCTTGCCCGCTTTACCGACCGGAGTCCTGACGCCGGCAACGATTACTGCTTCACTCATAAGGCCTCCTGATACGGTGATGCCGATGCCGGCGAGATTCCAAAGTGCAAAGTGCAAAAGTCAAAGTGCAAATTTGGATGAGTCGGTCTCGAAGGGTTTTGGCCTTGCGGCCCCTGGAAGCGGCAGCGATTGCCCCGCCGTGATGCCGGGCCGCCCTGCTTTCGTATTCTCTTCATTTTGAATTTTGCACTTTGCACTTTGACTTTTGCACTCTCTCAGTTCCTGAGAGGTTTCCCCTTCTTAAGCATATATTCGATGCGCTCCTGCGATTTCTTGGTGCCGACCAGACGCAGGAAGCCTTCCCGCTCCAGCTCCAGCAGATAATCCTCGTCCACGGTGGTGCCGGCGGTGACGTTGCCGCCCGCCAGGACCTTCCCCACTTCCCGGGCGATCAAGGCGTCGTGTTCGGAGGCGAAGCCGGCTTCGCGGAGCATGAAGACGCCCGTATCGAAGGCGGCCAGGGCTTCGGCGCCGAGCACTTCGACCTTCCTGGCGGGCGCGGGCGGCCGGTATCCGGCGCGGGACATGGCCAGGGCTTCGGCCTTGGCCTGATCCAGGCGGGTGGACTCGTTGGAGGCGATCACGGCGCGGCGGTCCATGTAGCCCATGTCGAAGGCTTCCTTGGCGCTGGTGGAGACCTTGCCCATGGCGATCAGTTCGAAGGCCTTGATGAGGCTGTTCAGCCCCAAGGCGCCTTTGGCGTTCGCGTAGCTGCGCACGGCCAGCTCCTTGGTGCCGCCGCCGGCGGGCAGGAGGCCCACGCCCACTTCCACCAGGCCCAGGTAGGTTTCCGGGGACAGCACGGGGCGGTTGCTGTGGAGCACGAACTCGCAGCCTCCGCCCAGGGCCATGTTGTGGGGCGAGACCACCACGGGCACGCCGGAATACTTGATGGCCATGCTGGCGCGCTGGAATTGCTTGACGGCGAAGTCGATGTTGTCGAACTCGCCGTTGGCCGCATCCACCAGGACCATGGCGATGTTGGCGCCGGCGCAGAAGTTGGCGCCCTGGTTGCCGATCACCAGGCCGTCCCAACCGTCATTGGCCTTGTCCACGGACTTGAGGATCATGTCCAGGGAGATGGGTCCCATGGAGTTCATCTTGGAATGGAATTCCAGCAGCAGAATCCGGTCGCCCATGTCCCATAAGGTGGCGTCCGTGGTCTCGATGACGGGCTTGGAACTGGAGCGATGGCGCGCGAGGCTGAAACCGCGGGGCTTGAGGTCGCGGCGCGAGGCGCCCGCCCCGGGCTTGGGCACGTCCTTGACGGCCACTTTGCCGCCTTCGGCCTTGTAGATGCGCGCATCCCCGGCGGCCTGCTGGAAGAGCCAGGCCGGGGCTTCGATCTTGTACTTGGCGCAGGCGGCCTGGAAGGTTTCCGGGCCGATGGCGTCGACGATCTTGAACGGGCCCAGGTCCCAGCCGAAGCCCAGTTCCATGGCCTCGTCCACGTAGGAAAGGTCCTCCGCGATGGAAGGCGCCACCGTGGCGGCGTAGGCGAGCGTGGTGGAAAGGATACGGCGGGCCGCATCGGCCCCGCGACCTTCGGCGGCGAACAGCTTGCGGAACTTCTTCTCCGGCGTCTCTTCCTTGGAAACGTCCTTCAGCTCTTCGAAGCGGGCCTTGGCCTCCGGGCGGTATTCTCCCTTGGCCAGGTCCAGGGCTTCCATGCCGTCTTTGCCTTTGCGGTAGAACCCCGCGCCGGTCTTGCGCCCGAAGGCTTTCTTGTCGATGAGCCCTTGGATGACGGGATCCACGGCGAAGATCTCCTGCGGGAAAGCCTGTTGCAGCCCCTTGATGATGTGCCCCAGGGTGTCTATGCCCACCAGGTCCACCAGCTTGAAGGTGCCGGTCTTGGGGCGGCCGATGACGGGTCCCGTCAGCACGTCGACCTCTTCCACGGTCAGGTTCATTTCCTTGGCCAGCGCCACGGTGGCGACCATGGCGTGCACGCCGATGCGGTTGGCGATGAAGGCGGGGGAATCCAGCGCGGGCACGGCCACCTTGTTGAGGACCGCGGAAAGCGCGTGGTGGATGCGGTCCACGGTGAGCTGGGACGTCCTGGGTCCGCGGATGACTTCCACCAGGCGCAGGTAGCGCGGCGGATTGAAGAAATGGGTGCCGATGAAGCGTTCCTGCACGGAGGCGGGCAGGTCCGAGCAAAGCGCTTTCAACGGGATGCCGGAGGTGTTGGTCGCCAGGATGGTGTCCGGCCCCATGACCGCGGCGAGCTTCTTGAACAGGTCCTTCTTGGGATCGGGCTGTTCGATGATGGCTTCGAGGATCCAATCCGTCTTGCCGGCTTCAGCCAGGTGATCGGCGGTATTGCCGGTGGTGATCAGATCGAGGGCGTCGGGGGAATAGGTGGGCGAGGGTTTGATCTTCTTGAGGGCGTCGCGGCCTTTATCGGCCGTGAGGTTGCGGTTCTTGCCCTCGGTGGGGACGTCCAGGAGCAGGACCGGGATGCCGCATCCGGCCAGGTGCGCGGCGATTTGGGAACCCATGATGCCGCTGCCGATGACGGTTGCGCTGCGAATCGGTTGCATAGGAGGCTCCTCCGGGGGATCGGGAAGGTATGTGGTGGGAAGGCCGCTCCCCGGACTTCCGCATCCCTAATATTGTACCTAGGATCGGTACATGGAATCAATTTCGGATCGGAATTTTTCCATGACCACGTGCCGGCGGATTTTCATGGTAGGGGTCAATTGACCCGAATCCACCGTTATCGGCGTTTTGATGATCGCGAACTTCTGGATCTGTTCCCAATGGTTGAGCTTGGCATTGACCTCGTCCATGGTTTTCCGGACGTAAGCCTTGGCCTCGGCGCTCTCCAGAAAGACGTCGTTGCCGGTTTCGGACCGGCCCAACTCCGCCTTGACCGCCTTGAGATTTTCGAAATCGGGGAAGATGAGGCAGGTCGTGAACGGTTTCCCTTCGGCAACCACCATCACCATGTCCACCAGCTTGTTCCCCGCGATGGCCTGCTCGATGGGCACGGGGGCCACGTACTTGCCGTTGGCGGTCTTGAAGAGCTCCTTCTTGCGTCCGGTGATCTTGATGTAGTTCTCGGCGTCGAAATGGCCCAGGTCCCCGGTGTGGAGCCAGCCCAGCTTGTCCACCGCCTCCGCCGTTTCGGCGGGCTTGTTGTAATATCCCTTCATGATATGCGGACCGCGGGTGAGGATTTCCCCGTCGTCGGCGATTTTCACTTCCACTCCCGGAAAGGCCATGCCCACCGTGCCCAGCTTGCGGTGGCCGGGGAAATTGGCCGCTATCACCGGGGAGGCTTCCGTCAGGCCGTAGCCTTCGTAGACGGGAATGCCGATGTTGACGAGGAAGGCCGCCAGGGCGGGATCCAGCGGGGCGCTGCCGGAAATGGTGATGCGCAGCTTGCCGCCCAGGGCATTGCGCATCTTCTTGTAGACCAGGGCGTCGTAGATCTTGTCCGGCAAGGTGTCGCGCGAGCCGGGAACCTTGGCATGCGCGCGCGCCCAGGCTTTGGCGCCCAGCGCCTTCTTGAATCCCTGCGCCATTTCCACGTTGGCCTGCATCTTGGCGTGCACTTTTTCCAAGAGGCGCGGCACCATGGTGACCACGGTGGGATTGAGTTCGCGCAGGTTCTCCGCCACTTTCTTGATCTCTTCGGCGAAGTAGACGCTGGTGCCGGTGTAGAAGTAGTAGTAGGTCACCATGCGCTCGAACACGTGGGCCAGGGGCAGGCAGCTCAGGATCTTGTCCGAGGCGGGATCCAGGGGAAAGCGCTTGGCGGCGGCCAGCACCTGGAACACCAGGTTGCGATGGGTGAGTTCCACGCCCTTGGGCACGCCGGTGCTGCCGGAGGTATAGATCAAGGTGGCGGTGTCCTGCTCGTTGATGGCTTCGGAAAGGCGCAGGTATTCCCCCGCGTTCTTCGCCTGGCGCTTGGCGCCCGATTGCAGCAGGGTCTGGAAGGAAACGCATTGGCCGCCGCCCAGGCCGTCCGGGGTTGCCGTAAGCGGCAACTGGGTGATGATCTTCTCCAGCTTGCCGAAGAAAGGCTTCATGGCCTGGTACTGCTGATCGGAGCCCACGAACAGGAATCGCATGCCGGAGTCCTCGATCTCATAGGCCAGATTGTCATGGGAGATGTTCGAGAACATGGGCACGGAAACGGCTCCCGCCCCCAGGATGGCCAGGTCCATCAGGATCCAGTTCGGCGAAGGGTCCGCGACCATTCCCACCTTGTCTCCGGGCTTGAGCCCCAGATCCACCAATCCCAGGCACAAGCGACGGACGGTATCCCCCACCTCGGCCGTGGAAATCCCCACCCAGGAGCCGCCCTTCTTGTACCCCAGGGCGCAATCGTTCTTGAAATTCGCTTCCACGTATTTGAGGAGGCCGGGCAAAGTCCGGAACGTTTCACTCATGGATGATCTCCCATTCCGTTACCATAGTTCCCTGTATAATAACATATGGGATTCTCCGGGTCATCCGGGAAAAACGTCCGAACCGCCGGTGGCGGCATCGGTTACGCGATCCGGGAGATCCGGCGCCCGTTCCTGGAAAAAGGGTTCCTGCCGAAGCGGTGTCAATACGGATTTTGGACGCGCGCCGGAGCCGGCAATGTGAAGGGATCAGCGGAAAAGCGAGAGATCCACCAGCCGGGGAGCCGTGAACATCCCCAGCACCTTGTCCCGGAGGCCGGCTTCCTTGGTCATCAGGATGATCTGCCATCCATGCCGGGCATGGAAATCCCGCAGCAGTTCCAAGGCCCGGGTCTCCCGTTCCCCGTCCATGGCCAGGAAGGGTTCGTCCAGCACCAGGATGCCCGGACCCTGGCGGTGTTTCAAGGCCATGGCGAGCTTGGCCGCCAGCACCATGGCATGCTTGGTGCCCGTGGAGAGATGGTCCAGGGACCGGGTGCCGCCGCCGGCATCCTGCACCTGGATCTGCTTTTCCTCCAGACCCAGCAGGGACACCGCCCGCCCGGCGGGCAGGATGTTGCCGAGCATGGCCTCCATTTCCCGGGAGAGGCCCGCCAGCAGCAGATCCGCCCCATCCCCTATTTCCTTGAAGATGTCCAGGGCCAGGGCCGCAGCCTGCTTGTCCATTTCCTTGGCCGTGATCTCCGCTTCCGCCGCGGCCAGTGCGTCTTCGAGGTCCACGATCTCCCCGGCCAGCTTGCCGAAGGCTCCGCGGATTTCCCCGGCCGCCCCTTCCCGCAAGGCGATCCATTCGCGTTCCCGTTGCGCGGCGACGGCCTGCCGCGCCTGGAGCTCCTGCCGCTGCTTCCGCATCCTCTGCAAGGCCGCCTCGTCCCGGCCCTTTTCCGGAACGCCCTCCTCGTCCAGGCCTTGCAGCTTGCGCCTCAATTCCCGGCGGAACGCCTCCAGATCCGGTCCTTGCGCCAAGGCTTCCAGCGCGGCGCGGCGTTTGGGCAGCTCCGCCGCGATCTGTCCGCTGCGCGACACCTTCAAGGCATAGTCTTCCGCGCCGTCCGCCCCGTGGCGGGCGAGCCATTCCCGTTCGGCGCGCCGGGCGGCCTCTTCCTCTTCCTTGAGTCCGGCCAGGGAAGCATCGAGCGCATCCAGGGCGTCCTGCAAGGCAATCAAGCGCCGCGCCGCTTCCGCCTCCCTGGTTTCCAGGTTTTCCGTTTCCCGCGCCGCGGCCTCCATCGCCAGGAGGAAGCCCTCCAAGGTGGCCATCTCCCCCGCTCCCGGAACCATCGCGGAAGCGGAACCCAGGTTCCACTCGTCCTTCCAGCGGGACAGGTTCCGCGCCGACGCTTCCCGGGCCGCGGTTTTCCGGGCCCGCAGCCCCGCGAACAGGACCAGGCCGGAAAAGAGCAAGCCTACGAAAAGCAGGGCGATGGCCGCGCCCCGCATCACCGCCGGAACGGAGAACGCCCCGATGGCGCCCGCCACCGGCAGCAGCGCGGCCAGGATGGGGCTCCATGCGGGCATCCGGCCGGCCGCGGATCCGTCCGCCTGGGCCGCCCGGACCGCTTGGGACAGGCGCTTGGCCAGAGCGGCCCGGGGCACGGCCGCATCCCGGGCCTCCCGCAACGCCCGGCCCTCGGCCTTGGCCTGGGAAACCAGGTTCGCCTGCTGTTCCCGCTTGCCGCGTTCGGATTGGAGGGCGGCGGCGGCCGAACGGGAGGCTTCCGCCAGACGGTTGAACTCCTCGCGCCGATCGTCCCGGTAGGGAGCGGAGACCTTGGCCTCCGTTTCCAGGGCCGCCCAATCCTCCAGCCTGGCCAGGTGGCCGGTCCATTTCTGGCGCAGGGCGATCCGGTCCTCGGCGGTCGCATGCCGGTCCAGCTCCGCCGCCTCGGCGGCGGCGGCCTGCAGCTCCAGGCGGATCGCGTGCAGCTCCGCTTCCGTTTCCGCCAGGGACTTCTCCCGGGCCAACAGGGACTCGCGCGCGCGCCGCTTGCCTTCCAGCTCCC
>DATENA010000324.1:0-4448 GCA_035275285.1 Fibrobacteria bacterium | reverse complement strand
GAGTACATGACGCCGGCATAGACTCCGACCTGGCCGGGGAGGCCGGAGGGGTGGGGGATTTGCAGGGCGGCGCGGGAATAGCCGGCATCCTCGATGGCCATCCAGGCATGCTGCAGGAACAGGCGCTCCTGCGGATCCATGGCCTCGGCCTCGCGCGGGGAGATGTTGAAGAAGCGGGGATCGAATTCGTCCACCCCCGCGATGAAGCCGCCCCATTTGCTGTAATGGCGGCCCGGCTGATGGCGATCGGCGCTGAAGTATTCGCGCCAATCCCAGCGATCGGCGGGGACTTCGACGATGCAATCCTTGCCGTCGCGCAGGTTGCGCCAGAAGCGGCGGAGGTCCGGGGCCTCGGGATAGCGGCCGCTGAGGCCCACGATGGCGATGGACTCGTCGGCATGGGGATGGGCGGAGCGGGCGGGCGAGGCCTTGGCGCGGCGGCGGCGCGCGGAACGCCGGGCGGAGGCCGGCCCTTCGGCCGCCGGAGCCAGGGATACGGCCGGAGCGGGGGCGGGCAGGTTTTCCCGGGCGGGGGCGAGCAAGGCAGCGAGCTTTTCCCCATGGGATTGGAGGAAATAGGCGGCCAGTTCGCGGAGGCTCTGGTACTCGAAGAACAAGGTCTTGGACAGGGGGCCGAAAACCTTCTCCAGCCGGTTGGTGAGATTCATGGCCAGGACGGAATTGATCCCATAGGCTTCGAAAGGCGCCTGGGCGTCGATCCGTTGGGAAGGGATTTTCAGCAGGTCGCAAAGCTGGCGCTTGAGGAACTCCAGCGCCATCTCCTCCAGCCCGGCGACCGGCGCGGACGGAGCACTGGGTATTGCTGATGATACGATAACTTTGGAGTTAACAAACGTATCGGGAAGCGCGGCGTCCGGATCCCCGGAAGCCAGCAGCTTGCGCCGCAGCCGGAAGCGGTCGCCGGCCGCGACCAGGACGCTTCCATGGCCCAGCTCCAAGGCCCGATGGAAGGCCTCCAGGCCCGCGGGCGCCGCCAGGGGGTGCATCCCCAGGTCCCGCTTCAGGGAATCCAGCACCGCCGCCTCCACCTGCATGCCGCCCGCTTCCCAAAGGGGCCAGGCGATGGACAGCGTATGCCCGCTGCGCCGGCCGGCGGCGACCAGGCGGTTGCGATGGGCGGCGAACCGGTCCATGAAGGCATTGGCGACCGCATAGTCGGCCTGGCCGGGATTGCCGACGACTCCGGCCGTGGAGGAGAAGAAGACCAGGAAATCCAAGGGCAAATCCCGGCTGGCTTCGTCCAGGGCGCAGGCGCCGGCCACCTTGGGCGCCAGCACGCGGCGGAACCCTTCCGCATCCTTCCTGAGGATGAATCCGTCCTGGATCATGCCGGCGCTATGGAGAATGCCGTTCAGGCGGCCATGCTCGGCCACGATGGCGGCGATCAATCGCCCGGCCTGTTCCGGATCCGCCGGGTCCAATTGCCGATAGCCGGCCCGGCCCGCTGCGGAAAGGCCCGCGAGCGCGGCCTCGACCTTTTCCTCGACCTTTTGCGAAGGCGCCGAACGCCCGGTCAGGATCACCTTGGCATTCCGGGTCCGCTCCAGGATGTCCCGCGCGAAAAGCAGCCCCAATCCGCCCAGGCCGCCCGTGATCAGATATACGCCCCGATCCTGGTAGGCGATGCGCGGGCCGGCGCTTCCGGCGGCCGTTTCGATCCATCTCGACACCTGGCGCGATCCGCCCGCATACCGGATCACGGCATCCGCAGGACGGCCGCTGTTCTCGCGCAACCGCGCCGCGATTTCATCCCCCGGCATCTCCGCCGGAACGAGCAGGGTTTGCCCCGCCAACAGGGGGTTTTCCAGGGAGGCGGTGGCCAGCAGGGCGGAAAGGCCGGCGTATACTTCGTCTTCGCCGGCGGCAACCACCTGCACCAGCGCCTTTTCCCGCGGCTTGCCCTGGAGAATGGCGCGCACGCATTCGAAGCATGCGATGGCGGCGGCTTCGAAACGGGCCGCCAGGGATTCCCGCTCTTCCGCAACGTGGACGATGCGGGCCTGCGGCAAGGCGGCGGCCAGCTTCCCGTCCGCATCGGGCAAGCCGCAAACGATGACATGGTGCTCGGCGAAGGCATCGGGCGCGGCGGCGCCGGACGCTTCCGCCGGCGCTAGGGCCGAGGAAACCCATTCCGGGACCGCGAGCAAGGTGCCGAGGTCCGGGCGGTCCGCCTCGCCGCCGCCTGCGCCCAAGGGGCGGAATGCGAAACCCCGCAGTTCGGCGCGAACCTGCCCTTGCGGATCGCACAAATCGATGTCCACCCGCGCCACCGCATCTCCCCGGCCACCCTGGAAGGCAGCCGGCGCATAGCGGCACCAGGCGAAAAGCGCTCCGTTGCAGGACGCGAAGATGCGCATGGAATCCAGGGTGAAAGGCAAAGCGGGACGGCCGGGCTCCCCGTCCAAGTCGGCCAGCAGGCCGACGCAAGCTTGCAGCGCGCCATCCAGGAGGCCCGGATGCAGCACATAGGCCTGCGCGCCGGATGCCGGCGATGCCGGCAGGCTCAGGCGGGCCAGCGATTGCCCCTCGCCCAGGCGCAGCTCGGTAAGGGTGCGATGGGAGGACCCATATTCGAGACCCATGGCCGTGAAGCGGGAATACAGCCGGTCGGCCCCGTAAACCGCCTTGCCGGTGGCCGCTTCGAGACGGGCCAAATCCAAATGCGCCGGAGGCTGCGAGGCCTGGCGTATGGCCGTGCCCTGGCAATGGACGATTTCCCCGTCCCCGGCGCCGCTGTATACCTCGAAGTCGACGGGTGCGCCTTCGGAAGCCTCGCCGTCGCAGGCCAGGGACAAGGCGATATCCGCGGGACCCTCGACCACGAAGGGATGCAGCCAGGCCAAATCCCGCAATTCCAGGCCGCCGTTCCCTTCCTCGGCGGAAGCATGCGCCACCGCGGCCCGGATCATTTCCAGGTAAGCCGCCGCCGGAAGGACTTTCCGGATTCCCGCTTCCGTTCTCACCCGATGATCGGCCAGGAAGGCTTCCCGACCGGTGAAGGACGAGGCATAGCTTTGCCCGCCGAAATCCGAGGTGTTGCGATGCACCAGGGGATGGAGCCGCCCGGCCGCGCCCTCCGGCGCGGCTCCCGCATGGGCGTCGATCCAATACCTGTCCCGGGCGAAGGGATAGGTGGGCAAGGCCACGCGACGGGGCTTGGCATCCCCATGCAGCCTGTCCCAATCCAGCTCCAGCCCCTTCACCCATAGCTCCAGCAGCTTGCCATGCTTCTTGCGGGCCATCCACTTGCCGATGGCCTCCTGCATGTCCTCATCGTGATTGAGGAGCGCCACGCCTTCGGCGCCGCGCTTGACCCGTCCCTGGTAGGCGTCCGGGATATCCGCGGCGCCCTCGCAGAAGGCCCGCAACCCGCCCAGCAACTCGTCCACCGTCTCCGCCAAAAAGCCCAGCCGCTCCTCCATCGCCTCCCGGCCCGCCTGCAGCGTGTACGCCACCGCGTCCAGGTCCACCGGTCCCTCTGCGGATGCCTCCCGCAGGTGCTCCAGCAAGTCCCCGGCCTTCCGCTGCAATTGCTCCGCCGTCCGCGCCGAGAGCGGCACGATCCGCTTCCCGGGCTTCCCGCTCCCGGAGCCCGGCACGTCTGCGTGCCGCGGCGCCGTGGCACGCATCCCTGCCGGCCGCTCCGGCACGTATTCCTCCACCAGCACATGCGCATTGGAACCCCCCGCCCCGAAGGACGAGATGCCGGCGAGGCGCGGCACCTGCCGCCCCTCCACCACCGGCCGCTCCCACTCCCTGAGCGCTTGGTTCACCTCGAAGGGCGTCCTGGCGAAGTCGATATGGGGATTGAGCCGGCCGGAGTGCAGCGAGGGAACGATTTGCCCATGCCGCATCTGCAGCAGCACCTTGGTCAATCCCGCGATGCCGGCCGCCGATTCGCAATGGCCGATATTGGATTTGGCCGAGCCGATGCGGCAGAACCCGGTGTCTTCGGTGTGCCGGCGGAAGGCCTGGGTGAGGGCGGCGATCTCGATGGGATCGCCCAGCTTGGTGCCGGTGCCATGGGCCTCGAGGTAGCTGATGTGGCGGGGATGGATGCGGGCCTCGGCCAGGGCCTGGGCGATGACGGCGGCCTGGGCCTGGGGATTGGGGACGGTGTAGCCGTTGGTCTTGCCGCCGTGGTTGAGGGCGCTGCCGCGGAGGATGCCGTGGATGTTGTCGCCGTCGCGGAGGGCCTCGGAGAGGCGCTTGAGCACGACGACGCCGACGCCTTCGCCGGGGATGTATCCGTCTCCGCCTTCGCCGAAGCTTTGGCAATGGCCGTCGCTGGAGATGAACTGTCCTGCGCTGAGCATGAGGTACTTGTTGGGATGGATGGAGACGTTGACGCCTCCGGCGAGGGCGAGGCTGGTGCGTCCGGCCTTGAGGTCCTGGCAGGCCAGGTGGATGGCCGTCAGCGACGAGGA
>DATENA010000323.1:0-55739 GCA_035275285.1 Fibrobacteria bacterium | reverse complement strand
AGGGGGCGGAGTATTCCAAATCGATGTTGGATACCCTATCGAAAAGCCAATTGGAAAAGAAAATGAACCATTTGAAGCGTCAAGCCAAGGCAGCGGGAATGCAGTTAGTGCCCATGCCCGTGGCGAGTTAGTTGGTAGCCGCTACGGCGAATAACCGATAGCCGCCGTTCTCCGGGTCGCCGCATCGGCGGACCGCAACCGCCCCAAAAGGTCTCGCAGGATCGCGGCCGTAATCCCCATGGGCCTGTCCCTGCGTCCCCTCCCCGCCAAGGCCAAAGTCCCCGTCTCGGAAACCTTGGCCGCCAGCACGGGTCTGCCCATCCAATCCCCGAAGTCTCCCACCACCAGAAAGCCGCCGGTCCGGATTTCGATCACCTTGCGGAAGGCCGCGGGATGGGTGGGACGGGTATCGACGGGAAGCGACTGCAGCGTGTACCAGACGGCGGAATCCGGACGATGACCGGTCAGGGCCGCCAAGGCGGGTTGCACGCTTCTGGTCTCCGTTTGGCGCCACAACTCCGGAAAAACGTCACAGTAACTGATTTTGAAGGCTCCCCTGGAAATGTCCTTGCCGCCCGTTCCCGTGAATGCCCCGCCCGCGAAGATCAAATCCCCCTGGGCGGATCGGAGTCCCGCGAGAAGCAAGGGGTTCCCGTTTGACGGCAGGTACCGCGGCACACCCGGTTTTCCGGCCGCATCCAAGGCATAGAGGCTTTGCAGGCCGCTTTCGAATAGAGCGGTTCCCAGGAACAGGATGCTATCGTCCGGCCCGGGCAAAAACTGCAGGGCCACCGGGAGGGTTCCCTGGGGCGCGGCGATCTTCCGTTTCCACCCCGGCGATCCGCCCGGGGAATAGGATTGGATCCAGAACGAATCGGAAATCGCGACACCGGTAACCCTGGCATGACCTCCGATGATAACTCTCCCGTCCGGGGTTCCCAGGGCGTCGAAAGGAAGCATGGCGTCCTGGGAAAGAACCGCCATCCGGGCTCCTTGGGAATCCAGGATGAGGCCGTCCGGCCTGCCCCCCGCCGTCTGCGGAACGCGGAAAGCCAGCCATCTTCCTTTGGACAACGGCCTCAGGATGCCCAGGCCCCCTCCTTCCGCGAGGCGGACGGGATTTCCCGATCCGTCCGTGACCACGATCCGATCGGGCGGGCCCATGGCCAACAGGAAGCCATCCTGGAGATAGCCCACCGAATGGATCTCCTGGGCGGAGTCCCCCACATGCGTCCATACCAGGGTGCCGTCCTTTCCCAACAAGGCGTAAAAGGCGCGCCGTGACCCGCCGACCGAAGCGCTGCCCCCCAGGATGAATTCCCCATCCGGGGTTTCCCCAACGTCGTTGATCGCCACCGGGGCCTCCGCGATGCGGCACCACTCGGCTTTCAAGCCTTCGAAGCCGGCCCCGGCGATCCCCACCGCAGGGAAAACGGCCAAGAGAGCCGCCCCCAGCCCAACCGATTTCCAAACCCTGTCCGCCATGGCCGCCTCCCTGCGGGAACATGCGCCCCGCCGCAAACACCTTCCCATGCTCTGTTCTCCCTCATTCAAAATAAAGCAACAATCCAAAGCAACAAACGGGCCCGGCGAATACGGATTCCGGAACCGGAAACCGCGCCGTTTCGGGGAAAACCTGCGGGGACACTTGGTTTTCGGTCAAATCGTGACGGTTAAAAGCGAGCTCCTGTCCGGACCCGATAACCCCGTAAACCCGTTGACCTGAAACAAAAGAGTTCCTTGGAGCATCGAACCATGGACGCGGCCCGCATCCCGGCTTCGCGGACACCGGAAAGGCAAACCATGATCGTCGCTGTAAAGGGGTCCCACGCGCGGACGTCGGGCGGAAAAGGGTTCACCGTTTGCGAAGAACTCCATGCGGGGATCAAGAAGTTCGCCCGTCTGTTGAAGGCCACCAACCTCACTCCGATCAGGCGGGGCCTGACCGTTCCCGGACGGGACCTGCCGCTCCCGGTGGCGGACGGGTTCCGGAACATGATCGCGGCTTTCGCGCAGGCCGAGCCGTTTATGAGCCAGGCGGAAACGGGATCCGGTTTAAACCTTGGTCCCGACCTGATAGAGGCCCCAAAAATGAATGAGTTGCGCCGGACGCGCAATGCGCCCGTTCCGCTGCTCCGGCCGTTCACGATGAAGTGGGCGATGTTCTGCCAGTTGTCCTCCTCCACTCCGGCGCCATGCGAACCCTCGATGAACTTGACCTGACTGCGCCGGTTATCGGATTCGGGCCAGTGGAATCCATCATGTCCCGCCGAACCCAAATCCTGGATGTTCAGATATTCCATCAGCTTGGGAAAGATGGCGACCACCCAATCGCGGGTAGCCGCGAAGTTCAAGATACGGCGTGTCGGATCCCCCTTCAGCCATTTCCGTCCCGCCTTCCGTCCTTCCTCGGCAATGCATCGCGCCAATCTGCCTGTCCAATATCCCGTATCCCGTGGACTACGAATACGGCGTCCGTCACATCCTTTGCGTCCGTCGCATCCGTCTCTCCGCTTTCCGGATTCATGTTGGCCGCGGCCATGGCCCTATCCTGACGGGTCCGGGTGCTGCCGGATCGCGCTTCGGGCGCGAGCACGCCCCGTAGGATGGATGCACGGCGCAGACCCGATTCGGACGAGTCCATCATGAGGATGTCTTTGTGTCCGGTATACGGCACGTCCATGTGGACGAAATCCGAACCGGTCACAAGATCGATGTCATCCTCAGGACCCACCATGTCGTCCCTGGTCCCAAGGAGCTGGAATACCTGGGTGGCGTTATCGGGATGCGCCGGGCGCTCGATTTTCAGCGTCAACCACTGGATCCTTGAGCCATTGTTCATCCATCAAGGCCAGGATGCCCCTCAGGATATCGTGGGGATCGGCGAAGGATAGGCGGGATGTCGGAAGTTTCGGCAAGAGGATGTCGGCTTCCGGTCGGGCATCCTGGACAACCTCGACCACCATCTTCAACTGATCTATGCTCCCGCAGTACCCGTGCAAGACCGAAACCAGGCAGGTGGATCCTTGGTTGGATTGAAGACGCATCTTTCCCATGGCCTTCAAAAGCTATCCCCTCCCCGGTTCAGATGCCCCACATCTTGTACACGAATTTCGCGTAAGGGTCCTCCGTGACTTCGATGAAGGTATTGGTGAGCCCCGCTTCGGAGATTTCCAGCACCTTGGCTATCTCGGCGAAGCATACCTTGGAGTCGGCGTTTCCGGCCTTTACCGCCTCGAAGAGGCTGATGGCCTCGACACTGCCCCTGAGGCCCATGCTGCGGATGAGGATGGCCTTGTCCTTGCCGTCCTTGTTCATCCTTTCGCCCAGGTAGATCCAAAGCAGGGCCTGGCTGATGCCGTCCAGAGCATAGTTGAAATCGAAATTCGCGCGCTTGGAAATGTCCACCGGATCCGTGTAAGCCAGCATCAGCACCGTTTCCACGCCTTCTTCAAAAAAACGCTCTGCCTGGGCGGTATTGACGCATTGGAGCTGTTCGAGATCGCTGTGGGAATTTTCCTCGTTGTCCCCCAGTTTCAGGTTCTGCTGCACCAGCCTGCGCCCATATTTCATAATGGTCGAAACGGGAAATGCGCCCAGGAAGAACACCACGGCCGGAGCGATATGCGATTCCAGCAGGTAAGAAAAAGCGAAACCTATGGGAATGGCGAACAGAAAGCGATAACATCCCTGGTACAGATTGTATTGGGAAAAATTCTTGTTCTGCAGCCGTGCGATCTGATCATAGGCCACCCACATGTAGGCGCCCAAGAAAGCATATAGGGCGATGGGATTGAAGAGGGGAAAGAGGTAGGCGCCGGCCTTAATTTGCCCGGGATGAAACCAGGAAATCATCACATGCCGGGTGATCAGGCAGATCCCAATGCCGGAAACCATTCCGATCAGGATCCATGGAAAGACATAGTTGTGGAACCCATGCTTCCTTTTGAAGTTCTTTTCAAAACGCGCCTGGAGGCTCTCCAGGGTTTCCGAACTCGAAAGCTTCTCCGTCGGGCAATAGAGCCGGAAATATTCCTGGAAGAAATCCGGGTCCCGGAAAAAGGATTGGTACTTATGGAATTTTCTCAGCCCCGTGGACAGGAAGTAGATGGGGGCTGGAAGGAAAACGATCAACCACGCGATAAGGGCGATCAAATGGATGGAAATGTGGTCCATGAACCACTCCTTTCGAACGATACTTCATCCGTGGGGATGCGATTCTTATCAAAAGTCAGGAGATGCTTGGACGGTTGTCGCAATGGAAATGTAATATCGGCGGACACGATAAATTTTTGGGAATCTTCGCATACCCCAATTTTCAGAAAATACCGGATATATAGTTTATGGGCCATCAGGGCGGACGAGACAAAATATCCGCTTCGTACATCTAAAAAAAATCATGGACGCTGCCCGAACCGGATTCTGCAGCGGATGGGAAGGTGTTGCATGCGTTTCGCCGTGAATGCGGCCGAGGCGGCCGTGAATGCGGCCGAGGCGCGGACCGCCGTCGGAAACGGCTCGTCCCCATGCGAGGAACTCCATACCGTGATCTGGAAATTCGCGCGCCGGCTCAAGGCCGCGAACCTCCACATGATGAAGCAAGGGTTGAACCTCCCCGGGCCGGACATCCTGGTTCCCGTCGCGCAGCGGTTTTGGGAAATGATCCGCATGCTCGGGGATGCCGAACCGCTTCTGAACCCGGGGGAAACCGGATCCATCATACAGGCCCTCCAATCGCTTCTGGGCCCGTGGTTCTGGCGTTGCGAGTGCTGGAGCAAATCCCGTTTCAAGTCGTACGGATACCCGGGCGATTTCCGGATCCTCGAAATCCTGGAAGGCCTGGAAGCCTCCGCGGGCCGGGATCCCACGCGTTCCGGCATGGAGAACCTGCTGGAAGCCTTGTATGCCGGCATGCCCGGCACCCGGGGGTTATGGGAGCGGCGGAAATGGATGAAAGCGACCCTTTGGGAAGAGTTCCGCAGGAAAAAAGGAAGGTTGCGCATCCTGGACATTGCAGGCGGAGGGGCCCGGTACATCCGCGATTTCCTGGCCGAGACTCCCATGCCGGAGCGCTTGGAGATTTGGATCTATGACTTCGATCCGGCCGCTTCCGCGTATTGCGGAGCGATCATGCCCTCCTTGTGCAATACGTCGATCCGGACCGTGACGAAATCCCTCCGGAAGCTGGACGCCGAAGAGTTCCCGGGGCGGTTCGACGTCGTGATCTCCGCGGGTCTGTTCGATTATCTGGAAAGCGGCTCCGCGGCGAAGCTGCTGGCGAAGCTCCACGCCGCCAAAGCGCCGGACGGGGTGCTGGCGATCGCCAATCATCATACGCAAGATCCCACCCGCCTGGTCCGGTCGTGGCTCTTGGAATGGCCCATGCAATACCGGACTGCCGCGCAGGTGGCGGAGCTTTTTCCGCGGGAAGCGGAGGCCGCGACCGCCCTGTCCCCGGAAGGCTCCCTGATCCTGGCCTGCAGCCGGTCCCGCCCGTCTCAGGGAGCGCCCGCGCCCAATGCGGGGTGCGGCCTGGGGACCCTGTCGGGACCGGATTAATCGCGGTGGACCGGGGCGGTTCGCGCCTCCGGTAGCCTGGAATCCCCCTTCAAATCGCCCGAAATACGGGCCAAACGGCCCTCCCCGGTTCATTTGGATGGCGGTAAACTCCCGTTTTAGCTATAATTATGGGCCCTGAACCTCGCTGAAATGCGCCGGTTCAGTTGACCAAATAGGGGGTCTTTATTAACTTAACCTGTCTAATTTTTTTTAATTAATAGGGCAGAAATGAAAACGGTTACGGTAAATCCCAAGACCATTTCGACCAAATGGTTCATCATCGACGCGAACGACGTGGTGCTCGGTCGCTTGGCCAGCACGGCCGCCTCCATCCTCATGGGCAAGAACAAGGCCGCTTGGTCCCCCAATCAGGATCTCGGCGACCATGTCATCATCATCAATGCGGACAAGGTGGCCCTGACGGGCAAGAAGCGCGAAACCATGCGCTATTTCAACCACTCCACCCATCCGGGCGGATGGCGCGAGCTTTCCGTGACCCAGGCCCAGGCCGTGCGCCCCGGTTACCCGGTCCGCCACGCCGTCAAAGGCATGCTCCCCCACACCATTCTGGGCGACCACATGGCCAAGAAACTTCACGTCTACGGTGGCGAGAGCCACCCCCACGCGGCGCAGAAGCCCGAGGTGCTGGCCCTCAAGTAGGCCGGCCAGGAACCACAGGAGGATATCATCGCTACCCAGGACACGTACCGGGCAACCGGCAGAAGAAAAACCGCCATCGCGCGGGTGATATTGAAGCCCGGAACCGGCAAGCGCATCATCAACGATCGCACCTTCACCGAGTTCTTCGCCAACGCCATCCGCGAGATGATCGTGGAGCAGCCTTTGACCATCCTCAACGTCAACAAGCAGTGGGACGTGATCGTCACCTCCAACGGCGGTGGCGTGAACGGAACCGCGGGAGCGGTCCGCTTGGGCATCGCCCGGGCCCTGGTCGCCTACAAGCCCGAGTTCCGGGCCGCCATGCGCGAGCATGGACTGATGACGCGCGACTCCCGCGCCGTGGAACGCAAGAAATACGGCAAGTCCGGCGCACGCCGCAGCTTCCAGTTCAGCAAGCGCTAATCGAGTCAGAAGGATAGAGGATCAGAATGTCAGTACCCGAAATCAAAGAGATGTTGGAAGCCGGTATCCATTTTGGGCATCTCACCAAGCGGTGGAACCCCAAGATGAAGAAGTTCATTCTCACCGAGAAGAACGGGATCTACGTCATCGACCTGTCCAAGACGCAGGAGTGCCTCCAGAAGGCCACCGATGCCGTGAAGAAGATCCGCCACTCCGGCAAGTCCATCCTCTTCGTCGGCACCAAGAAGACCATCAAGGAATGCCTGAAGGAAGAAGCCGTGCGCTGCGGCCAATTCTACGTGACCGAGCGCTGGCTCGGCGGCATGCTCACCAACTTCTCCACCGTCAAGAAGTCCATCAAGCGCCTCGAAGAGATCGAGAAGATGGAAACCGACGGCCTCTTCAAGGAAATCACCAAGAAGGAAGTGCTGTCCCTGAACAAGGAGCGCGCCAAGCTCGAAGGCATCTTCAGCGGCATCCGCCACATGAAGACCCTTCCCGGCGCCCTGTTCGTGGTCGATTCCGAGCATGAGGAAATCGCCGTGCACGAGGCCAACCGCTTGCGCATTCCCGTGTTCGCCATCGTCGACACCAATTCGGATCCGGACAAGGTCGCTTTCCCGATCCCCGGCAATGACGACGCCATCAAGTCCGTGGGCCTGCTGACCCGCGTGTTCTCGGACGCCATCGTCGCCATCAATGCGCCTCTCGCTTCCGAGACCCAGACCGCCGCTCCCGCTCCCGCCCTGGCGGAAGTGCTGGAAGGGGCCGAGTAATGGTGGAAGTCACCGCGCAAATGGTGGCTGAGCTCCGGGAAAAAACCGGGCTCGGCATCCTTCAGTGCAAAAAAGCCCTCACCGAATCCGGCGGGGACATGGAAAAGGCCATCGAATACCTGCGCAAGCAGGGAGCCGCCGTGGCCGCCAAGCGCGTGGGCAAGGAGACCAAGGAAGGCAAGGTCATCCTCGCTTCCGGTCCCGGCGCCGTTTGCGCCGTCGAGATCAATTGCGAAACGGACTTCGTGTCCGCCTCCGACGACTTCAACGGCTTCACCGCCAAGGTCGCCAAGGTCATCCTGGACAAGCAGCCCGCGGATCCGGAAGCCCTCAAAGGCCAGGCCCTCGAAGGCACCACCGTCGGGGAAGTGAATACCGCCGTCATCGCCAAGATCGGCGAGATGATCTCCATCCGCCGCTTCACGATCGAGAAGGTGGGCGCCAACGAACTGGCCGAGACCTACTCCCACGGAGGGGGGAAGATCGGCGTCATCGTCAAGCTCGGTTATGCCGGCGAAGCCAAGGACAAGCCCGCGCTGTCGGGCCTGGCCAAGGACCTCGCCATGCAGGTCGCCGCGACCATGCCCATCGCCATCGAACCCAAGGACGTGCCCGCTTCCGTCATCGAGAAAGAACGCGAAATCGGCCGCGAACTGACCCTCAAGGAAGGCAAGACCGGCGACATCGTGGACAAGATCGTGGAAGGCAAGATCCAGAAGTTCTACAAAGAGAACTGCCTGGTGAACCAGGTCTACGTCAAGGACAGCAAGCTGACCATCGACAAATTGCTGGTCGCCACGGCCAAGTCGCAGGGACTGGAATCCATCAAGGTTCTCGGTTTCCATCGGCTGCAATTGGGCCAATAGCCCGATGTCCGCCCTCAAGTACAAGCGCGTCCTCCTCAAGCTCAGCGGGGAGGCTTTCGCCGGCGACAAGGACGGAAACGCCCGCCAGGAAGGCGGGATCGACCCCGAGACCATCCGCGCCATCGCCGAGGAGGTCGCCCAGGTCTACCAGAGCGGCGTCCAGGTGGGCGTGGTCATCGGCGGGGGCAACATCATCCGCGGCGCCACCCTCAGCAAATACGGCTTCGACCGCGTTTCCGCCGACCAGATGGGCATGCTCGCCACCGTCATCAACTGCCTGGCCATGCAAGATGCCTTGGAGAAGCTGGGCATCTACACGCGCGTGATGAGCGCCATCAAGATGTCCTCCATCGCGGAGTTCTACATCCGCCGCCGGGCCGTGCGCCACCTGGAGAAGGGCCGCATCACGCTGTTCGCCGCGGGCACCGGAAATCCCTACTTCACCACCGACAGCGCCGCCACCCTGCGCGCCATCGAGACCAACTGCGACATCATCATGAAGGCCACCAATGTGGACGGGATCTACGACAAGGATCCCAACAAGCACAAGGATGCCGTCAAATACGAGACCATCACCTACACGGAAGCCATCAACCGGCAGCTCAAGGTGATGGACACTTCCGCGTTCGCCCTGTGCCGCGAGAACAACATCCCCATCCTGGTTTTCGACATGAACGTACGCGGCAACCTGGCCAAGGCCGCCCGCGGCGAAAAGATCGGGACGCTGGTCAACAGCGGAGAATAGGACATGCTGGACGAGAATTCCATCAAGGAGCGCATGCAGAAGACGGTGGAGAACGTCCGCCGCGATCTCGCCAAGATCCGCACCGGGATCGCCTCTCCCGCCATCCTCGACAACGTATTCGTCGACTATTACGGGACCCGTACGCCCATCAGCCAGGCCGCGGCCATCACGGTGCCGGAACCCCGCTGCCTGGCCATCAAGCCTTGGGACAAGAGCCTGATGCAGGCCATCGAGAAGGCCATCATGACCAGCGACATCGGCATCAACCCGGTGAACGACGGCACCTTCATCCGCCTGAACATGCCCGTCCTCACGGGCGAGCGCCGCAAGGAACTGGCCAAGATAGCCAAGAAGATCGGCGAAGAAGGCAAGGTCGCCATCCGCAACATCCGCCGGGACGAAAACGAGCACCTGAAGAAGGCGTCCAAGGACGCGGGCCATTCCGAGGATGAGCTGAAGCACGAAATGGACAAGGTCCAGGCCTTGACCGACAAGTTCATCGTGGACGTGGACAAGGTGATCGCCGAGAAGGAAAAGGACATCCTGACCGTTTGACCAAGGCGAGTTCTTTGCGCGAGCCTCTTTCCCACATCGCCATCATCATGGACGGCAACGGCCGCTGGGCCAAGAAGCGTCTCCTCCCGAGGGTGATGGGCCATCGCGAAGGCACCAAGGCCACCAAGAGGATCGTGCGCGCCTGCGGCGAACTCGGCGTCAAATACCTGACGATATACGTTTTCTCCTCCGAGAACTGGGAACGCCCCCTGCCGGAAGTGGACGCCCTGATGACCCTGCTGGTGGACATGGTGCGCCAGGAGATCGAGGACCTGATGCGGAATAACGTCCGCCTGTGCGCCCTGGGCAACCTGAACAAGCTGCCCGACCTGACCCGCAAGGAACTGGAATGGGGCATCGAGCGCACCCGGAACAACAACGGCCTGCAGCTCAACCTGGCCGTGTCCTACGGCGGCCGCGAGGAAATCCTCGACGCCGCCCGCGCCCTGGCCGAGAAGGTCAAGCGCGGCGAAATCCAGCCCGCAGACATCACCGAACAATCTTTCGGCGCGCAGTTGTACCTGCCCCAGGTGCCCGATCCGGAACTCCTGATCCGCACCGGAGGCGATCAGCGCATCTCCAACTACCTGCTCTGGCAAATCGCCTACACGGAACTCTACGTCACCCCCACCCTTTGGCCGGACTTCGACAGGGACGGGCTGGTGGAAGCCATCGAAGAGTATCACTCCCGCCAGCGCCGGTTCGGCAAAGTCATGGAGGCGTGATCATGTCCAACCTGACCGTCCGTCTCATCTCGGCCGCGGTCATGCTCGTCCTCACCTACGGCGCCCTCATCCTGGGCCCCTACTCCCGCTGGGCCGTCATCGCCCTCATCCTTTCCATGGGCGCCTGGGAATGGTCCCGCATGATCACGTCCAAATACTCCGGCCCCGAAGGCCGCCACGGCCCCAATGCGGCCTGGCTGGCCGGCCTCATCGTATTCATCTTCACCCTGGCCCACTTCCCCGGCCTGCTGGAAAGCTCCATCAGCCTTTCGGCCTCGCCGGACCTCTGGCTCTGGGGCGTATCCATAGCGGCGGTATTGATCTTCACTCTGATCGGCTTCCGCCTCGCGGACATTTCCATCATGGCCCCGTGGATCTACCTGCAACTCTTCGGCTGCGCCTTCTTCGGCATCTACGCCTCGGGAACCTACGGCTTGCTCACCGAAAGCCCCGGCTGGAAGGGCGTGTTCCCGCTCATCATGGTCCAGATTGCCATCGCCACCGCGGACAGCGGGGCCTACTTCACCGGCCGCAAATTCGGAAAGCGCAAGCTCGCGCCCACCATCAGTTCCGGCAAAACCATCGAAGGCGCCGTAGGCGGCGCGGCCCTGACCGTCCTGGTGGTCGTCCTATTGGGACCCGGGCTGCTCCATACCGGCCTCATGGCCAACCTGGGGCTGGGCCTGATCCTCTGCGTCACCGCCATCGTCGGCGACCTGTTCATCTCCGTCCTCAAGCGCTACAGCGGCGCCAAGGACTCTTCCAATCTCATTCCCGGCCACGGCGGCATCCTCGACCGCTTCGACGCCCTGATGTTCTCCGCCCCCGTCGCGGTGTTCTACCTGCAACTGGTGCAAGGCTGACCCACGGCCGGGATTTGCGCGGGCCAACGCCGGGGCGATGGGCCTAAGTCCGGGCCGCCATGTCCAAAAGCCTTCGAACGTTCCTGGCCAAGTCGCGGGCGTTGAATGGTTTGGGCAGGAAAGTCTCCCCGGTTTCCATATGCTCCGGAAAACCCGAAGTACGAAGCACGGGCAGATTCGGAAACAGATCCTTGAGAGTCTGCCCCAGCTCCTTTCCTCCCATTTCCGGCATGATCATGTCCGTGATCACGAGCTTGATCGCGTCTCCATGAACGGCCATCAGCTTCAGGGCATCCCTGCCGTTGGCGGCCGAAAAAATCCGATAGCCCGATTCCTCCAGGGATTGAGCCGCGAAGCGCGCCACCGGAGCGTCGTCCTCCACGATCAGAACGGCCTCCACACCCCGGTAATCCTCCGGTTTTCCGGGTTCGACCGCATCGCGGACTGCTTCCTTGCTTATGTCGAATTGGGGGAAATAAATGCGGAACGTGGTGCCTGTCGGGCCCGCATGCGGGCCGGCACCCGTTTCACTTTTGATATCGATGCTGCCGCCGCTCTGCTTCACGATGCCGTACACGACAGCCAACCCCAGGCCGGTACCCTTGCCCACTTCCTTGGTGGTGAAAAACGGCTCGAAAATCCGCGCTTGGATCTCGGGACTCATGCCGGTTCCGGTATCGGTCACCGACAACATCACGTATCCTCCCGGCACGACCTCGGGATGCGTGGCCGCATACGCCTCGTCCAGGCAAACATTGGCCGTTTCCACCGACAGGCTGCCCCCCTCCGGCATGGCGTCGCGGGCGTTGACCGCCAGGTTCATAATAACCTGCTCGGTCTGCCCCCTATCCACTTCGATCAAATCGACTTCCGCGGACAGGGACGTGGTAAGCCGGATGTTCTCGCCGATCAAACGTTTCAACAACTTCTCCACGCCGGACACGATGGTGTTGAGGTCCCAGATCTTGGGTTCCAGGATTTGCTTGCGGCTATAGGCCAATAGCTGCCGGGTCAGGCCGAAAGCCCTGTCGCCGGCCTCTTGGACTTCCTGCAATTCCTCATGGGCCTTTTGCTCCGGGCCGATTTTTTTCAGGGCCATGGCGGTAAAGCCGGTAATGGCCATCAAAAGATTGTTGAAGTCATGGGCGATACCGCCCACCATGCGTCCCAAGGCATCCATCTTCTGGGAATGCCGCAGTTGTTCTTCCACCTGCATGCGCTCGGTGATGTCCACCGAAGCGCTCAAGGCGCAGGCCTCGCCGGCCAACTCGATGGTCTCCACCGAGGTCAGCATCACCCGGGCGCCTCCCGATTTGGTGCGGATGGTGACTTCCTCTATCCCGATGCCTTCTCCCTTTTGCAGAGGCGGCGTCCTTCGATGGGGCGCGCTCTCGTCCATGAGACCGAGGTCGGAAGGCGTGCTGCCTATGACTTCCTCCCGGGAATAACCCAGGGCCTTGAGGTAGCTTTCATTGACGTCCACGAATACGCGATCCCTGAGGCGGAGCACGGCTATGGGCGTGGGGCTGGCGTGGAAGACTTTGGAAAAACGCTCTTCCGCCCGGCGGCGTCCCTCGTTTTCGCGCTTCAAATCGTCGTAGAGGCGGGCATTGTCCAGCGAAACCGCCGCCTGCGCCGCCAGCACTTCCAAAATCTCCTGCCGGTCCGCCGTGAACGCGCCCACGACCAGATCGTTCTCCAGGCAAATCACGGCGACCAATTCGGTCTGCCGCAGGAGCGGCAGGCAATAAACCGACTTGCACCGGCGTTCGATGATGTACTCGTCCTTGGAAAATCTCGCATCGGCCGTGGCGTCGTCCAAGAGCACGCTTTGCCTGGTCCGGGCGACGTACTTGGCGATGGACCCCGGCAGCGAGGAAGCCGAGGCCAATGGAGTCGGCGGGGATAGGACGATCGATTGGATGGCGCCTTCGCCGTCCAGCGAGGACTCCGCGCTGATTTCGAGATTCCCGTCGCGGTTCAGCAGAACCACGGCTTTGCGCGCCCCGGCATACTCGAGCATTACCTGTCCCAGGCGCCCCAGGAGCCTGTCCAGGATGATCTCCCCGGAAATGGCCTGGGAGGCCTTGATGACCGACAAAACGTCGATTTCCGCCGTCCCCACCGCCGTGGTCCTGGTTTGCGAAAAGGACCACTGCTCGCGCAGTTGCGGGTACAGGCGATCCAGCTCTTTCACCTTTCCGTTCGCGCCCCAGCGCCCATAGGCGGCACGCGCATCGCGCAGGCACGCATCCGCGATCCGTTCCAGGCCTATTCCCCGGTAGTAGCGCGAGGCCGATTCATTCGCGAGCGCCTCGATATGGGTCGCGCCGTTTTCCCCCGCCGAACGGATGGCGCGATCATACAATGCCATGGCGTCCCGGTCCCGGCCTTCGATGCGAGCGACCTCCGCGGCCACCAGATCGTGGCGGCCGCGAAAGTTCTCGGGACAACCTTCCGACCAAAGTCGCAGCAGTTCCAGCTTGCGGGCCAAGGTGTCCGCATATTCGCTTTGCCGCCCGGCGGGCGCGTCGGCATACAATGCCGCCAAGGTGAGGGCATGGTAGAAGGTCTGGCTGACCTCGCAGACGGAAGACATCGCTTCGGCAAGCCGTCCTTCGGCTTCCAGGGAATACCGCAAGGACTCGTCGTACCGTCCATAGATGAAAGCAAGGGACTGCCTGGAGAACGCGTGGATGGCGTTCCCGCTGACGTATTTGGTCCTGTCGAGAAGCGCCAGGCACTCGGCCTCGCTGAAGGAATCGTCGTCGAAACTCATCGGCCCCTGGGTGAGGCCCATGAGGGCGGCTACGAATTGCTGCTCCAGCGCCGCCACCTGATGGGACATCTCGTTGCGGCTCTGCTTGGCGAAAGCCGCATACTTGCGGGCTTCCTTGCGGACCTCCTCGAGCGGCCGGCCCGTTTCCACCCAATACCAAATCAACCAGGGAATGTTGTAACCCGCGGAGAGGAGATCCCCGATGTTCACGGCGGCGGCGAAGCCCTTTTCCAGAATGGCGACGCTGGTGGCGATGGGCTTGTGCCAGTTATTGACGGCGAATCCGTGCAAGATCAGCAGATACCCCCTCCACTTGGCGTCATCGAACCGTTCATTGAGCCGCAGCGACATCTCCGAGAATTCGTAGGCCGAGGGAAGATGGCCGTAAAGGGATTGGCGGAACAAGTCGGAATGGGGGAAATTCAGGGAGGTGGCCCGGAGGGCGGCATAACCGCTGTAAATGGCGCAGGAATCCGGCGTGTTACCGTACCGGAATGAGAAGTCGAGCCCTTTCAGCAGAAGCAGGAAAAGGAAATGGGACTGGCTGGAGAAGGCCGGACCCATCATTTCCGAGATCAAGGCAATGATGGCGCGCGCGTCCGCATCGGTGGGCGGCGGGGAATCCAGAAGTTCGGCGATACCGCGGCCCCGTAAGTCCGTGATGATCCCGCGGATTTCCTCTTCCAGCGCGGGTCCGATCCCGTTGTCCGAGGCCGGAAAGGTGACGCCGAAAAGCTCCAAGCCCTTGAACCCGACCTCCAAAGCCTTTTCCAGACCGGCGGAGAACTGATAGAGCTTCACACGCAGGAGATAAATCCGGGCCCGATCCGCATTGCTGCGGGTCTTGCCGAGGATGAGGTCGAACAGTTCGTCGGCCCGTTCGAAATGGCCTATCAGGTATTCGCATTCGGAAAGATCCAAGGTGGCCGTAAAGGTGTCCTGGTAACGCGTGGTCCAGGCATCCTCCGTTTGCAGCGCCATCGCCTGCGCCAGATAGCTTTGGGCTGCCGCATAGGCGGTGGACGCTTTCGCTTTCCTGCCGGCCATGATGTTCAGGCGGTAAAGGACCTGCCTTTCTTCCGGATCGGTAATGAGTCCAATCCCGGGATTGAGCTGGTTCACCAGGTCGAAAACCCCCGCCTCGATTTCCTTCTCCGTCTTATTGGATAGGAGGCTGCGGCCGATTTGGAGATGCGTAGCGGCCAAGGTTTCCGGCGGAATCAAAGAATACGCGGCCTCCTGCACGCGGTCGTGCGCGAAAGCGAACCCGGCCTCGCTTTCGCGGATCAGGCCGACGAGCACCGCCTCCTCCAGATGGGCTTCCACGTCCGCGACGGCGGCGCCGAGCGCCAAGGACAGGACTTCGCGCCTCACTTCCGAGCCGATGCAGGCAAGGTGCATCAAGACCTTCACCGTCGCCTCGGGCAGCCGCTTCAGTTTCCCAACCATGAAGCCGACCACGTTGTCCGTGAATCCCTTGGCGCGGATACCCTGGATGTCCGGACTCCATTTTCCCAGATCCTCGTTGAGCGTCAGCAGACGGTCCTCGTACAAAGTGGTGAGGAATTGCCGCGTAAAAAACGGATTGCCTCCGGTTTTGTCCTGGATCAGGTCGGCAAAGGACTGAATCTCCTCCGGCTCCCGATGCAGGGCGTCCCCCAGGAAGCGGAGCAGATCCGGCCGCTCCAAGGGACCCAGCCTCACATAGGAAATACAGGAACCGGCTTTCCGCGCCTCCCCCAGCATGGACAGGAGCGGATGAGCGGCGCCCACCTCGTTGTCCCGGTACGCTCCTATCATTAAAAGGTGGCCCGCTTCGGAATTGAGCAGGAGATCTTTGAGCAGGTCCAGGCTGGCCGAGTCGGCCCATTGCAAGTCATCAAGGAAAAGGGCGAGGGGATGTTGCTCTTTGGAGAAGACGCCGATGAAATTGCGGAACACCAGCTTGAAGCGATTCTTCGCCTCGGCGGGGGAAAGATCGGGAACCGGCGCCTGAACGCCGATGAGCAGCTCCAGCGGGGGAATGACCTCGGTGATGAGGCGGCCGTTCGGGCCCAAGGTCGCCACCATATCTTCTTTCCAAACGGCAATCCGCTCCTCGCTCTCCGCGAGGATCCCGAACATCAGTTCGGTGAAAGCCTGCACCACGGTCGCATAGGGGATGTCCCGCCGGTATTGATCGAATTTTCCCGCGGCGAAGATCCCGTGTTGGCCCGCTATCGGGCGGTGAAGCTCGTTGACGAGGGCCGACTTGCCGATGCCGGAGTAGCCGGAAATCAAGACCAGCTCGGGTGCGCCGGTTTTCGCCGTACTCTCAAAAGCGAAGATCAACGCGGCGATTTCTTTTTCCCTTCCGTAGAGCTTTTGCGGCAATTGCAGCCGCGCGGGGATGTCTTTCCGCCCCAAGGGAAAGGACTCGATCTTGCCGGTCGATTTCCAGAGCGCGAGGCAGGCCTCCAGATCGTGACCCAGGCCTCGGGCGCCCTGGTACCTATCCGCGGGATCCTTTTCCAAAAGCTTAAGGATAATGTCGGCAAGGGGCCGCGGCAGAGAAGGCATGGTTTCCAGTATAGAGGGGGGCACCTTCGCGACGTGGCAATGCATCCATTCCAAGGGATCCGCCGCATGAAAAGGCAGCTTGCCCGTGAGCATTTCGAAAAATACCACGCCCAAAGCGTATAGATCACTGCGATGATCGAGGTCCCGGTTCATGCGCCCGGTCTGTTCCGGGGACATATAGGGCAGGGAGCCTTCGATGGTCCGCGAGCTTTTGCCGGTGGGGCGCGGACAAGGAAGCTGGGACGCCAAGCCCAAATCACAGAGCTTGATTTCACCGGAGGCGGGATTCACCAGGATGTTTTCCGGCTTGAGATCCCTATGCACGACGTTTCTTTGATGCAGACCGGCCACGGCCGCGGTAATGGGAAGGGCAAGGTTCAGAAACGCTTCAGGTTCCAGGGGTTTTCCGGCGAGGTGATGGTGCAGGGAAACGGCCCCGAAATCTTCCGTCACCAGAGTGGGGATGCCTTGAATGGACACCATATCGAGAGACTTTACCACGGAATCCAGGCCAAGCCGCTTCCCGATCTCATATTCTTTTTTCAGCCTGTCGGCATGGTGGGGCAGGTGATCGAGGGGAAGCGTCTTGAGGATGACGGCTTGACCGTCGCTCTTGCGTATTCCGCGCCGGATCAACGTCCGGCCCGAGGAAGGCAGGGCATCGCGCAGGACGTAGGCCGACTCCCCGCCTTGGGCGTCGAAATCCCCTACCGGTTCCGGGGAGCCGCTATCGGCGCCTTCGTAATGTAATTCCATGAGCTTTTCCTTACCGGTTCACCGCCCTGAAACCGACCGTTCATCCGTCCGGGTCCCAGGTGCAGCATACTATAGGTGGAGGCGGGAGTCGACAACGGCCTTTCTTCGTTTTCACAAGGATTGAAAGCAACCGGAACTTTTCCAATCCATCCTGGTGAAATGATCGGATAGATTGAACGTGGTCTCCGCCGCCCCCAGAAACATGTAGCCGCCCCGTTCCAATTGCCTGTGGGCCCGGTCCAGAATGGATTTCCGGCTGTCGTTTTCCATGTAGATAAGGACATTGCGGAGGAAGATGACGTCCATTCTCGGCAACAGGGGCCATGGCTGTATCAGATTCAACGGCCTGAAGGAGACCATCTTCCGGATCTCATCCTTGATTTTCCAATCCCCCCCATGGCGGGTGAAATACTTCGCCAGCATTTGCGGGCTCACTCCCCGGTTCATTTCCGTTTGGTTGAAAATCCCCTCTTGGGCCTTGGCCATCACCTTGGTGGCCACGTCCGTCCCGATGATCCGGACGTTCCAATTGGAAAGGTGGGGGAAGGATTCCCGAAGGGTCATGGCGATGCTGTAGGCCTCCTGTCCCGTTGAGCACGCAGCGGACCAGATGGCCAGGGTTTTCTCGCCCCGCTTTTTGGCGATGATGTCCGGCAATACCTTTTCCCTGAGAACGTCGAACGGAACGATGTCCCGGAAGAAGAACGTTTCGTTGGTCGTCATCGCTTCCAGGGTCTCGCTCACAATCGCTTCGGGAGGGCGGCCGGTCTTCAAAAGCAGGATGAGCCGCCCGAGATCGGCGACGCCGGCGCTTTCCACCACCTTGGCCAGCCGGGATTCGACCAGGTAGGCTTTTTCCTTTTCGAGCCGGAAGCCCAACCGATCGTAAAGGAGACCGGAAATGAAAAGGAAATCGGATTCCGACACTGCCATATCAGGTTTCCAGACGCGGTTGTTGGAGGGTGGCCGCCGGCGGCTTTTTGGAAAAGACGGCCTGGATTTCGTGCGGCAAATCCGCCAGGGGCACGATTTTATCCGCCAGGCCGGTCTTCGCGATCATGCCGGGCATGCCCCAAACGACGCTGCTGGCCTGGTCCTGGACGAAGACGGTGCCGCCGGCGCGGCGCACCGCCTCCGCTCCGGCAAGCCCGTCCTGGCCCATTCCCGTCAGGACCACGGCAAGGACCTTGGAGCCGAAGGCCTCGACCACGGAATGGAACAGAACATCCACCGAAGGACGGCAGGAATTGACGGGTTCATCCGAATTGAGGACCAGTTCACGGCCGCCCTTCCGTTTCACCACCTGCATATGGAATCCGCCGGGCGCGATCCACGCCTGCCCGGGCTCCAGACGGCGTCCCTCGACTCCTTCCTCCACCTTGATGCGCGATTTGCCGCCGATGCTTACCGCCAGGGACTTGGTGAACAGGGGCGGCATATGCTGGACGATGACGATGGGGGCGGGAAAATCGGCCGGGAACCTGGGAAGCAGCTCCATCAGGGCCTGGGGCCCGCCCGTGGACACGCCTATGGCGAGGATTTCCGGAACGCCCCGGGGCTTACCGCCGAAGTCCCGGGCCGGGACCGCCGCCATCGGGGCCGCGGCCGGGACCGGAACCGATCCCGGAATGGTTTTGGAGCCGAAAATGGATTTGATTTTACCGGACAGATCGCCGGCAAAAGCGACCAGACCGCCGCCGTTCATGTGGGCGGAGGGTTTGGCCACCCAATCCGCGGCGCCCCCCAGCAACGCCTGCATGGCATGCCGGTTTCCCGGCGCAAACAGCGAGCTGCACATGATGACCGGGAGCTTGGGCCTGATTTTCTTGATCTCGAGAAGGGTCTGCAGTCCGTCCATGACGGGCATGTCCAAATCCACCATCACGAGGTCGGGATCGACCGCGCTCAGGCGGCTCAGGGCGATGGCACCGGACAGGGCCGTACCCGCCACCTCGATGCCGGGATCGAGGGAAAGGGTCTCGCTCAGGATTTTGCAGGCGATTACGGAATCGTCGACGATCAGGACGCGTATTTTCCGGCCCGGGAAGCTCATCCCACGAATCGTTGGAGATCGGAAAGCATCTTGGACAATTCCTCCGAGGCCTTCTTGGTGTCGCTGGCGCCGTTGGCGGTGCTCTGCGCGGCCTGCGCCACGCCGGAGATGCTGTTGGTGATCTCGCCGCTGCCGCGGGCCGCTTCGGAGACGCTCTTGGCAATCTCGTTGGTGGTCACCGTCTGTTCCTCCACGGCGCTGGCGATGGTGTTCTGGATATCGCTGATTTGCCGGATGATGTTTCCGATTTCCGAAATGGATTCGATGGCGCCTTTGGTGCTGCTCTGGATGGCTCCGATTTTCCGTTTGATGTCTTGCGTGGCCTTGGCGGTTTCCCGGGCCAGCTCCTTGACTTCATTGGCGACAACGGCGAAGCCTTTTCCGGCCTCCCCCGCCCTTGCCGCTTCGATGGCCGCGTTCAGGGCCAGCAGGTTCGTCTGCTCCGCGATGGAGGTTATGAGGTTGATGATTTCCCCGATTTCCTCGCTGCCGGCGCCGAGCTTGGTCACGTCCACATTCGTGGACTCCGCCATCTTGACCGCCGATTCCGCCACCCGCACCGACTCGGAAGTGCTCTTGGAAATCTCCCGGATGCTCGCCGACATTTCTTCGGTGCCGATGGCCACCGTCTGCACGCTCTGGTTCACCTGATGGCTGGAGGAGGAGACCACCGTGGCCTGCGAGGAGGTTTCCTCCGCGTTGGCGCTCATCTGCTGGCTCACGTCGGTCAGCTTCCGGGACGCCGAGTCCAGGCCCTTGGAGAATTCCGCCAGGGAACCCGAGATCTTGCGGATGATGAACGAGCACAGGAGGTACATGGCGATCATGATGGCGGCGGCGAATCCGCACATCAGGATGGTATGGATGCGGAGGATGGCGTTGGCGGCGTCCTCGTCCCGCTTGTATTTCTCGTTGGACATGCTCACGACCTGGTCGATGGCGGCCCGATGCTCCCCGTACTTCTGCTTCAGGTACGTATTGGCGAGCGCCGTCGCTCCCGTCCTGTCGCCGCGCAGGATCATGGGGATGAATTCCTTGTCGCGCTTTTCCAGGAACTCCATGCCGGGATTGTAGGACGCCACCAGCAGGGTGTTCTTGATCTTGCCCTCCGGGAGGTCGCCCGTCCAGAATTCCTTGCGCGTTTCGTAGTCGGCCCTGAGCGACTTGCTCTTTTCGATCATGGCCGCCAGCTTGCCCTGGTCCGTTTCATCGATCATTTCCAGGACGATGAGATAGCTTTCGATCAGGTACTCCGGGGGCGGCAGGATATCCGCGATGAGATCCTTGCTCTGGACGATATTGTTGTAATAGGGACCGCGTATCCTCACGCTGTCTATGGTATTCCAGGCCAGTCCCGCGAAGAGGACGAAAGAGACCAGGAAAAACCCGACCAGGGTCACCAGCTTGGTATGAATCTTGGATTCGCCGAAGCGGGCCAGCAGGCCCGGTTTGGATTGATTATTGGACATCTGTCCCTCCTGCAAGGCTCGGCTGGGCCGCTTTGGCATCCAGGCCGTTCCGGCTTTTGAAAATCGATTCCGTATCGATGACGTTCAGAAGCGTATCCTTGAGCTTGAATACGCCCTTGATCAAATCCGAGGTCTGGCCCACCTGGTGGCTCAGCGGCGGCACCATGGCCTCGTCCCCGAAGTCGATCACTTCGCCGGCGCGGTCGGCCAGGAGGCTCAACGATTCCTCTTCCGAACTCAGGATGATGTTGATGGAATCCTGGGACCGCGGAAGCCGGGGCATTCCGAAAAGATTCCTGAGGTCCACGGCCACGACGATCTGTCCGCGCAGATTCGCCAGTCCCGCGACGAAAGGGGGGGAGTTGGGAACCGGAGTGATTTCCAGGTGGCGGACGATTTCCTGGATGGAGAGGATTTCCAGTCCATAGGTCTTTTCGCCCAGGTAGAACGTGCAGAATTGGGTCATTTCAAGCGTCCGCCTTCGGGTTCGTTCCGTCCGAAAATACGGATGGGAGGGCCGTTCTGGCGAGGGCGGCCAGATCCAGGACCTCGGTGGCCTTGCCTTTGAGGATCATGCTTCCCTTGAATCCCGGCCCGCCGGAGGGCAGATGGATATCGGCGGACGCGTCCACGATGTCCAGAATCCGATCCACGACGAAACCGGCGGAACGCGTCCCCTCGCGGAACACCACCACCTTCATGGCGCTTTTTTCCCGCGTCGGGGGAACCGCCGCATCGCGTCTTCCGGCGCGCAACAGGCCGTCGAGCCGCACAAGGGGAAGGATCTTCCCGCGGCTTTGGAATACGTCCATGTTCGCCAACTGTTCGATCGAGCCGGAGGAAAGCTCCTGCAGCCTGGACACGCTTGCGATGGGAATGGCCATCAGGCCGTGGGAGTCGCATTCCACGATCAGCAGGCTTTCCTTGGGCAGGCCTTGGTCCGCATCCTCCCGGTCCGATGCCCCGTCGGCCGCCATATCGCGGGTCAAGCGGGCGTTTTGGGCCAGCCCGGGAACGTCCATGATCAACGCGACCTTGCCGTCGCCCATGATGCTGGCGCCGGAGAAAAGGGAGGATTTAAGATGCTTGCTGAGGGGCTTCACCACGATTTCCTGGGTATCCTGGACCGAATGGACGGGGATGCCGAAGTGATGGTTTTCCGCCTGCAATACCACGACGAAATTGTCCTGGGAGGGCGAAGCGGCAGCCTCTCCCTCCGCGTCCTGCGGCTGGGAAAATCCGTCCAACCTTGCCAAGGGGAGCAATTTGCCCCGGAGCCTGTATACGGGGGTTTCCTGGAACCACTCCACGCCCTGGTCCCGGTCGGCCGTCCTCAACTTGACCACCTCCAGGACGTTGATTTGGGGGATGGCGAAGCGTTGGTTCGAGGTCTCGACGATCAAGGCCGGAATGATGGCCAGGGTAAGGGGGATTTTTATCCTCAAGGTCAATCCCATTCCCGGGCGATTGAGGAGATCCAGGGTTCCGCCGATTTTTTCGATGTGGGTCTTGACCACATCCATGCCCACGCCCCGGCCGGAGACCGTGGTGATCTTTTCCGCCGTGGAAAAACCCGGGAGGAAAATGAGTTGCGCCAACTCCCAATCCTGCATGCTTGCGAGCTTCTCCGGCTTGACCAGGCCCTTCTCCAGCGCCTTGATGGCCACGCGGCCGCAGTCGATGCCTGCCCCGTCGTCGGAAATTTCGATGACGACCTTGCCGCCCAGATGGAAGGCCCTGAGGAGGACCCTGCCTTCCCGGGGTTTTCCGAGCGACTCCCGCAAACCGGGACTTTCGATCCCATGGTCGATGGAATTCCTCAGCACGTGGATGAGCGGATCCTTGATGGCTTCCAGGATCGTCTTGTCCAACTCGGTGTCTTCGCCGACCATTTCCACCTGCACCATTTTCCCGCAGGAGTTGGAAAGCTCCCTCACGATCCTGGGAAACCTGCTCCAAACGTTTCTGATGGGCTGCATGCGGGTCTTCATCACCCCTTCCTGCAACTCCGTGGTGATCAGGTTGAGATGCTGCGAAGATACGGTCAGATGGGTATTGCCCGAAAGATGGGCATGGCGCAGCACCTGGTTCCTGACCAGGACCAGTTCCCCGACCAGGTTCATAAGTTTGTCCAAAAGGGCGACGTCCACGCGGATGGTTTGCTCGGAGGATGCTGAATCCTTCTGTCCGGCCCCCCCTTCCCGGGTTTCCATCGGCTTGACGGCGGTTTCAGGGGCGGGAACGGCTTCCGGGGGAGAAGCGGCTCCGGGGGGAGGAGCGGCTTCGGGAGACGGAACGGCTTCCGCGGAAACGCCCGGCTGCGCCTGCCCCACCCAATCCGGCTTGAAGGAGGACAATTCCCGGATCAACGGCTCAAGGTCGGCATCCCCTTCCGAATGGCCCGATTCGATGGACAAGATGATCGCGCGGATGGCATCGCTCAGCTTGAACAAACAGGAAATGACCTCTTTGGCGGGGAGAAGCGTTCCATCGCGCATGTGGCTCAGCAGGTTTTCCCCGGCATGGGCCAGGGATTCCAATTTCTCGAAACCCATGAAACCGCATCCACCCTTGATGGAATGCACGACGCGGAAAATACCGGAGATGATTTCGGGGTTGGCCGTCTCTTTTTCCAGGACCAGGAGATCCTGGTCGAGCATGTCCATGCCCTCCTTGGCTTCGGCTATGAATTCTTTGGAGAATTCATCCATTCTATCCGAGCCGTGCAGCGCCATCTCAAGAGTCTTTCTTCCCGGCATCCCCGGAAGCCGGCTCCGGAGCCTGATCCCCTGAAGCGGTCTTCCCTGCGCCGTCCTTGGGAGCGTCCGCGGCCTGGAGGGGAAGGTACAGGGCAAGCTTCTCCTTGAGCACAGCCGGCGTGAACGGCTTGATCACGTAGTTGGCCGCGCCGAGTCTCACCGCATCCAGGATATGGGACTTGTCCGCTTCCGATGTGATCATGATAACGGGTATTGATTTCGTCGCCGGGTTCGCCTTGAGGGCTTTCAAGGCTTCGAACCCGGAAAGGTTGGGCATGTTCCAATCCAACAGGATAAGGTCGAACTTGGCCACGGCCGCCGCCTTCAGGGCCAACGCTCCGTCGGCGACGTCGACGACATCCTTGAGGCCCAGATCGGAGAGGATTTTCCGCTGGACCGACCGCATCGTTCCGGAATCGTCCGCAATGAGTATCTTCATTTCCATTCCTTTCGACCGAACGGCCTGATCGGCATCCATTCGGCAGGGCTCCGGATCAAACCGGGTTTCAACGGAATTTTATCCGCTGGGCCATGCCGGTGTCCAGAGTTACTTACCCCCCGGGCCGGAGGCCTTCCCGCGGCCGCGGCTCCGGATTTGGCCCGCGCCGTCAAGGGAAGCAGCCTGAACGCGGGCGCGGATGGATTGGCGGCATATATCCCAGCCATTATCAGCCATACTCCGGTTCATGTCAACCTCCGGAATGGTTTGCAAAGCAATTTCCATTGACCGCCGAGATCGCCTGCGTATAAAGTCTTCACGAGTCATTTCAACCGGACAAAACGTGCGTATAACCAGTTCCACAAGAATATCGGCTCCACCGGGTTTCCATTCCGGCGAGACGGAAATCCCAAAAGCATGAAAAAGGAACGGATCTTTGGCCAAATGAAAGGTTCACCATGCGCCATTGGAGTCTGACCCGGAAAATCCTGGTCCCGGCTATGTCCGCGCTCGCCGTTTGCTTTGCCTTGCTGCTGGTCTTCATCGACAAAACGGCCCAGCGCAACATGGTCGAAGACCAGATCCGGGACGCCAAGTCCACCATCGGCCAGTTCAAGGTGCTCCGGGCCTATTACACCGAGAACGTGGTCGCGAAAGTGAAGGGCCAAGGCGCGGTGCAGGTGAGCATCGATCATCAGGACAAGGCGGGCGCCATCCCGCTTCCGGCCACCATGATCCATGACTTGAGCCGAATCCTGGGCCGGGACAGCGACGGAGTTTATCTGAGGCTTTACAGCAAATTCCCATTTCCCAACCGGAATGCCCGCGTATTGGATGATTTCATGAAGGAGGCGGCCGAACACCTCGACAGGAATCCCGACAGCGCCTTTGTCCGGGTGGTCAATGATGGCGACAAGCCGATGGTCCGGGTGGCCATAGCCGACCTCATGACCAAGGAAGCATGCGTAAATTGCCATAACTCCCATCCCGAGAGCCCGAAAAAAGACTGGAAACTGGGCGATGTCCGGGGCATCCTGGAAGTGGATAAACCCCTCGGCCGTCAATTGGCTTCGAGCCGGGCCATGTTCGGGAAAATACTCATGATCTTAATCGGAAGCCTGGCCATCATGATGTTCCTCGTCGTCTGGTTGACCCGTGTCGCGGTGGTGAAACCGCTGCTGGCCTGCGCCAACAACCTGCATGATTCCAGCGAAAGGGTGTCTTCGGCATCCGGTCAGATAGCCCAGAGCAGCCGGCAGATGGCCGAAGGCGCCAGCGAACAGGCCTCTTCCCTGGAAGAAACGTCCGCCTCCCTGGAGGAGATGTCCTCCATGACCAAGCAGAACAGCGACAATGCCAAGCAGGCGGATGCCACGGCCAAAAGCACGCGCGAAGCCGTCGAGAAAAGCCGCGACGCCATGACCCGCATGAGCGAAGCCATCCGCCTGATCAAGGACTCTTCCGTTCAAACCGCCAAAATCGTCAAGACCATCGATGAGATCGCCTTCCAAACCAATCTATTGGCCTTGAATGCGGCGGTCGAAGCGGCCCGGGCGGGCGATGCCGGCAAGGGGTTCGCGGTGGTGGCCGAAGAGGTCCGCAACCTGGCGCAGCGCAGCGCCGAGGCTGCCAAGACCACCACATCCCTGATCGAAGACTCCAACAAAAACGCGGAAAACGGCGTATCCGTTTCCATCGAGGTCGCGGCCATGCTCACCCACATCGTGGACAGCGTGCACAAGCTGAGCCGGCTGATCGGTGAAGTTTCAGGCGGAAGCGCGGAGCAGGCCAAGGGCATAGGGCAAATCAACACCGCCATAGCCGAGATGGATAAGCAAACCCAGTCCAATGCCGCGAACGCGGAAGAATCGGCCGCCTCATCGGGGGAACTATCGGGCCAAGCCAACGAGCTCAACGACATGGTCAATGTTTTGATCGCCATAGTCAACGGATCCGCCCATTCCGCATGGCGGAAGAAACCGGGAATATCCGATAAAAAATCCACCCGCAGCCAAGACCGCCAGGATACGGACGCGAATCGTGCTTTCCACTGAAAAGGACCCGGCCAAAATGGCGGCCCTTGTCGAAAAAAGCAAGAGTGGAAAAATCAACCCGTATCAATCATCCGATGCGCTTCGGACAGGGATGGGTCCAGGGCGTCTTCCAAGGAGCGGATTAGGGACCTGCAAGCCGACCGGTTCCGCTCCTTGGTGGCCGTTTCCAGACCCTTGCAGGTTTCAGCCATGCGCACCATTCCCAAGGTCAGGCAAATGCCTTTCAAGGCATGCGCGCGTTCCTTGAGTTCGGGGTAGCGTTCCGCTTCTGTGGCGGCCCTAAGCACCTTCAGCATGGAATCCGCGTCGACTTTAAAGAGGGCCAGGGCGTCTTTCCAGAAATCCGGGTGGTCTTTTCCGAATTGCCCGGACATTTTGATCAAGCGTTCCCTATCCACCCAGATCGCCGGAGCAGGCTCCGGCTCCGGAACGCGCGGCGGCGGCGCGCCGGACTCCCCCGGCTTCAGCCAGCGGGAAAGCACGCGCGCAAGCTCCTCTTCCAGGATGGGTTTGGTCAGGACGTCATCCATTCCCGCATCCAGGCAGTGTCCGCGTGCATCGGCCATGGCGTCGGCCGTCACCGCCACGATGGTTTTCACCCCCGAGCCATTCTCCGCGCGGAGCCGGCGGGCGCACTCCAACCCGTTCATGCCGGGCATATGGATGTCCATGAGCGCCAGGTCATAGGTTTTGAGCGAGCACGCCTGCAAGGCTTCGCCGCCGCTGGAAACCGAATCCGCCTTTATGCCGAAATAGGAAAGCATCCCATCCAGTACGATCCTGTTGATGGGCAAATCGTCCACCACCAATACGCGGCTGCCGTGGAACATTCCTTTGGCCTTCTTTCCGTCCACGGCCATCTCCGTTTCCTTTTTCGAGTCGTCCACGGCCAAGCGCAGGGCGAAGTGGAAAACCGTGCCTTGCCCCGCCCGGCCGCGAAAACCGATGCGACCGCCCATCAGCTCCACAAGCTGCTTGCAAATGGAAAGCCCCAATCCGGTGCCCCCGGATCTGCGGGTGATGGGATCGCCGGCTTGGTAAAAGGATTGGAAAATGCGGATCCGGGCTTCTTCCGGGATGCCGGCTCCGGTATCCTCGACCTCGAATACCAGGGGCAGTAGGCCGTTTTCAAGGGCGCCCTCCGGCCGTATCCGCAAAGTGATCCCGCCTTTCTCGGTGAACTTCAGGGCATTGCTCAACAGGTTGTTCAGCACCTGTTTCAGGCGCGTCGGATCCCCGCGCAGGCGTCCCGGCAGGCCGGGACCCTTCTCCACGGCCAGACTGAGGCCTTTCCGCCGGGCTTCGAACTCGACGGGGCGCAGGATGTCGTCCAGGACCTCTGCCAGTCCGAAGGGGATGCTTTCCAGCCGCATTTTCCCGGCTTCGATTTTGGAGAAATCCAGGATATCGTTGAGGATGCCCATCAAGTCCTTGGACGTGGTATAGATGGCATCCGCGGCCGCCAGCTGATCGGGCCCTATGTCCGCTTTCCGCCATAGGCCGGACATGCCCAGGATGCCGTTCATGGGAGTGCGGATTTCATGGCTCATATGGGCCAGAAAACGGCCTTTCGCCTCATTGGCCTCGTTGGCATGCCGCCTGGCTTCGACCAGGGCCTTTTCCGCCCGGCGGTTGCCGGTGAGGTAATAAAGGGTGCTTACCAGTTGGATGCCGAGGATCACCGGAAGGTCGGCTACCGCCATCATCCTTTCCACGAAAGGAGTGAAGACATGCCAATCCCCCAGGCCGAACGCGAATCCGAGGGCGTCGAAACCGATCAACAGGGCCCAATTCAGCGCCACCCCATAGAGCGTCGACTTCTTCTCGTCCCAATTGAAGAGGATGAAGGAGAAGGTCGAAACCGGGATCAAGGCCGATTGCACTCCCGACGCCCGCCCCATCCAGAGGCTTACCAGCAGGATATTCACGTTCACGACGGTAACAATGGCGATACGGGTCAGCCAGGTGTGCCCTTTTTTGTTCATCCAAGGCACGAAGAACGGGAAAAGGATGCCGGGAAGGGAGGCCAAGGCGAGGCCCGGCGCGCCGATCAGGGAAAAGACGAACAGGTAAGGCGTTCCGACCAGGCCCAGGAACAGGGAAAGCTGATTGCAGAGGATGATTTTCTTGGCTACCGGGACGTCCATGGACGCGGAGACCCCGGAGCGGTTGACTCGGAAAAGGACGCGGCGGAAAACGCGATACGCCTTGCGGGGATTTGCGAGAAGCGGCGGCATGGTCCTCTCATCCCCCTTGTTCGGGAAGCGTGATGGTGAACGAGGATCCGAGCCCCGGCCGGCTTGCCACCGAAATCGTGCCGCCCCAGGCCCGCACGCTTTCGCTGGCGATGGTAAGCCCCATTCCCCGCCCCGACAAGGAGTCGGGTTTTTCGGAGGTACTGAAGCCGGGATAGAAAATCAGCTGGAGCTTCTCCTTTTCCCCCAGCGCCTCCGCGGCTTCACGGTCCAGGATGCCCGCCGCGACGGCCTTGCGGGTCAGGACGTCCGGATCGATTCCCGCACCGTGATCCTTGACGGTAAAAACATGTTCTCCGGAAGTCCGCGCATAGGTGAGTTCGATTTTCCCCGAGCCCGAACCGGTGGGCCCGGAGCCTTCCGCGGCGTCCAAGCCGTAGACCGCGGCATTGCGCACAAGGTGGACCAGGGCCTCATCGACCCGCAGGAGCACTTCGGGATCCAGTTCCAACCCGGGCGGCGAAACGGAGAAGGCGACGTCTTTTTGCGTCTTCATGGACACCCGGGAGACCAAATCCCGGTATTTACGGGTCAGGGAGGAAAAGCTCCGATACGAGATGGTCTTGCAGCAATCCACCAGGGCAAGCAGCTCCGGTGCGAGCTTCGGGGATCCCGCCTTATCCGCCAAAGCGCGGATCTTCGCGATCTTGCTTTCCGGCAACCGCAGGTAAACCTCTTCGGAATTGCCGCTCAACAGCAGGCGGACTTCGGCTATCCGTCTGACTTCCTCCTTCATGTCCCGGACCAGCCTCTGGGCTTCGGGCAGGCATTCCGGCCAATTGATTTTCCCGCGGGCCGCATGATCCAGCCGGGTTTCCAATTCGTGGGCCAGTTCCACAAGGACTTCGAAACCAAAGGCGCCCGCATTGCCCTTGATGGTATGGCAATCCTTGTACATGATGCGGATCCAGGTCGGGAAATCGATGACGTCTTCGGGCCCCCCTTCGTCCCCGCCCCTTTTCCCGGCGCCGTTGCCGGTGGGAGGGCCCAGCAGAGGCAGGCTCTTCTGCATGACTTCAATCTTCGCGGCGGATTCCTTCAGGAATTCGGAAACCACTTCCGGAGGATTGCTCGTGATTCCGAGGATGATCCTGACCTTGTTCTCGAGACGGATTTTCTCTTCCCAAATCCGCGACTCCAGAAGCCTGGATTCGGTGACATCCTGGATCAGCGCCATGATCTTGATCAGGCGGCCATCCGGGTCCAGTATCTTCTGGTACTCCACCTTGATTTGCTTTCCGCCGGTCCCGGCTCCAAGCCGGAGTTCCTGGACCGGCGCCAGTTTCGCCAACTTTTCCCAGCGGTGGGTTTCGTAGTGCATCCGCAGCACGTCCACCCAATCGCGGAAGAGTGCCTCGTCTTGAGGACCGAGCCGCAGCACTTCGGCCAGGGTATGGCCGGCCAATTCATCCATTCCCAGGATTTGGCAAGCGCTCAAGGAGCAATCGGGATTCACGTTCAGATCCAGGTTGAAAGTGAACAGGCCTTGCTTGACGTTGTCCAGGATGTCCCTGACCTGCCGGACCTTTTCGTCCACCCGCATCTGCAGGTTGCCGGTATAATCCTGGACCTTTTCGCGCATGGTTTCGAAAGCTTCCGCGAGCACGGCGATTTCGTCGTCGCCATCGGCCTGTATCTTGGCCCGGTAATCTCCATGGGCTATGCGGATGGCGGATCCGGTCAGGGCGCGGATGGGCTTGGTTATTTTTTCCGCCAACACCGAGGAGGACCAGATGGTCATCAGGAAGGTGGAGAAGCCCAGCAGCCCGAAAAGCGAAATGGTCAATTCCTTGGTTTTCCGCCAGGCCCGCCGGGTCTCATGCAACGCCGCGTCCATGGACTTGGTGGCAATCCCGAAACGGACTATGCCCAGGATCAATCCCCCTCTTTTCACCGGCGCGGCGAACTCGATGGCCTTTTCCCCGCCTGCTTCCGTGGATCTGAAGCTGCCGTCCCGGACCGACGACGCCCAAAGGCTCATTTCATCCGTCAATGAGGAGGACAACGGCCCCGGGGGCGGAGCCGACGGCCCGGAGCCCCCCCCGGAAGCGTCGCCGGCCCGGGAATAAGCCAAAGGCTTCCGGTCGGTATCCATGTAAATGCCGTACAGGATGTCCGGATCGCTGGCGACGGTGGCCCCGATGATTTCCCGGATCAAGGTCGAAGTTCCGTTTTCAGGCAGCGTAGCCAGGATCATGCCGGTCCGCATGGCTTGGTGCTTGCCTTTGGCCACGATGGCCTTGGTGATGGCCCCTTGCGCGCCGTGGAAATTCCGGCGCATGCGATACAAGTCCAGCATCATGACAAGCGAGAATACCAGCCCCAGGACCAATCCGAATTGGACGGCAAAACTCAGGAAAACCTTTTTCCGGAGACCCCCTTTCGAGGACAACTTGGCAGGTCCCGGCTTGCTTTCCATCTCCTTCATAGGACGGACCGCCTTCACTCAGCTACTTGGCGAAAATCTCCAACAAGGTCTGCCGGAAGTCTTTGCGGAATTCCTCGTCTTCCAGGCGGAAAGGCTTTTCGAGGTAAGCCTTGGCGCCCAGCTTTATGCATCGCAGGATGGAAGGGCCGCCCACCGCCGAAATGATAAGCACCCTGGCCTCGGGGAATTCCCCGAGGATTTCCGTCAAGGCCGTCTGTCCATCTTTGACGGGCATGGTCAAATCCAGGCAGATCAAATCGGGTTGGAAGCGCCGGTACAGATCCACGCCCTGGACGCCGTTCACCCCGGTCGCCACGACCTCGAAATCCATGACCTCCTGGAAATATTCCTGCATGAGGCGCAACAGGAATTTGGAGTCGTCCACGATAACAACCGTTCTTTTCACGCTTTGCCTCCACAATTGCACGGCTTGACGGCCAGCTCCAGAATCAAATGGGCCTCCCCCACCTTCAATACGCCTCGAACGATCCGCGCTTGCTCCATTTCGAAGCTTGGGGCCGCAAAAGACGGCACGGAGGTTCGCAAGCGGTCAAACCGGGAACGGAATCCCGGGCGCCGGAAAAGGGTTCCGGCGATGATGTTCACCATCTCTCCGATGGCGTCCAACCCCATTTCCTCGTCCTTTTCATCGGGAAACAGGCTCCGCAAATCGCTTTTTGAAAGCCCCAGGGAAATCATCAAGGTTTGGTCGCTATTGCCGCTTGCAATGAAGCATCGAATCCCGGATTCGACGGCGGACGGCTTCCGCAAGCGGAAAGCCTTGGAGAGCAAGGTGGGCCGGTTCAGCAGGCATTCGACGGCCCGCCTCGCGCAAACCTCGAACTCCGCCGCCACATCCTGGATGGAATCCCGGGTACGCTCGTCTTGTGAGGAATGCAGCATGGACGGCCCCGTTTCAAACCATTTGGAAGATCGTGATGAAACGGAAAGAGAAGTCGGAGGATTGGCAGTGCAGAAAGAGGGAATCCGCGCAATTCAGGGCCATCTTATCCGCACCGGCGTAGCTCATCACCACCGGAGGCGTTACGACCGCGCTTCCCTTCCCCTCCGATTTGGAGAGAATGGCCGCCAATTTGGACGTGATGGTGTTCAGGATTTCGTTGTTGGCGGACACCAGAAGCTTGACCCCTTCGTTACGGGGCATTTTCGGGAACATTTTCGCGCTTAACGCCAGGAACGAATTCAACTCCATGACCATGAAGGAAAGGATTTGGGCTCCTTCCGTGAAGGCCAATTGGTGCCCGACAATGGGCAAATCAAGGCTGAAATCCTTGGGCGCGAAGCTCTCGCTTTTGAAAGGGAACGGATAGGACGCTCCGGCGCAACTCTCGACGAGCTTGGAAAGGTTGGTCTGGATAAGGGTTCGGAGCTGGTCTTCGCGCATCATTCCGGCACTCGATTATATCTTCAGGAGTTTTTGTTTGCCAGGTCCTATTTCGGGCCCGGGGCGAAATATTCGTATGTTCCGTGCGCGGTATCACATGTTATTCCATTGACTCCGCGCCCCGTCCTGTATTTTAATTGGAACTGTGGATCCAAGCCAGGAAAGCGTTCAGGCCTCTCGCCGTTTGCTTCATATCAATAACCCTCCGGCCATTTTGAGGCTGGTCGAGCGTTTTTGCCAATCCAAGAAATTTTCCCTGGATTCCTTCGAATCCACGGCCGTGGGCCTGCACTACGGCTTGGCGCGCAAGTATCACCTCATCATACTGGGGTTGCCGGCCAAGGGCCTGGATCCGTTCCGCTTTCTGAAGGGGCTTTTGCGCGCCAAGATCTCCACCCCGGTCCTGATCATGGCGGAAAGCCGATCCAAGGAAAAGCTGGAACTGGGAAAGTTCCCCAATGTCATCGGGACCATTTCCAAGCCGTTGGACATCCACGAATTTTCCAAATACCTGGATTCGACGAATAAACCGCCCGAAATAGACCCTCAGGAAAAGGAAAAGCTGATCGCGATCCTGCGGAAATGGGAGGGGAAAATCCCCCATGCGCGTTGAAGTGATTCCCTGCAATGGCGGATTAGGGGCCCAGCTCCGGATCCAGGAGTTCACGTCCGAGGATTGGAAAGCCCGGTTCGGGGACATCGAATCCCTGCATCAGTTGCTTTCACAAGCCGGCATAGCCCAGGAGTTTTTGGACAAGCCCAGCCTGCAAATCGCGTGCAACCTTTTGAATGAGGCCGGGAGCGGCGATTCCTCGGAAACCCTGGAAGAGGTCCAAGCCATGATTGTGGCCAGCGGCGTGCCTCCCACGGACGATGAGGTGGTCGGTTTACGCTTGCTCAAGGCTTATTTGATGACCGAAGAAGAACTGAGCGGCATTAAGACCCGCTTGGCCGCGGAACCCTTCGAAGTCACGGAAAAGTCGATCAACCCGGGATGCCTGGTCGAAAAAGGGGATACGATACTGGGATTCTCCAGCATCCGGAAGGGCAGCCCGGGCGTAGGCGTATTCGGCGAGCCCATTCCACCCAGACCCGAGAGCGGTTCGCTTCCCAAGCCGGGCAATTCCATTCTGGAGGAAAACAACAAGTGGATGGCCCTCAAACGGGGCATCCTGGTGGTCGAGGACAACACGTTCAAAATCCTAGGGCCGCGGACCGCGGACGACCAATGCCTCCTGGTTTCCGAGGATAAGATGTCGGTGCGCCTGATCCTCCGGAAATCCGATGACGATGATTTCAAGCCGTCATTGGGATACCTCCAGCAACTCATCGCCGATCAGCATTACATGCATTCCCCCGACATGGTCAAGGTGCGGGCGGCCCTGGATGCCTTTTCCGCGACCGGAAAAAGCCAGGACGTGGTCATCCTCACCGGGAAACCCAGCACCCCCGGCAAAAACGGGAGCCTGGAGACGCTCGTCGATCCCGAGCCCAAGCTTCCCGATCCCGAAAAGGACGGCAGGATCGATTTCAAGTCTTTTTCCTATTTCCGTACGGTTCAAAAAGGGATGCCGCTCACCAAGCTCAACCCTCCCGTGCCGGGAACCGTGGGGCTGGACGTGTTCGGCAGCCCCCTCATGCCCGACGAGGTGGCGCCCATCGTGCCGACCTTGGGAAAGAATACCGAGTTCACCGTTTCCGATCCGGTTTACATCGTGGCCAGCTGCGACGGCAGGCTGGTGTTCGCGGATGGGATTCCCGAAGTCGTCGATACCCTGCAAATCACCGACGACGTTTCCCTGAAGACCGGCAACATAGCCTTCCCGGGATCGATAGAGGTGACGGGAGACGTCCGGGACAATCTCGCGATCACGGCCAAGGGAGATGTCGATATTTCGGGCGTGGTGGAAGACGGATGCATCACGTCCGAAGGCGCCATCGTGGTCAAGGGCGGTTTCACGGGGACCGGAAAGGGCGTGATCAAATCCAAGCTGAGTTCGGTGAGCATCGGCTTCATCAGAAACCAGCGGATCGAATCCCATTCCGACATCATCGTGTACAACGAGGTCATGAACGCGTATTTATGCGCCAAGAAATGCATCGTGATGAAATCCATGGGGCACTCGGTGGTGGGAGGCCATCTCATCGCCTATACCGGAATCGAGGTCTTCAACGCGGGCAACCCCACCGGCGCCAAAACCATCCTGGAGGTGGGCAAGGACTTCGAAGTGGAAATGGCGCTGAACCAGAACAAAGCCGCCCTCAAGGAAATCCTCGCCGACATCGAGTTCCTGGACAGGATTTCCGCGAAAATGCAAAATTACATGCGCTGGAGCTCCGACGTGAAAGGCGATATGCGGTTGCTGGAGCAGCGATCGCGCGGAGTGTCGCAATTCCTGAAGCCGTTGCGCGATGCCATTGCCGGGCAGATAAAAACGCTGGAAAGCAAGCTGTATAATCCGGGCGATTGTTACATCTGGGTGAAGGGTGACGTCTTTCCCGGCACCATGCTCCGATACCAGGATCGCATCGTATTGGTGAAAGAGGCGGCCAGAGGCAAACGTTGGCTTTTCCGGGGCAAGAAGGCCGCCCACGAGCCGGACGACGCGGATTTCCCCGAGTCGGCCTGAAACCGGCCTCAAGTGGCGATAGGGACCTCTATGAACAACTCCGTTCCGGTCCCCAAGGACGAGTCGATCCAGGCCTTGCCGCCCAGTTGCTCCGCCTCGAAGGCAATCGCATTCATGCCCACGCCCCGCCCGGAAGTCTCAGTGACCGATTCCGACAGGGTAAACCCGATATGGAACACGAATTGCAAAGCCGAAAAATCATCCAGCCGGTCCGCCTCGCTTTCCTCCAGCAATCGGGTTTCCGCGATCTTCCGGCGAATCGCGCCGGGATCGATGCCCTTCCCATCGTCCTTGATGCGAATCGAAAGCCTCGGCGCCTCCCCGCCGGTTTTTTCCACCGTCACCCATAACCGTCCCTCCGGGTCTTTCCCGTCGGACTCCCTGGTTTCGGGCGATTCTATTCCGTGATCCACCGCGTTCCTGAAGGCATGGGCAAGGGATCCGGCCAATCCTTTATAAACCGACATCCTCACTTTCACGGAGTCCCCTTGCCATAGAATGGGCTTGATCCTCTTCTGCCTGCGTTCCGCGAGATCCGCCACGAGCCCCTCGTACTTCCACAATGAAGCCGCGAAAGGCTCCAACAGCAGGCAATCCGCGAACATCGCATAAACCCCGGATTCCTTGCCCAGCCTGCCGAGCAACGCCTTTTCCAATTCCGAAAGGACCGCCCCGCTGAGGGTAATGCGCCTCAGATCCCCGGATTTGCCCGTGGGGTCGCCGATCAGGAACGCATGGTCCTTCACAACCTTGTCCAACCGTTCCCGGAGCTCCGCCAGACCGCGGCCCAGCGCGTCCGGGAATCCGCCGGTGCCGCCTCCGGGCTGCAAGACGGAGAGCTCGTCCTCGAGGTCATGCGCGGCATCCTTGAGCCCGGTGCAGCCGTACATTGCGGCATTCCCTTTGAGGGTATGCAGGGTCCGCAAGACGGTTTCGATTTCCCGGGTCCGAAACGCCTCGCCCCCGATGCGCCTCTCCAGTTCATCGATCATGGCCCGGGAGTCCCCGATGAATTCCGTGAAAGCCATGGGATTGGCCGTGATTCTCATGATCAGGCCTATTTTTTCCTTTTCCATTTCGAACTTCCGGGCGAGTCTTCTTTCCACGGTCTTGTCCGCGGCAATGAGAATCACCCCTTCCAGTTTCCCGTCGGCATATATGGGCCGGTAGGAAAGCCCGATATGCCGGCCCGGCAATTTATCGAAGCTTCCCGGGCCCAGCTTCGCCGCATCCTTGAACGGCAAAATTCCCTGGAAGGTGACGTCCCTCCAGTCTTCCGCGCTCTGCCTCTCGGCAGCGTCCAAAGCCAGGATTTCCTCCACGCTCCTTCCCGCCAGCCCGCTTCCGAAATACTCTTCCGAGATCCTTGAATATCCCGGCTGGATAATCCCCCGGGAGTCCAGGATGAGGAACCCGCTGTCGAGATTGTCCAGGATATTCGTGACGTGCTTGATGGCCTCTTTGACTTTCGCGTCCAGGTTTTCGATGAGGCCGTTCAATGCAATGCGCATTTTCTCCAGGGAGTCCTGAAGCGCCCCGAGCTCATCCGTGCGATCGACCCGTATCGGAACGCCGCGGTCGCCGGAAGCCAGCTTTTGCGCGAACCGGATCGCTTCGGCGATAGGCTTGGTGAAGCCGGTGGAGAAGCGGAAGGCAAGGGCCAACGCCGCCATGAATACCAGCAGGGCGACGCCGACCAGGCTGTATTTCAAGGTCGACAGGATTTTCCGTTGCTCCGACAGGGCCGTCAGAATGAGGGTTTCCCCGACTTCCTTTCCATCCATGTCCTTCAATCCGGCGCTTTTTACCGCGTAAGCGCCGCTTTTCAGGAACCACGCCCGCTTCCCTTCCATATGCAATCCATGCAGCTTCGAGAAAATGGGTTCCAGTTCCGCGTACTCCCGCTTGGGCAAGGAGGATCCGCGCACCCTTCCCTCCCCCAAGAACAGAATCTCCGATTTGGTGAAATCGCGGATCCGCCCCGCGAAGGCGCTGTCCAGGTTCCAACCCAAGAGCAGCACGCCGCTGGCGTCCTCGCTCGTGCCGATGGGCGCGCCCGCCATCAGGGTCAGCTTCCCGCCGCGCGGAAGGAGGGTGCTCAGGCTTCCTTCCACGAGAATCCGTTGCGCGAACGTCCTGACCATGGAATCTTCCGGGGACGCTTCATCCCCGATTCCGGCGATGAGTTTTCCGTCCCTGCCCATGATGTCGAAGATCGGGACGTCCAGAGCGTCCCGATAGGTCCTTCCCGCGTCTTTAATGGTGTTCAGCTCCCCGTTTTCGACCACGGTGCTCAGAATCGGCAATTCGCCGACCAATTGGGACTGAACCTTGAGTTCCGCCAGCTTGGACGTGATAAGGGCGTTGGCCAGCAACTCCGTCCGCCGCAAGTCCTGTTCAATGGCGTGTTTTTGGAAGCGGACCAAAATCAAATCCATGGAAAACAGGATCGCCAGTACCGTTCCGGTCAGGATCGCGGAAATGAAAAGAATCAGCCTGGCATTGATGGACGTGATTTTGAGCATGGTTTGGCAATGATAGCGTACTGAACGCCCGTTCTGCACCTTTGACCCCATTTTTCTTGACAAAAAACCGTAACAGGGATAAGATGGCTCTCGCGAGGCTCCTTGGACACGGAGAGGGAATGGCAGGATCAAAATCGATTGCAGCGGTTTTCCTGGTCGCCTCTTCCGCGTTTTTCGGATTCGCGGAGGGCATCGGCGTCCCCGATCCAGCCTCCATCGAGTATCCGGACGGCAAGCCCCCTTCCCAAGCCGAAGTCGAGTTGGGCAAAACCCTTTTCTTCGACAACCGCCTTTCCATGAACAGGCGGCAGTCTTGCGCCAGTTGCCATAACCCCGATTTAGGCTTCGGAGACGGAATGTCCAAAGGCCATGGAACGATGGGAAGGGGATTGGACCGCAACACTCCGTCCATTTACAATCTCGCTTGGAACAGCGTCTTTTTCTGGGACGGCAGGGCCTCCTCCTTGGAGGAACAGGCGTTGGGCCCCATCCAATCCCCGGGCGAAATGAACATGCCCATCGACAGCCTGCTTGCGAGGCTGAAGAAGGTCGCCTACTACAAAGCCGCTTTCGAGCGGATATACGGGAGAAACGGAACCACGGGGGAAAATCTGGGCAAGGCCGTTGCCGCCTTCGAGCGGACCCTCATCAGCAAGGGCTCGCCTTTCGACAAATACATGCAGGGAGACAAGTCGGCGATGGGGCCGGAAGCTTCCAGGGGCATGGCATTGTTCCAGGGCAAGGCCGGTTGCATCGCTTGCCACAGCGGGCCCAATTTCACGGACGAAAGCTTCCATAACATCGGATTGGGGGACGGCGACGTCGGCAGGGCCAAAATCATGACGGGCGCGACGCTTACCGGTGCGTTCAAGACTCCCGGCCTCCGGAACGTCGCCTTGAATCCGCCTTACATGCACGATGGCTCGGAAGCGTCGCTGGAGAGCGTGGTGCGATACTATAATAAAGGCGGCAACACCGCGGAGGCGCGTGACAAGCTTATCCGGCCCCTCAAGCTCAACGATGCGGAGGTCCAGGAACTCGTGTCGTTCCTGGGTTCGCTTACCGATCCCGTGAAAGTCGTTCCACCCCGCATCCCCAAGGACGATTGATGGCCATATCGCTCGGAACCAGGACATCCGGCCCCGGAAAATGGGCAGGCATGGGACGATGCCTCGGAGGCATCATCCTCTGCCTGCACGGGGCGACGGCCGCGGGAAGCCTGACCGGCGGGTTCAAGTTCGAAAAAGCGCCGCCTTCGGTGGCTCTCGTCTACTTCGTCGAGGAGACTTCCACCGGCAGCTCCCCCTGCCCGGTAGTGGATCAAAAGGACAAGAAATTCGTCCACAAAATGCTGGTGGGACGTTCCGGCTGCCGGATCCAATTCAGGAACTCCGATAACGTGGATCACAACATCTATTCCAAGGACCCGAAGTCAGGCGTCGATTTCGACGCGGGTCTGTTGCCTCCGGGGCAGACTTCCCAAACGGTCATGAACTGGGATCCCGATGCCGTGATCAAAATCGGTTGCAAAATACACCCCAAGATGCAGGCTTACATCGCAAATGTTTCCAGCAGATACTATCAAATCGTCGAGTTCAAGCCCTCGGAACGCGAGGCCGCCTTCACCCTGGAGAAAGTCCCCGACAAACTGACGAAAATCAAAATTTGGTTCCCTAAACAGGATCCCATCGACGCGGAGCTGAAAACGGGAGAAGCCAAGCAATGGCAAATCCTGGAAAAAGGCGAACCCGCCGGCGTACTGAGCCTGTCCCGCCCGTGAAATGGAGGAACCGCGGCCATGCGAATAGGGACGCTCGTTTCCTCCTTTGTTTTGCTTTGCGTGATGGTGGCTTGCAAAAAAGGGGATAAGGACGTTGCGTCGGAACGCCCGCCCGCGGAATCGGGGTCGCGCAACGGCCTTCTTTCCACGGATTCGGTTTCCCCTTTCAAGATGCCCGAAAAATACGCGGCCGCTTTCGCGGAGTATCGGAGCGGCTGGACAAGGCTCACCGGGTACGAATTTTCGGGGTTGCACTGGGGCCAGTTCATTTCCCTTTACGTCAACAAGGATCCGGACACCTATATCCGGAATTACCGGGAATACGTGCGCTTGTATGTCGATGCGGACATCGACGGGAGTTCGCATGCGGAGGCCGGGCATTTCGAGCCCTATGCGGTCGGGACCATTTTCCTCAAGGAAAACTACCGCGCCGACTCGGGCATGCGCTCGACCCCCCTCACCGTCACCGCCATGATCAAGAGGGAGGCGGGATATGACCCCGCGACCCATGATTGGGAGTTCGTCCAATTCGATACCACCGGCAGAATCCTCTTCGGCGGCAATAGCCGCGACGCCGCCACCGGGGTGATGTGCATCAAATGCCACGGCAGCATCTCCGAAAGGGATCTCATCTTCTCGACGTTCTATTCGAACGCGCCTTCGGGGAAATAGGCTGAAAAAAGCATGGGCCGGAGCCATGCAAAGGGGTAGAATCTATTCCACAAGGGGGAGCCGGATGAACGAACCAGTCATCAGGATCGATCAGATAGAGCCGTTCATCAAGGCTACCATCGAGACTTTCAAAACCATGGTCCATTTGAAAGTCATTCATGGGGAAATCAGGGTCCGCAAGCCGAGCGAACCTGCCAGCGACTATTCCGGGATTATCGGACTGACGGGAGGCGCCGAGGGATCCGTGACGCTTGGGTTTCCCTTGGGGACGGCCAAGGCGGTCGCGAGCTCTTTCCTTGGCGAAGAGACGGTTTCCGAAAGCCTGGTGGCGGATACCATCGGGGAAATCGCCAACATCATCACGGGCTATGCCAAGAAGGACATTCCCGGAGTCGAAATCAACATTTCCCTGCCGACCGTGATCAAGGGCGCAAGCCATGAAATCATCTCCCACGCGGACGACAAGAAAATCATCACGTTTTTCGTCTGCCCTCTGGGAGAATTCAGTTTGGAAGTCTATCTGGAAGGCCTGCCCGGGCAATTTCCAACCCAATCCGGTCCAGGGGAGGCTTGAATGCGCATTCTAATCGTCGACGACTCCGTTTCCATGCGCCGGGTGGAAAGGAGCATGCTGACGGACATGGGCTTTTCCGATATCAAAGAGGCCGCGGACGGATCCGAGGCGTTGAAAATGGTCTCATCCGGAAAATTCGATTTGATTCTCCTCGATTGGAAAATGCCGGTCCTGTCGGGACTGGATACGCTTAAGCGGTTGAAGGCCAGCCCGGATTTCAAATCCATTCCCGTGGTCATGGTGACCTCGGAATCCAACAAGACCAAAATCCTGGAGGCCATCCAGTCCGGGGCGGCAAATTACATCATCAAGCCCTTTTCCGATGAAGTCCTCAAGGAAAAACTGGAACCCTTCCTCGGGAAGGAAACCGCATAAGGTATCCGCAAATCACCCTGCGCGCGGTCCGGGACGCGGAAACGGGGCCGTAGAGGCCATCCCCCCCATTTTACCGGACCCGTCCCCGTTTCCGGCCGGCTTCCGTGGTACAATGGAACCGGCGGATCTTCGCGAAGGATATGCCGCTTAACTTTGGCCAACCAAGACCCTATTTTTATATTGCACACGGATGGATAAGAAAAACATCGCCTTGCTGGGCGCCACCGGCTCGATTGGAACGGCCGCTCTCAAGGTGATCCGCCAGCATCCGGACCGGTTCCGGCTGGTGGGAGCGGCCGCCGGCCGCCAATGGGACAAACTGCTCCCCATCATCGATGAATTCAAAGTGGGAAAAGCCTGCCTTTGGGACGCCGCCGCCGCCGCGGAACTTCGCAAACATACCGGCGCCAAGGTGCTGGAAGGCATGGATGGTCTGCTGGAAATGGTCTCCCTCAAAGAGGTGGACTACGTCCTGAACGGCCTGGTCGGCGCCATCGGCTGCCGTCCCACCCTGGAAGCCATTTCCCAAGGCAAGCACGTCGGGCTGGCCAACAAGGAGACGATGGTCATGGCCGGCGGGATCATCAACGAGGCCCTGCGCCGGAATCCCTCCAGCCTCCTCGTCCCCATCGACTCCGAGCACTCCGCCATTTTCCAATGCCTGGCGGGCCGACCCGTCTCCGAGGTCGAGCACATCGAACTCACCGCCTCGGGCGGACCCTTCCGGGAGCGCCCCAAGGCCGCCTTCGCCTCCATCCGCAGGGCCGACGCCCTGAAGCATCCCACCTGGGTGATGGGCGAGAAGATCACCATCGATTCCGCCACCCTGATGAACAAGGGCCTGGAGGTCATCGAGGCGCATTATCTCTTCGGCGTGGACTTCAAGGACATCAAGGTGGTCATCCATCCCTCCTCCATCATCCATTCCTTCGTGCAATTCCGCGACGGCTCCCTGATGGCCCAGCTGGGCTGCCCGGACATGCAGCTTCCCATCCAATACGCCCTGACCTATCCGGAGCGCTGGCCCCTCAAGGTGGACCGCCTGGACATGGCCAAGGTGGCCAAGCTGGAGTTCTTCCCGCCGGACATCGACAAGTTCCCGTGCCTGGGCCTGGCCTATCGCGCGGGCGACCTGGGCGGCACCGCCCCGGCCATCCTCAACGCGGCCAACGAAACCGTGGTCGCGCGCTTCCTCGAAGACCGCCCGCCCATGGCCGACGGCGCCATCGGGTTCACGGACATCCCGCGCATCCTGGCCGCGGTGCTGGACGCGGCCGAGATCAGGCAGCGGCCGACCTTGGACCACGTGCTCGAGGCCGACGGATGGGCCCGCGCGGCCGCCCTCCGCATCATGGACGCGGGGGGAAAAGGCGCGCCGCAAGCGGCGCCCGCGCGGCAATCGACCGCCAAAGCGGCCAAACGGTAGGCGTCCGCGCCCGCCGGAAAGGATTTTCACATGCATCTCACCGGATACTGGTCCCTCATCTATCAAGTCCCCGTGGGCCTCATCGGCCTCAGCCTGATGGTCTTCATCCACGAGCTCGGGCATTTCGCCGTGGCCAAGTGGGTGGGCGTGAAAGTGCACACCTTCTCCATCGGTTTCGGCAAGAAGCTGATCAGGTTCAAGCGCGGCGACACCGAATACGCCCTTTCCGCCATCCCGTTCGGCGGCTACGTGGCCATGGCCGGGGAAAGCCCCGACGACGGCGGCTACGGCAACTCGGACGAGTTCCGCAACAAGCCCATCCTCTCCCGCCTCGGCATCGCCGTGGCCGGCCCCGCGGCCAACCTCATCTTCGCCTTCGCCATCCTGTTCGGCCTCTACCTCTCCGGCGTCCAGGAGCCCAAGGTCTCCATGGTGGTGGGCGAAGTGGAAGAGGGCTCCGCGGGAGCCACCGCCGGCATCCGCCCCGGAGACGAAGTGCTCAAGCTGAACGGCAAGCCCCAGGAAGGCTGGGAACAGTTCATGCAGGACGTGGCCATGGAAGGCGGGCACCCCGTGCCCCTGCAGATCCGCCGCAACGGCAAGGATACCACCCTCAGCCTGCAATCGGAGATCAACCCCAAGTTCGGCATCGCCTTCTCCGGCATCACCGGCGAAGCCGAAGTGGTGGTGGCCAAGGTCATCCCCGGCAAGCCCGCGGAGAAGGCCGGCCTCAAGGAAGGCGACAAGATCCTCTACGTCGACGGCATCCGCATCCCTTCCGCCACCGCCCTCATCGAGATGGTGAACGGCTCCAAGGGCTCGCCCATCACCATCGCCCTGGTGCGCGACGACAAGAGGCGGGAAATCACGGTCACGCCCATCCTGGACGAGACCAGCAAGCGCTTCATCGTGGGCATCTATCCCGGCCTCAACGTCCCCACCGTGCTGGTGAAACGGACCCCGGCCGAAGCCTTCAAGAAGAGCATCGAGAAGAACTACGAATCGGGCACCATGGTGCTGCGCACCCTCACCGGCATCGCCACCGGCAAGATCAAGCTGAAGGCCCTCTCCGGCCCCATCGGCATCGTGCAGATGATCGCCGGCAGCCTGCGCCAGAGCCTGCAGAAGTTCCTGGAGTTCATGGCCCTTCTGAACACCAACCTGGCCGTGCTGAACATCCTGCCCCTGGCCATCACGGACGGCGGCGTGGTGATGTTCCTGCTGCTGGAGGCCATCCGCAAGAAGCCCCTGAGCCTCAACACCCAGGGGATCATCAACCGGGTGGGGTTCAGCTTCTTCCTCCTGCTGTTCCTGTTCGTGACGTTCCAGGACATCATCCGGATTCCCTGGTTCCTGAACTGACTCACACCGAGTTCTAGAGGGTCGATCCAACCCGCAAAAAATGGCCAAAATGTGCTCTGGCTCAAAAACCGATATGACGAAGACTTTTTTAAAGGGTATTTTTTAAGTTGGATGGATAGAATTATCAGAGGTAACTCGTGAAAAAAACAACCGAAAAAAAGCCTGGTCAGATGACTTCGACCGAGGCAAGGCGATTCGCGCAAGAATTGAAAAAATATGCCGAAAAAATCGGCAAGTCTTCGACTAAATCCGACCGATTTCTGAAATCAACAGGCATATACACTGACAAAGGCCATTTAAAAAGCAGCTATAAGTAATCTTCGTGGCGTCATCCCTTCCTTTCTTTGTTTTGGGCTACCATGGATGTGACCGGACTGTTGGCGAAAAGATCCTGGCCAACCATGAAAAAATGGATCCAAGCAAGAATGACTATGATTGGCTCGGAAATGGAATTTACTTCTGGGAAAACAATTATCTGCGCGCTCTTGAATATGCGGAATCAATCAAAAAAAGCCCGCATAAAGGCCGGACCAAGATAACGCATCCGTTTGTCTTGGGGGCAATAATAGATTTAGGATATTGCCTTAACCTGCTTGACACCCAACATCTTCAGATCATAAAAGAAGGCTATGAACTTCTAAAACAAACTTGCGAGGCCACGGGTCGCGAGATGCCTAGAAATAAAAAACCCCTTGGGGAAGAAAGAGATCTCCTACTAAGGCATCTGGACTGCGCCGTCGTTGAAGCCGTGCATAGCTACAATATGGACACGAAGAAGCCGGAATTCGACACCATACGGGGAGTATTTGTCGAGGGAGAGCCTCTATACGAAAATTCAGGCTTTCATTCTAAAAACCATATTCAAATTTGCGTTAGAAATTACGAATGCATTCGCGGTTTTTTCAGACCAATTTCTGAGACCTAGTCTGGAAACTATTCCGTGAGAATCGAAAATCGGCTATCGAGGTTTCCAAGAGGCCGGGCGAAGCAAGGAAAGCCATGAGCGAACAGACCACGCGCCATGCCGGCTTCTCCCTCGGACAAAGCTATCCGGCCCCGCCGGCGCGAGTGTTCGCCGCCTGGGGGAACCGCAAGCGCGAAACGAAATTCGCGCACCATGCCCTGATTGCGGCTACCGGGACTCACGCCCGCCGCTCCGTCCCCGCTTGCTCAACGTTGCCTATGAAGGGGAACGCCAGCACCTCCAGGAGCTTTTCCGATCGGGGGTAATGGCCTTCCCCGCTTTTCCCGCCCTCCAGTCCCAGCTTTTCCGGGGCCTTCCCCGGCCGGTACAGGAAGGTCCCGAAAACCAGATCCCACGCCGCCAGGGTATTCCCGAAGTTACGGGCCTCCTCCAGCTTGGCGCTATGGTGGTAGCGATGCGTCTCCGTGCCGATGAATACGTAGCTCAGCCATCCCGCCCGCAAATCGGCGTTGCAATGGGACGCAAGGCTTTGCAGATCGATCAGAAGCGTGGCGGCCAGGGCCGCCCCGGGGGAAACGCCCAGCAGCATCAGGGGCGCCTGGATGATGACCGTGGAGATGAGCGCGTTGAGCGGATGGAACACCGCATGCATCATCACGTAGACCTTGTCCGGCAGGTGATGCGCCAGATGGGTCCGCCACAGAAACCGGCCCGCCGGCCCCTTGGCCTCATGGCTCAGGCGATGGAACCAATATTGGAAGAATTCGAATGCGAGCAGGAAGATCGCCGCGCCCGCCCAGACGGGAAGGTGCGAGAGCGGCCCCTGATGGGATCCGCTGTAGCGGATCACCAGCCAGCCGAATGCGGCCTTGGTCAGGCCGATGGTGGGCCCGTCCAGGAGAATGTACCGGAAATCCCTCAGGAAACTCCTCCCGGTCATGGACCATTCCCGCGAAAGCGGCATTACGCGTTCCACCGTCATCAGGACGGCCAGGATGAAGATCGTGGTCTTCCAATAGACCGCCTGGAAATCCCATTGGAAGCGGACGGCCAGGGCGATGATCCCCAGGACCGTGGCCAGAAGCAATGGGTAGAGGCCGTAGGCGACGGTTTTCCGGAAGGCATCGGGCGCGGAAGCCCCGTGGGCATGCTTCATGGGGCTCTCCCGCGAATGAAGGGAATGATTTGTCTCATATTGGACTCCTTGGTCGTTAATGAACACTGTGTTCACTTGTGGTATATTATAACCCGGCCCCGGCACGCTCCGGTAAAACGGAGCCGTGTGGATGTCCGTTACCGGACAAAATGGGCCGGAAAGTGCGGGAACGTATGGAGACGGTGGATCGCAGAATCCGGAAGACGAAAAGAATCCTCTCGGAAGCATTGATCGCGTTGATCCTGGAAAAGGGCTATGAGAACGTGACGGTGCGGGAAATCCTGGACAGGGCCAACGTGGGCCGCTCCACCTTCTATAGCCACTATGAGAGCAAGGATCAGTTGCTGCTTGCCGGGCCGCAGAACCTGGGCGTCCGTATTTTCGGGGATGCCGATCCGGGCACCGGTCCGGACGCCAAGGGCGCCCCCGGACGCGGGGAGGCCCCGGATTTTCTGCCGCTTTTCCTGCACGCCGCGGACAACCTTCCTTTGGCCAAGGCCATGCTGGGGCGCAAAAGCGGGGATGTCTTCAACAGCCACTTGCAAAGCCATCTCACCCGGGCCATCCGGGACCGTTTCAAATCCCGTTTCGGCAAGGCGAAGCAGGACAAGTTCTGGCTGCGTTATTTCTCCGGGGCGGCCGCGGGCCTGGTGATGGGATTCCTGATCTCCTGGCTGGAAGACGATATGCCGATACCGCCTGAGGACATGGCACGGGTTTGCGGGCGGGCGGTGGCGGGTTTGTTCAAGGCGGCCTAGTGCTGTGACACCCCGCCTTCACCCGCCGAGACTCACGCCCGCCGCTCCGACCCCAGGGATTTCTTCGTCTTATATCGGCCAAGTCGGCGGCGGCATGCCAGGGGGGCGGACGGTCCGGGCGCGCCCGGACCGGGGGACACACATGGACACGGCCCCCATGGACGGATTCTTATATTTAGCGCCATGAAAATACTGATCATCGGAAACGGCGGCAGAGAGCACGCCATCGGCCGCAAGCTGGCCGCATCCCCCCGGAAACCGACCCTGATCTTCGCTCCCGGCAATCCCGGGATGGAAGAATTGGGTTCCTGCTTTTCGGTGGCGCCGGACGATTTCCGCGGCTTGCTGTCCTTGGCGCAAACCCAAAAAGCGGACTTGACCATAGTCGGGCCGGAACAACCCCTGGTCGGCGGGTTGGTGGACCTGTTCGAGGACAACGGCCTGCGCGTTTTCGGACCGAACCGCGCGGCGGCGGCTTTGGAGGGCAGCAAAGCCTTTTCCAAGGATTTCATGGGCCGGCACGGCATCCCCACCGCCAAGTACATGACTTTCCGGGCCTTGGAACCGGCGCGGGCGCATTTGCGCGAAGTCGGCGCGCCCATCGTGATCAAGGCCAGCGGGCTGGCGGGCGGCAAGGGCGCCGTGGTCTGCATGACCCTGCCGGAAGCGGAAAGCGCCTTGCAGTCCATGCTGGGCCCCAAGGCCGTGTTCGGCCCGGCGGGTTCGGAAGTGGTGATGGAAGAGTTCATGGAGGGCGAAGAGGCCTCCGTATTCGCCCTCACGGACGGGAAATCCTTCGTGCTCCTGCCCACGGCCCAGGACCATAAACGCATCGGCGATGGGGACACGGGACCCAATACCGGCGGCATGGGCGCGTATGCGCCCGCCCCGCTCATGACCCGTGAACTGCTCGAAGAAGCGTCCCGCACCATCATCATCCCTACCCTGGACGGCATGCGCCGGGAAGGGACCCCGTACAAGGGCATCCTCTACGTGGGCCTGATGATTACGCCCAAAGGACCCAAGGTGGTCGAATACAACTGCCGCCTGGGGGATCCGGAAACCCAGGTGGTCCTTCCCATCCTGCAGGAGGACCTCCTGGAGTTGATCCTCGCGTCCCTGGAAGGCAACCTCGATCGCATCCGGGTGGCTCCCCCCGCGGAATGGGCGGCGGTGGTGGTCCTGGCCTCCAAAGGCTACCCGGGACCTTACGAAACCGGCATCCCCATCGCGGGCCTGGACCAGGTGCAAGCCCTCCCCCGCTCCCATGCCATCCATGCCGGCACCAAACGGATGCAGGGCAGATTGGTCAGCGCCGGGGGCCGCGTGCTGGGGATGGTCGGACAGGGTCCCACCCTCCAGGAAGCCATCCAGGCCGCTTATGAAGGGGTGGCCAAAGCGGAGTTCCCCGGGGGGCTATTTCGCAAGGATATCGGCAAAAAAGGCCTCGCCAGATTGGTAGCTTAGAAGGAATGGAATTCCCCGCACCTCCCTCTCCCGCGCGGGCCCGTCCAGCCGTCCTTTTCCTGCTCTCCCTGGCGCTTGCCGCCCTGATCGGCATGGCCGCCGCCCAAGGCGATACCTTGGGGAAATCCGCCGCGAAAGCCAAGGTCGAACCCGTGCCCGGCGCCGCCCCGGGAAAGGCCAAAACAGCGACCCATGGGACGACGGCCGCTCCTTCCCCCGTTCCCGCCGATACCCTGCCCCCTCCCCTGCGCAATCTGGGCCAGAAAGCCCTGAAAGTCCCGGAAAAGCTGCTCTTCGACATCATTTGGGGAGGATGGAGCTTCCGATGGATCACCGCCGGCCAGGCGACGTTGGAGCTGCTTCCCACCGAAAAACCTTATGAATGGAAGATCCAATCCCTGGCCTGGTGCAATGGCTTCTTCCAGAGCTTTTACCCCGTCAACGATACGGTCGTTTCCATCATCGATTCCCGGGGCATCTACCCCCTGCGCTTCGATAAGCATCTCAACGAGGGCTCCTACCATGCGGACATTTCCGCCCGGTACGATCAGGTGGGCCATACCCTCAAGACCCAGGACACCACGTTGTCCATCGAACCTTTTACTCACGACGTGCTTTCCGCCTTCTATTTCATCCGCACCCAACATCTCCAGGTAGGCGACACCCTCGATTTGGAAGCCGTTTCCGGCAAAAAGAAATACAAGCTGAAAGTCCTCTGCCATGGCCGCGAGACCATCAAGGTGCCTGCCGGCGAGTTCCGGACCTTGGTGGTGGAGCCGGTTTTGAAGGGGGACGGACTGTTCAAAGCCAAGGGGAAATTGACGATTTGGGTGACCGACGACGAGTCGCATACGCCCGTCAAAATGGTGAGCAAGATTCCCGTGGGCTCCATCAAGGCCGAGCTGGTCTCCAAGACCTGATCCTATCTTCCCAGCGGGCGGATGGGCCCGGGGGCCGAATTCGGTCCTTATTAATGGAAAATCTGATTATATTCTGGAAACTCTTTTGCCTCGAATCTTCCAACCAAGGAGACCACGTGATGAGCGCCCACCTGGACGATACGCAAGACGACAAATACCCCGACTCCAGCACCGTTCCTTCCGAGAACATCGAAGACGATGAGTTCGAAGGCGCGGAGACCGAGGCTCCGGCTCCCACCGCGTCCGACAAGGACGAGGATGATCTGTGGGATTTGGACGACGAGACCCAGACCCCCGGCACGTCCGGCGACTCCATTCCGGAAACCACGGCCGCCGCCTCCACCAAGAAGGCCGCGACCAAGAAATCGGCGCCGAAGGCCAAGGCCAAACCGGCCGCCACCAAGAAGGCCGCCGCCAAGGCCCCGGTAGCGACCAAGAAAGCCGCCGCCAAAAAACCGGCCGCGAAGAAACCGGCCGCAAAAAAAGCGGCCGCCACCAAGAAGAAAGCCGCCCCCTCCAAGGGCAAGTCGAAGAAGGCCGCCGCCAAGGCCAAGCCCGCGGCTACGCGGGCCCCCGCGAAGAAGGCTCCCAAGGCCAAGGCGAAAGCCAAGCCCGCGTCCGCCAAGGACGGGTCCAAAAAGGGCAAAGGCAAGAAGAAGTAACTCCCAAGTTACCTCGGATCCACGCACGCGCGCCCCTTCGGCCTCAGGCCGGAGGGGTTGTTTTTTTCAACGCGTCAGGACCCGTTTTTCGATGCCTGCGGAAATCGACCGGGCAGGCTTAGCGCGAAGCCCGTTCAATTTTGAATGGATATCGCCTTTATCGAATAGGGGGCCGTGCCGCAGGCGTTGAACTGTACTTCAACTTTGGCCCCCGTTGCCTGGGCAGAGAGCAGGACGGACAGCCACTCCCTCTTGGAATAGCTCGCGGATGGAATGAGAAGCGATGGTTGGTTGGTGCATCCGCCCGCCCCCATGATGTTCCACATCCCGTTGTTGTCTGATGTGGAGAAGTAGATCATAGGGCCACTGCTGCCGACATCGTCCTGGACCCAGACCTTCGAAATCCTTTGAGGGCTCGTGATGAGTACTTGGGGATAGACCTGTTTCACTACCAACAAAGCAAATGACGCGACAAAGAAAAATATCTTTCTCATAGCCTATCCTTCTGGATTACTGGAAAATAAAGCGCTGAGAGCATAGATAAATCAATATCTTTTCCCCGTCAACAGCCCGCCGCCTCACGGTTTGAAAACGGCATTCGGGAAAGGCGCCCGGTCGAACCTTATTTGTTGAACAGCCGGAAACGCAGGGACTTTTCGCCCGGACCCAGGACGATCACCGTGTCCACCGGCGGGAAGCTGCGATGGGTGATTTGCAGCTTGTGCTTTCCGGGCGCCAATTCCTTGCCCTTGACCGGCGTGGTCCCCATGAACCGGCCGTCCATGATGACCTCCGCGAAGGGCGGGGCCGAAGTGATGGTCAGGATGGCCTTGTTGGAAGGCGCCTTCTCGGCCGGCGGTTTCCCGGATCCGTCCCCGGCGGGTTGCTTGTCCGGACCCGGTTCCGGGCTGGGCGGGGGCTTGGGGCTTGGATTGGGTTTCACCGCGGTGGCGGCGGTTTGGGGCGGCTTGATCTCCGGCGCCGTCTGGACCGCGGGCGCGGCGGTGATGATGACTTCCGCGGAGCCTTGCTTGGATCCGTCCTGCATGGAAATGGCCCGGATGGTGGTCTGACCGGGCTTCTGGCCCCAGACTTCCCCGTCCTGGACCGAGGCCACCGAGGGATCCGCGCTTTCCCACCGCACGCCGGCGGGCGCTTCCGAGGGGCGGACTTCCACGATGAACTTGCGTTTCCGGCCCGCTTGCAACTCCATGGAACCGGGCTCAAGGGCCACGGAAGCGACATCCGTATTGCGGACCACCGGCTTGGAATCCGGCGCGGCGGATTTTCCGGGGTCGGCGTCATGGCCCAGCACCAGGATCAAAGCGGCGGCGAGCAGCGCGACCGCCACCACGCCGGCGCCGATCCACAGGAAGAGATTCTTCCTGCCGTCGCCGGAACCGCCGCGGCCGCCGTTGAAATCGTATTCCGGGCCGCCGGGGCCGGCCTGCCAGGTGCCGGGCTTGACGCCCGTGCCCGGACGCACGCCCGTGCCCGGCTTGATGCCGGTGCCGGGACGCAAGCCCGTTCCGGGAGGGATGCCGGTGCCGGACTTGGCGGCCACGCCGGCCTTGGCCCGCTCCACCTTCATGCCCGGTTGCAGGGGGGCCTTGCGCAGGGATTCGTCCGGACCCGGGGCCGGAGTCAGGTCCACCACGGTCTGGTTGCCCATCTTGCCGGTCTTGTCCAGGAAGTCCCGGGTGGCCTCGGTCAGGTCCAGCAGGCCTTTCTGATTGAGGTATCCGCGCAATTGCAGGGACAGCCAGCGCGCGCCCTTGCCCCGGTTGCCGGGTTCCTTTTGCAGCAGGGTGTCCACCAGGTTTTCCAGGAAGGGATCCGCGTCCGGATTGACGGAGCGGACGGGCTCATGGGGCAAATCGCAGATATGCCTCATGATGGTGGGGATGTTCGCGCCCGAGAACGGCTTCCGGCCCGCCATGCAATAGTAGAACACGGCCCCCAGGGAGAACATGTCGGTGAGATGGGAGGGCTTCTTGCCCTCCACCTGTTCCGGGGACATGAAGTTCGGCGATCCCAGGATGCTGCCGGTCTGGGTCATGTTCTGTTCGCTGATGTGGGCGATGCCGAAATCGGCGATCTTGAGGACGCCCTCCGACTTGAACATCATGTTTTCCGGCTTGATGTCCCGGTGCACCACGCCGAACTTCTCGGCGGTGACCAGGCCGTCCGCAGCCTGGCAAATGATGGCGGCGCACACTTCCGGGGCCATGGGCCGTCCGCCGAGCAGGTTCAGCACGAATTGCAGGTTGGGCCCGTCGATGTACTCCATCACCAGGTATTGGGCGTTGTCCTCCAGGCCGTAGTCGAAGATCTCCACGATGTTGGGATTGCGGAGGCTGGCGGCGGTCTTGGCTTCCACCGTGAACCGGTCCAGCAAACTGGCATTGGAAGAGAGATGGGAGTGGATGACCTTGATGGCCACCATGCGGTTCAGGGAGGGATCTTCCGCCAGGTACACGGTGGCCATGGCGCCCTGTCCCAGCTTGGTGAGAGCGTTGTAGCGGCCGAATTTGAGCTGGGCTGCGCCCTTCCCCGGTTTTGACATTCTGGGCGCCGTCCGAGGTAACACGATTCCGTTACGGAATGAATGTTTGGAAACGGCCCTTTCCGTTCCAAATTTAAAAAAGAAGCCGTGATTTCCGGGCCCTTCCTCGCGGCAGAACGGGGTTTTTTTAACTTTTGGGCGCTGTATTCGCCGCAAAACCCATGGGAGATCCGCCATGATTTCGAATTCCCCCCGTGCCATCCTCGAAAAGCTGAACAAGTACACGAAGGGCCTGCTGGAAGGGGCGGTCGGTTCCGCCGTGAACCGTTCCCATTACGAAATCACCCATAGCCATCTGCTCGGCCAGGCCTTGGAAGAAGGCAAAGGCGATCTCACCTATATCCTCGTCTATTTCAAAATCAACGAGGGCCTGTTCAAAACGGCTTTGCAGCAGGAACTCAAGGAAATGCGCATGGGGAACACCGGGCGTCCGGTCTTCTCTCCCACCTTCATGAACCTGCTGGAGGCCGCCTGGGCGGAGTCCTCCCTGAACCTGGGACAGACCTCCATCCGTTCCGCCGGCCTGGTGCTGGCGCTGAAGAAGATGTCCGGATCCGTCTCCCGCGGCCTGGCCGATCAACTCGCCATGGTCAACACCGAGACCTTGCTGGCCAAGTTCGCCGAGATCACGGCCCATTCCAAGGAAACCGAAGAGGCCCCGGAAGGCGCGCGCGGCGAAGACGGCGCGCCCGCGGAAGGCTCCAACCTGCAGCGCTTCACCGTCAACTTCACCGAACAGGCCCGCAAGGGCAAGGTGGATCCCATCTTCGGCCGGGACAACGAGATCCGCATGGTCATCGACATCCTCTCCCGCCGGCGCAAGAACAACCCCATCATGGTGGGCGAGGCGGGCGTGGGAAAGACGGCCGTGATCGAAGGCCTGGCCCTGCGCATCGCACAAGGGCAGGTCCCCGATATTCTCAAGAACGTCGAGATCCGCGGGCTGGACATGGGCCTGATGGCCGCCGGCGCGGGAGTGCGCGGCGAGTTCGAGAACCGCCTCAAGGGCGTCATCAAGGAAGTCAAGGCCTCCACCACCCCCGTCATCCTCTTCATCGACGAAACGCACACCATCATCGGGGCGGGCGGCGAAGCCGGCCAGAACGACGCGGCCAACCTGCTCAAGCCGGAGATGGCCCGCGGCGAGCTCAAGATCATGGGCGCCACCACCCTGACCGAGTTCCGCAAGTATTTCGAGAAGGACCCGGCCATGGCCCGGCGCTTCCAGATGGTGAAGGTGGAGGAGCCGGATCCGGAAACCGCCGCCATCATGCTGCGCGGCCTGCGCGTCAACTACGAGAAGTTCCACGGCGTGAAGATCACCTACGAAGGCATCAAGGCCGCCTGCGAACTCTCCCACAAGTACATCGCCGGGCGGCAATTGCCGGACAAGGCCGTGGACCTGCTCGACACCGCCGCCGCGCGCGTGAAGATGGGCCTCACCGCCAAGCCTCCGGTGCTGGTCAATCTGGACCAGGCCATGGAGAACCTGAAGATCGAAATCGCCGCCCTGGAGAAGGACGACTCCGCCGGCGTGCTGGCCGACCGGGAAATCCTGGGCAAGGCCCGCGAGCGCCTGGAAGCGGCCACGGCGGAAGCCAAGGAAGTGGAAGACCGCTGGACCCGGGAACTGGAAGCCGTCAAGGACATCATCGCCATCCAGGACAAGCTGGTGGGCAGCAAGGCCGCGACCGACGCGGCCAAGGCCGGCGGGGACGCCGGGAAGGCCGGCGGGGACGCCGGGAGGGCCGGCAAGGAAGCGAAGGCCGAAAAGGGCAAGGAAGCCCCCGTGGCCCTGAAGCCCGAGGAGGAAGAAGCCCTCCGCCGGGAGATGGAAGACAAGTGGAAGAAGCTGGAGGAGTTCCAGGGGGAAAGCCCCATGGTGCATGCCCACGTCTCCCGCGAAGTCATCGCCCAAATCATCGCGGAGTGGACCGGCATCCCGGCCGGCAGCATGCTCAAGAACGAGGCCCAGGCCTTGCTGGACCTGGAGAAGACCATCAACGAACGCGTGGTGGGCCAGGAAAGCGGTGTCCAGGAGATCGCCTCCACGCTCCGCAGCGCCAAGCTGGGGCTCGGCAATCCGGAAGCGCCCATGGGCGTCTTCCTCATCACCGGCCCCTCGGGCGTGGGCAAGACGGAAGTCGCGCGCACCATCTCGGACGTGCTGTTCGGCGGCGAGAAATTCGTGGTCACCATCAACATGAGCGAATACCAGGACAGCATGTCCATCACCCAGTTGAAGGGCGCCAGCGCCGGCTACGTCGGCTACGGGGACGGCGGCGTGCTCACCGAGGGCGTGCGCAAGCGCCCCTACACGGTGGTCATCCTGGACGAGGTGGAGAAGGCCCACAAGGACGTGCTCAACATGTTCTACCAGGTGTTCGACAAGGGCATGCTCCGGGACGGGGAGGGCAGGGACATCAACTTCCGCAACACCGTCATCATCATGACCAGCAACCTGGGGCTGGACACCATCACCCGCATGGCCGGAGACGGCAACCCCTACACCCTGGACGATATCCGCGAGGGCATCCTGCAGGAGCTGACCGATCACTTCGCCCCGGCCCTGCTGGCGCGCTGCAAGGTCGTTCCGTTCCTGCCCCTGGATTCCGAGGTGCTCAAGCGCATCGTCTTCCTCAAGCTCATGAAGCTGGGCAAACGCCTGATGGAAAGGCACCGCCTGGCTTTCGCCGTGTCCCCGGAAGTGGTCCGGGACATCGTGCTGCTGTGCACCACCTCCCAGAGCGGGGCGCGCAACATCGACACCATCCTCGATCAGAAACTGATGCCGGAGATTTCCAGGCACCTGTTGGTGCACATGGCCGAGGACAAGGTGTACACCCATCTTTTCCTGGCCTCGGACGAGAAAACCGGATTCACGTGCAGTTTCTCCGTGGGCGATTTCCAGATGCCGGAAGCGGGCGGAGAAGCCCCGGACGGAGAAGCTCCGGACGCGGAAGAAAGCGTTCCGGGCGAGGAAACCCGTGTTCTGGATCGCAGCAAGGCAGCCACCGGGGAGGCCGGCTAGGCTCGATGCCTTCTGCACATCCCGCTGGGCTCGAACCTCGGGGCCACGCACCTGTTTGCTGAGGTTCCAGCACCAAGGTGAACCCACTTTCATCCAGGAAAATCGGGTAGTTACTCAGCCCCGGTATTACTCTGGTGCACATTGGCCGGGATACGAGCCAGGAGGGCGGTCAAGGGAACGGAAACCCGGTGCTTCCGCTTTTCCCACCTTTTTTTGTTATTTGTTGCGCTTGAAAACCACAATAAACGGGTTTTGCACACGTTGGGTGCGTGTTTCCGTCCCTCGATGTGTGCTCTATCACGGACAGGGATGAAAGGCCTTTGCTACTTTCCCGCCGGGTACCTAGGCCATGAACATCGGAATGACGCATGCATGACACCCCCTTCCAAGGGCCCGGTGACAAGGATTTGAAGAGAATGGGGATGCCGGATCCGTGGGAACCGGATTCCACGTTCAAATCCACGGAAGACTCCCTCGTCCACGGCCAGGGCGGGGGCAGCCTGAGCAAGGCCGCGCAGGAAACCCTGGAGGCCAGGACACAAAACCAGCCGCAGACGGAACCCCCGCCGGAAACATACGCATTCCCCACCGTAGAAGAGGAAACGGCGGAAGATGCAGTGAAAGCCACTCCCGCCGTCCTGTTGTAAGGTCTCGCGCTCTGGCAGCGTAAAGATCCCGCGTTCCACTCCCTGCTGATTCCTCTCGTATTTACTCAGTATCGATTTTACCCCACGCAAAAGGCCCCTTCCTGGTTGGGAAGAGGCCGGATGTGAAGAGGGTAG
>DATENA010000322.1:0-20258 GCA_035275285.1 Fibrobacteria bacterium | reverse complement strand
TCCAGATTGTCGAGGGACGAATGCGTCTTGCGCGCCCGGAGGGCGTCGATGCAGCAGTTCGAAGCGATCCGGTATATCCAGGTCGACAATGCTGAGTCCCCGCGGAATTCCCGAAGCTGCTTATGCAGCTTCAGGAAAATCTCTTGTGCTAGGTCTTCCGCATCGCTGGGATTCCTGAAGTACCGGAAACATGCCCGGTAGACGAAATCCCCGTATTTGCGAAAGACCGTTTCCAGGTCTGGGGTTTCCACGTCCATGGTCACGGTCTTATTCCCAGACGGTATCCGTCGAAGGAGTTTTGGAATGGGGTGTCCGGGGTATCTTCTTGTTTCAGGATCAAGTAGTATGGATCGGAGCCTATCGCCAACGAATCCACTACCCAATAGACTCCGCTGGTATCCGAAACCATCCATTGATGGTCTCCGTACAGCATTTGCATAGATCCGGGACCCGATCCTCCCCATACGGAAATCCTCATCCTTTTTGTTTTGCCCGATCTTTCCGCGCAGTTCCTAAGCTCCAGGATGGCCGTCTTTCCCTCCATTCCCGGAAACCGGAAGGTGGCGAAATCCCCGCCTTGCCGCAAGGAGATCGAATCGCTCGTACTGGTCCGGGAAAAGCCCATCAGATACCCATCCCCGGGGCGCAGAAAGGCGCCATCTTGGGAGCATGCATATCGTTTTCGACCGTTCAAGTCCACGAAGGCGTCCCGTCCGGTCCCAGGATTCCCGGAAATCCAATCGATTCCCGTTTCCTCGAATTGGGTAGTTTTCAGAGACTTGGACGGAAATGGATTGAATAAGGGGACAACTTTTTTCGAGCCGCCGTTCCAAAAGACCAAGCGCGAATAGGCCTGACCATTGAAGCCCTGGAATTCCAGGGACCATTCTCCCCAGGGGCTTTTGAAAATGGCTTCACCGGCGGCATGGAAAACCATCTGGGAAAAACCGGGAATGGAGGCGGACAAGCTGTCCCCACCCGCTAAGGAAACCCTGAGGGTGTCCCCGCCGTAATCATATTTGCCGACGCATCCGTTTACGACCGAGTCGGGAAGGTCGATACGGGCGAAGCCGGATGCCCGGTCGACGCGCTCAAGGAAATCCTCCCGAACCTTTCCCCCAAGGCGTAAAACCACATTCCGATCTCCCTGGGAGTATTGCACCAGCCGATCCGTCACGCCCATCGGAAAGCCGGGAGTGTAAAGTGCCTGGAAATCGAACTTCGGGGAATAGACTCCGAAGGAATCGCTGGGCACTACTCTGAGGAGGCCAAGGCCGGTGGCATCGCACCAGATTTCCCCGTTGCGGACGGCGATCGACACCGTATCGCTCCCATTCAGGGCGTATCGACCTTCCATTCGGGAAAGCGCCGCGGCTTCGATCGGGGCCTTGACCTGGGTGGGCTTGGGAATGGGGTTCTGGGAACGGCTGGAAGGCGCATTGAAATAGGCTTCGGACGTTCCCAAGTAGACAAGGATGGAATCGTTCGGGGACCGCACATCGCAAACGTATTGGTCATCGCAATGGACGAGATTGTAGCCTTGTTGGAAGCGCTCGATATGGGAGATGCAGAACGAACCGGTCGGGATGGCTCTCAGCAAGGTATCCAGGGTCGCAGCAGTGGGAAGGAACAACAGGAGATCCGTGATGCTTCTTCCGGCCAGCCAATCCTCGCCGGGAACCCCGAATCCCGAAAAGGGGTAATCCATTTTCCCGGATTCGAACGCTTTTCGAGAAATTTCATTGGCTGCTTTTTCCTGAGTAAAGTTGGCGGCCGTGACTCTCTTGAGCGCCTCCGTGAATTCAGCCGCCCGTCCCGGCTTCGGGAAGTAGGTTCGATCAAAACGTATTTCGTATCCCAGGAAATGTCCCATGACGGGGAAGGTCCGGATGTAGAACTCGTTTTGTTTTTTCCGCTTTGCAAAAAAAATTTCCCAGCGATTCTGTCCTCCCAGTATTCGCTGGTAGGCGCGCAAGTAGTCGCCCGGGCCCTCAACGAACCGGAAGCTACCGGCCGCCATCACCGTGTCGAGGCCGTCGCCGTCCACCTTCAGCAACGCCCCAGAGGACTCCAGGTAGAAAATTTCGGAAATGGGGGTCTTCGGTGCCGATGCCGATACGCCATAGAAGCGGGTCAAGGCATCCTTGGCGTATGCGGCGAGGGTATCCAAGTCGGCGTAAGCGCGGAGGATATCCGGATGCACCAACCGGTCGAAGGTTCCGTTCCGGTTGGCATCGGAAAAAACATAGAAGATTCCGAATGCGATTTGATCCGCCTCCAGCATCTTCTTGGGAGGCGCTTTGAGCAGATCGATCGTGAACGCGAAGGGAATGGAAAGATCGACGCTTTTTTGGCCGCTCGGGATCTGGGTATCCCGGTTGCCGACCGCGCGCCAAAGCACCGCAATTTTGGGATTGGTGAGCTTTATGATCCGCTGATAAGAGGCGGTATCCAATCCGAATTCAGTCTTCCCTGAATAGGTTCCCAGGGAACGGAGATTCCTTTCATCGGAAGGAGATGCGAATCCCTCATCATGCATGCACGAGGTGAAGGAGTTGGATACTGCGGATGCAAGGAACCCGGTAAACAGCAAGGATACCGATCGGAAAGTCCGAATATTTGACTTCACTGTATTGATAGTCATCCCCAGAATTTTCAACGAAGCTGCGCGGTCTGAAAAGCCTACAATGATGGGAAATCTAATTTCATCTGGTTGATTAGTGGCATTTCTGGTTATCTATCCCAGCCAATGGCTGACTGGGGCAGGAAACCTGGGTCACCTGCTATGCCTTGAACCATTGCTCCAAGCCGGATGGGGCGGTGTGCCCACCAAGGACACAGAACCCGATTGGACCTTAAACAATTTGAACTACCTGGAGAACATGAATCGCATCGAAGCCATGGCCCGGCTGTTGGCGGGGAGGAAAATCCACCTGGTGCTGGTCAATTTCCCCACCAACCCGGCGTACAAAGCCTAGTGCTGTGACATTCCAATTGCGGGACGAAGGCGGCGAGGGATGGGGGTTCAGGGCAAGGCGTCGCCGACGGGAGGCGCAACGCAGCCCTGGACCCCCAGACCCGGCGAAAGCGGCCCGCAATTGGAATGTCACAGCACTAGGCGCAATGCCTTTCGGAAACTCATGGTTTCCTGATGCGGCACTGGATTTCCCCCTTTTCATAGGTGTTCTTCATGAGGCGTGGCCATTTCCTAACGGGCTGACGGATTTTTCGAGGGCAGCTTCGTTTTCTTCTGGGCTTGGTGGCTTGCCACGCGAGGTCTTGAATCACTTTTTTTGCGATCCTTGCCCAGACATCCGGCTTGATTTCGTTTCCTGCGATAGCCCATAACCAGCACAGGTGCCGGCAAGTGATAAGGATTTTTTCGAAGCTGATCTGGAGGAGGGGAACATCCTGAGACTCCGCTCCCTCCATCCTTGCAGATACCACGACCGCCTGTGCCATGAACAGCGCGCAAATTTCTTGAACGGCCGTCGGGATCGTGTGGCTTTTCAAGAGGATATCAGAGTGAAGATGCTCCTTGAGTTCCCCGAATGCAACCTCCTGCTCCCAGTGCCTTGCATAGAGCGAGACCAATTTCGTGGCCGGAAATCGTGTCTTGTCCAGCAGGTTGGTCCAAAATCGCACCTTCGTCCATTTTCTCCCCGGCCGCTTCACCTTGGCTTTGATCTCCCGGACCAAAATGAGCGCTTTGTGATCCGGATCTTTCACGTGGACCCACCTTGAGCCGTCGGCCAGAGTCCTGACCCGCTGTGACCGAATCGTTCCTGGACGCGCAAGAGAAAAAGCGGCTTGGCTGGAAGCGCCTCCAGCCGGGCAATCCACTTGTCGCTTCCATAATAGCGGTCCGCAATGAGAAGGTCGTCCTCGGCAAGCGCGCGGAGGATGCTTTCGGCGAGCGCACCCTTGGATTCGCCGTCCTCCCCGACGCATACGGCAAGCGGCCTGTGCGATCCCAGCGCGGCCAGGGCGACACATGAGATTCTGAAGAAAGCTGCCTCCCCCCTGCGGGTCTTGCGAGAAAAGTTTCCAGGGCCTCGATCCATGGCTTTGGGCCCAGCGATGTCCGCCTCTCGCTGAGCCACGCGTCGGCCATTCGCACGCCCAAAAGCATGGCCGTGTTTTTGAACAATGTATCGCACCCTTGCAGAACATGCCAGGCCAGCGCCGCGAACAGTTTGGAGAGGACAAGCCGGGCAGGCCTTCCACCTTTGCTGGGAGAGGGCGCAGAAGTTGGCGACGAGGGGTAAATAGCGGAGATGGCGTGGATCAATGCGGGCAGTTTTCCAAAATAATCGCTTGACATTTTCCTCTTAATATGCTGCATAGCATAGTAAAGATGCTAACACACCATTCCGCTTGAAAGGGAGAATCGAATGAGAAAGAACGAGATGACGAAGGCGGAGATCGCAGCGGCCAAGAAGCGCTTGATAAGCCTGGAGACTCAGCTCACGAAGACGGTTCCCTTAATGCGCGGATCGATCGTGAGCAATGGCGCGAAGCATCCGCAGCCCTATTGTTCCTTAAACAAGGACAAGCGAACCCACCTGATCTATCTGGGGGAGGGACGCCTTGAACTGGCCAGAACCCGTTCGGATAACTACAAGAAACTACTGGAGATAGTGGAGGAAATGACAGTCCTCAACATGGCCCTGCTGAAAAACGATGCGCTTGGCTAGCAAAGCCCCGGCGGAATGAGGTTTCCGAAAGGCATTGAGCCTAGGCGGGACCTTTCCTTCGGGCGGACGTCAGGGCGAGGCGGGCATGCCGCCCAGGGCTTTGCTCAGGGCGGCGCGCGCTTCCGGCAGATTGGGATCGATGGACAGGGCGCGGGCGTAGAGGTTGATGGCCTCGGGCACGTTGCCTTTGCCTTCCGCTATGCGGGCCAGCCCCAGGATGGCGCGGGCGTCGCGGGGGTTGCGCTCCAGGGCTTGGCGGAACCCGCTTTCCGCCTCGCCGGCGTTCCCGGACCGGAGCAGGGCCTCGCCCAGGGCCGAGCGCAGATCCGCCCGGTTGGGAAACCGGACCAAGGCGCCGCGCAGGTGGGAGAGGGCTTCCGAGGGGCGGTCCAGGGAGGCCAGGAGCAGGCCCAGCTTGGCCTGCGCATCCGCATCGCCGGGATCCTGGTCCACCACGGCCGCGAACTCCCCCGCGGCTTCCTCGTTGTCTCCCTTGCGCAGCAGGGCTTCCGCCAGGTAACGGTGGGACATGGGATTGCCGGGATCGAGGCGCACCGCGCGCCGGTAATGGGGAATGGCCTCCGCTTCCCTGCCTTCCCGCTCCCGGGCCGCGCCCACGAAAAGCGAGCTCCAGATGGCCTCCAGGCCCTGGGAATCCGTGGCCAGGGCGCGCTCGGCGATGCGCGCCGCATCCTCATGCTTGCCCGCCCAGTTCACCACCTTGGCCAGGTTGTGCAGGCCTTCGCCCAGCTCCTTGGGCCCCATCCCGGCCATCACCCGGTCCGCGACTTCAGTAACCGCAGGGTTACCTTGGGCGGTTTCGTCCCAGCCCGGACCGGTCTTGGCCATCCCCAGGGCGGACATCTTGCCGATGATGGCCAGCGCCATCAGGCGGTAATCCTCGATGGACAAATGCACGTGGTCGACGAAATCCGGTTCGCCCAATACGTCGTTGCCCGCCTCCCGGGACGATTTCGCCTCCAGGACGCCGGTCCAGTCCAGGGCCTGGGCGGAATTCGCGCGCGCGGTCTCCAGCACGATGGAGCGCATGGGCGTGAGCGCCCGCAGGGGGCAGATGTCCTCGTCCAGGGCCCGCCGGAAAAGGGTTTTGGCGCGGGGAAAATCCCCCGCCGCGTAGGCGGCCTTGCCGGCCCCGTAGAGCAGCTCGGCGTTGCGGGGATCCAGGGCCACGATGGAATCGTATCGGACCAGGGCCGCGGCCGGGTGATCCGCCAGACTGTCGACCTGGGCCTTCCAGGCCGCTATCTTCGCGGCGTCCCCGGTCGACAGCCCCGGAGAGGGTTCGCTCTTGAACGGCGAGCAATCCTTTTCGTTGCCGGGAGTGGTCAGGAAAATCACCTCCGCTCCCGCCGAATGGGCCAGCTTGGCCATGCGCGCCAGGGAGACTCCGTAATGGTCGAGGACGTGGCGGTGGAGGGAATCGTCCCGGGTATAGGAGGTGGGCCCGATGGTCCTGGCCAGCACGTCGTCCACTTCGCCGGCCATATTGAAGGCGGTTTTGGCGCCGGCTCCGGCGGCGGGAGTTTCCGCTTCCCCGCCGGAGCCGCTCCGCGGCCGCAGCAGCCGGCGCAAGGCCGAATAGGTGCGGGTCTGGTCCAGGAAGGCGCTCAGTTCCCGCACCGCCACGGGGATTCCGGCGGTGCTGCGATAGGTGCGCTCTTCCAGGAACTCATTGTGCCCGCTGTAGACCAGGAACAGGTCGGGTTGGTACCGGATCAGCTCCGCGATCAGCATGGCCTCGCGATAGCTGGCATAGCTGATGCCTCCCGCGTTGATGACTTCCCACTTGCGGCCCGGGTCGGCTTTCGGGAGCAGTTCCCGCAGCCAGCCGCTGAAGGAAACCGGATCGCGCCAGGGATGCCCGTAAGCGGTGGAGCCTCCCACGCTGAAGATGCGGAAGGTGCCCGGCGGCTTTTGGGCCGGGAAACTCTGGAAGTTGAAATGCGTCAGCTTGGCGGGATTGGTGACCATGCGCAGCTCGCCGCTTTCCGTCCTGGACTCGACGAACAGGGGTTGGGTGGAAGCGAACCCCACGTAGGGATCTTCGGTCAGCGAAAGCGGCTTGACGCCGGCCAGGTAGAGGATGCCTTCGCACAGGGAAAAGGCGATCAAAGGGGAGGCCACGGCCAGGGCGAGTTTGGACCAGATGGAAATGCGGGCCGCCATGCTGGCTGGTTAAAATGGCAAATAGCGGGCCGTCGGTCAATCCGGGCCGCCGGTCAATTCGGATTGACTTTTCCGCCGGGAAAGGTTTTTTCTAACAGGGTGTTGAAAAAGTCCCCGCGAGGCCAAAGGCCGTGCGAGCGGGCTGCGGCCAAGGAGGGCGAAGGAGCGATATGCGGAGCAATATCGCGACTGAGTCCGACGCAGGCCCCAGCCCGCGCAGCCGGCCGACGCCCGCGCGGACTTTTTCAACACCCTGCCAGGGGTCCCCGGAAAAGAGAGCGTCGCGCCATGGAACCAAACGTCCCCGATCATTTCTCCAAGCGCTGCGTCAAATGCCTCGCGGCCATGCCCAACCCCGATTGGATCGTGAACAAGGACATGGCCTACTGCAACGAATGCGCGGCCCTGCTGCACCTCGGCGAAAGCAAGGAGAGCCGCATATTCAACGACATGCAGGACAAGGTGTCGGACCAATCCCCGGATCCGGTCCCCATGCCCGTGCCCGAGGACCTGGACATCGAGGGGCTGGGAACGACCGACCCCCCGCTCACCTGACCCGTCCCGTATCGGCCCGCCCGGGTCGCCCGCCCCCATCGGGGGCCCAGGCGAAATAGTTACATTTGCCTGCCATGGAAGTCATCAAGACCCCCTTGGACGGGTTGCTGCTCGTCCGTCCCCGCCTGTTCAAGGACGACCGGGGATGGTTCCTGGAGAGCTACAACCGCAACGCCTTCCTGGCCGCGGGGATTTCCGAAACCTTCCTCCAGGACAATCATAGCGCCTCGGTGCGGGGCACTTTGCGTGGGCTGCATTTCCAGACCCATCCCGGCCAGGCCAAGCTGATCCGCTGCACCGCCGGCAGGATCTGGGACGTGGCGGTGGACATCCGCCCGTCTTCGGCCACTTTCGGAAGGCATTTCGGGGTGGAACTCGCTCCGGGGGAAGCCTTGCAGATGTTCATTCCGGTGGGGTTCGCCCATGGATTCCTGGTGCTCTCGGATGCGGCCGAGGTCCAGTACAAATGCTCCAACGTATACAACGCCTCCACGGAATCCGGCATCCGATGGGATGATCCCGATCTCGCGGTGGCCTGGCCCCTGGGTCCGGAACCGCCGGTGCTTTCCGAGCGGGACGGGAAGAACCAATCCTTCGCGGCGTTCCGCGCCGGGATCCTGGGTTCCTAGCTCCTAAGCCGACTCCACTTCCAGCCCGTCATAAGCCACGCGGACGTTCTCCGGGAGACCGCGTTCGGTTTCCTCGTGCTCCAGGTCATGCGTGAGATGGATGAAGTAGGTGCGCCCGGCCTTGATCCGCCCGGCATAGGCCACGGCCTGGTCCAGGGAAAGGTGCGTGGAATGGGGCTTCTTGCGCAGGCAATCCAGCACCAGCACGTCCAGGCCCTCCAGCAGCGCCAGGGTGGATTCGGGGATGACGGTGACGTCCGTGATGAAGGCGAAATCGTTCACCCGGAACCCCAGGATGGGCTCCGGCCCGTGCATGACGGGCAGGGGAACGATGCGCCAGGGGCCCTGCTGAAACGCGCCGGTTACCTCCCGGAGATCGTACTGGGGCGTGCCGCCCCCGTATTCCTTGGGCGGATCGAAGGCATAGGCGAAGCGGGCGCGCACCTCGGAGAGGGTGCGGGCGTCGGAAAAGATGGGCATGGCCCGGCCGGAGACCTGCGAGAAAATGCGCAGGTCGTCCAGGCCCGAGACGTGGTCGGAGTGGCCGTGCGTGAGCAGGACGAAGTCCAGGCGTTTCAGGCCGTTGGCGAGGGCGGCGACGCGGAACTCGCTGGAGACGTCGATCACGGCGGATAATCCGGGCGGCGGTCCGGATTCCGGCGCGTCCGATGCCGGCGCCGGGCCCGCGGAGGCCCCGGCCCGGGCCGGTACGGGGTGATCTCCCGAGGAGAGGTCCCGGCCGTCCTGTTCCGGACCGTCGTGCAGCCAGACGCCGATGCGGTTGCGCCGGTTCCGGGGATCGGGCGAGAGGCACACGGCGCAGGCGCAGCCGATCACCGGGATGCCGTGCGAAGTTCCCGTGCCCAAAAACGTGATCCGCATCCCTGGGAAATATAATTCCCCGCGGCCCGGGTGCCCGCCGTCACGGCCCTGCCCGGCCGGCGGACCTAAGATTCCCCGTTACGGGACCGTATCGGTTCCCTAAGGAGGATGAAATGTGGAAGTTTCGCTGTTCGCATCGGATGTCGCCCCTGTTCCCGCTGCTGGCCTTATCGGTCCTGCAGGGTTGCCTTACGTCCGGCCGGGGAGGAGCCGGTCCCGGCGCGGGCGGGTCCGCCGGCGTGCGCCTGGTCCTGACGCCCGCGGCCCTGCTGCGCGCGGATGCGGCCTCGGCGCCCATATTGGATTCGGTGCATATCCGCGTCACGGGGGAAGACATGGCCGCGGTGGATTTTTCCTTCGGCGGGGACTCGCTGGCGCTCGATCTGGAGGGGTTGCCGCCCGGCGCCGGCCGGTCCATCGACGCCTATCTGTTCCGGTCCGGGAGATTGCTCTATGCCGGACGGGGAACCTTCGCGTTCAGCCGCGAAACCAGGACCGAGGCGGCGTTGCGCTGCGATCCGCAATTCTCCCGGGTGACCGCCGGGTTCCACCTTCCCGCGGGCATGGCCGCGCCGGTTTCCGCCGGCCTGCTCAAGCTCTCCGGCGCGACGGGGCAATACTCCGCCCGGTTGCGGGTGCGGGACGAGTTCGGTTCCTTCCTGGTGGATGAGCTTCCCGGCGACGCGCGCTATGATGTGAGCATGTCCCTGTCGGACAGCCTGGGGAAGGTCCGCTACCAGGCGGATCGGCAGGGGGTGTTCCTGCCTTTGGGGGAAGAGGCCAGGTGGGACATGGCCCTGTTGCCCAGCGAGGCCGCCGCGGGGCTTTCCCTGAGCCTGGGCGCGCCCAAGGAGGCCATCCTGGAGGCGGGCTTCCCGTCCCGCAAGCGGAAACCGGCCAAGGCGGGGGAGGTCATCGTAAGCGAGTTCTTCGCGGCCCCGGGGGAAAAGGATTCCGCTTCGCAAGGGGAATGGTTCGAAGTGTTCAACCGCAGCGCGGACACCCTTTCCCTGGCGGGCTGCCGGCTTTCCCGCGACCGCAACGGCGGCGCGACCCGATCCTATGCGTTCGACTCGACCCGGACCCTGCTTCCCGGCCGGGCCCTGGTGTTCGGCCGCCCTTCGGCGCGGGCGGACGTGCATTATCCGGATTTTTCCCTGGTGAACACCGCCTCGTCCCTGCTCCTGCTGTGCGGCGGGGATTCCCTGCTGGTGGACTCCCTGCGCTACTCGTCCGTTCCCGCGGATTCGGGTTCCCTGCCCATGCGGGAGGGTTGGGTGACGAGCCTGGATGCCGGGAACATGAGCCGCCGCGGCCTGGCGGGCAGCTGGTGCCTGACGAAGCCGGGGGAGGCCGGTCCGGGCGGGGTGCCGCAGGGGATCGCGTCCCCCGGAAGGGTGGCAGCCTGCGGCGAAGGCGGATGAAGGCCGGGCCGCCGCGGTTCAGTCGCTGTTGGGGCCGGCGCCGGCGCCCTGGATGGTGCCCTTCTTGAGGAACCCGGCGCCGAACCCGAAGACGCCGTAAATGAGCAGCATCACGTACAGGTATTCCGGGAAGATCATCCCGAAACCGCAAATGTACCCGACGATGATGTTGGCGATCTGCAGGAGATTGAACGCCTTGTTCCGGCGGCTCACGAGCTTGGGGAGGTACAGGGGGCTGACCATCAGGATGCCGGTGAAGATGAGCAACAGCGGAAGGATGAGCAGGCTGCCCTGGAAGCGCCAGGCTATTTCGTATTTGGCGTAGAGGATCACGCTTATGGCCATGAAGCCGCCGGCGAAGGTGGAAGGCAGTCCATGGAAGTAGTTGACCAGTTCCTCGGAATCGATGGCGTTGTAACGGGCCAGGCGCATGGAGGCGCAGAGCATGTACACGGAAACGGAGATGATCATCAGCGGGCGGTGGGCCGAGAACCAGGCATAGTCGAGGGTCTGCATGTGGAAATAGACCAGGAAGCCGGGGGCGATGCCGAAGGCCGCCATGTCCGCCAGGCTGTCGAACTGGGCGCCGAAGTCCGAGGACGCCTTGAGGATGCGGGCGGCGAAGCCGTCCAGCTTGTCGAACAGCACGCACCAGAGGATCATCCAGGAGGCCAGGATCATGGGCGCCTTGGCGAAGCCGAGGATGGGCTGGCCCGGGTTGGGGCTGGTGAAGGTTTCGTGCATGACCAGGATCGAGCAGATCCCGAGGAGGAAATTCAGGCCCGTGAAGAGGTTGGGCACCAGGAATCTCGATTTCACCATGTTCGCTTTTTCCAGTCCGGATGTTCCGCTGCTAATAATTAAAAATTATCGGGAGGGGTGCAATGTAAAATCGCCCGGGACCGGCTCACGATGGGAAGCTGAGGATGAAATTGTCCAGCGTCCCTATGAAAATCGAGTTCCCGAACAGGATGGGGCTGCCGGGGAGATCCGGCAGCTTGTATTTCAGGATCAATTCATGGTTGAAATTCCGCTTTTCCAGGGCCGGTTCGGTGGTGCCCAACCAATAACCATGGTCTATGACGGTGGGCCGGTTGAAGAGGTAGGATTGGATGCGCACCTGGGACTGGATGGCGCCGGTGGCGGCCTGCACGCAAACGAGCTTTTTGGAAGCGGTCGTCAGGACCAGGGTATTGTCGCGGTTGCCCGACAGGCTGAAGATCTGCTCGCCGAAATCCATGCTCCAGACGATGGCCTGGCGCGCCCGGTCTATGGCGATCAGGGTGCCCTGGCTGTAACCCGCGTAGATGAAGTCCTTGTTGGAGAAGGTTTCCGTGATGGTGCCCGGCGGCATCCGCAGGCTCCAGGCTATCTTGCCCGAGGTGGGCTGCACGGCGAAATAATTCCCCTCCAGATCCACCACGTCCAGGTAGTCCACGTTCTTGGCCTTGCCCAGGTACAAACCGCTCTGCCCCAATTGGCGCTCCCAGCGGAGCGTCCGGTCCGGCAGGCCTATCATGTTGAGCCCGCCGTACCAGTCGCTGTAGATCAGCCCCCCGTTCACGGCCTGGGCCTGGCACACCGGGTTCTTCAGGGGGAACTGCCCCAGCCCGCCCGCGTTCAGGGAGGGGGAGAGCAGGTACAGGCGGGAAGGGCTGCTCACGCAGATGGTATCGTTCTTCCACAGGGCCACCTTCATGTCCAGTTCCTCCGAGAACCGGAAGGAATTGACCAGGCCGCCGGATTCGTGGTTGAGCAGCACCAGGGTCTGGTTGTCGTTCTCCAGGTAGAAGGAAAGGTCCTTGTGGGGAATGAGGTTGGGATAGAACTTGGGGCCGTATTGCCGTTTCCAGACCCAATTGGCCCCAAGTCCCGCGGCCAATCCCTTGAGCACCTGCCCGTTGCCCCAATTGGGGGTGTCCTGGGAGCGGGACGCTTCCACCAAAGCCTGCACCTGTTCCGGTTTGGGCGCGCCGGAATTGCGGAGGGCCGCGGCGCGGAATTTCCAAGCCTCCCCGTTGCCGGGTTCCAGGCTCAGGACCTTCCCCAGGGAGGCCAAGGCCCCCTTCCAATCCTTCTCCGCTTCCCGCCCGCGGTACTCCAGGAACTTGAAGCCGTCCGAGTTCCCGGTCACGCGCAGCAATTCCCGGTTCAGTTTAAGGCGCTTGCCGTCCCCGTAATGCAGCACCACCCATTCTTCGTTGGGCAGGATCGCCGGCTCCCGATCCCAGCCGTATTCATAGGTCCACATGGGCTTTCCGCGTATGTCCAGGCAGACCACGGTCTGGGCGAAAGTGGTGGCGAACAGGACGTTGTCGAAAGCGGCGACCTGGCTCGCGAGCATGTCCCGCTGCCACTCCAACTGGCCGGATTCCAGCATGATGGACTTGATCGATCCCTTGGTGGTCACCAGGTAGACGCGTCCGTTCCCGAGGATGAGCTTCTCCTGGAGCATGCTGGGCAGGCCCCATTTGACGATTTCGAAAGAGGCGCCCTTGCGGATTTCGAAGCGATCGATGTAGCGCACCGCCAGGTATTCCCCTTCCCAGGAGACCTGCAGGGCCTTGTCCGTGATCCCGGAAACGGCCTTGAGGAGCTTCTTGCGGGCATCGACCAGGAACAATTGGTTGTCCGCGCATTGCAGCATGCCTTGCTGCGAGCGATCCGGCGGCGAACTCCAGGCGCAGCCTTCCTGCTCCAGGGGCGCTTCCCAGGCCGGTTTCCCGGCCCGGAACGCCCGCAGCACGCCCGCGCCCACCAGGAGGAACGCTCCCGGCTCGCCGGCCAGGATGCTGCCCACCTCCACCCGCGGTCCCGCCGGGACCTCTTGGCCCTTGCCTCCCTTCAAGGGCATCAGGCGCACCTTGCGGGTCTCCTGGTCCAGCACCAGGCATTGCTCCGCGTCCGCGTCCAGCACTTCTTCCCGGCCCGTCAGCCTGATGTCCAGGGGATGGTAATCGCCGTTCTCATCCTGGATGCCCAGTTCCTTGGGCCGCTCCCATTGGCCGTCGGGAGGGCCGCGGAATTCCAGCGTGTACAAGGTGCGTTTTCCGCGCTTGCCGGGGAAAACGCGGGCGGGCCCGGATTTGGCGCTCATGTCCGCGGCCAGCGGTTGGATCGAAGAGGGGTCGAGGCTCAGCAGGCGTTTGTAAAGCCAGAGTTTCTCCGGCAGCTGGAGGCCCTTGCCCGCCAGCGCCTGGCGGTAAGCGGCGAGAGCCGAGTCCCGCTGCCCCGATTGCTCCTGGAGCCGGCCCAACAGGTAGCGCGCCTGGGTCCGCACCTCCTCGTTGCGCGATTCCTCCAGCAGGAAGGCCAGGCGGACGCGGGCGCCGGCGGGATCCCCCTCCACGCGGTAGAGATGGCGGGCGGCTTCGATGGCTTGTTGTTCGTCGTTGTAGTTGATGTCGCGATCCTGCGCCGCCGATGGGGAGAAGGCAAAAGTCAAAGTGCAAAATGCAAAGTGCAAAATGCCGGACCAAGGCGATATGAGATTGGATCCGGAGCCGGGTTCCTTCTTTTTCTTCTTCTTCTTCTTCAATCTTCCACTTTGCATTTTGCACTTTGACTTTCGCATTTTGAACCCTATTCGGTAATCCCAGGGGGGTCGAACTTGTACCCGACTCCCCGCACGCTCCTGATCGCCAGCGGGTTCTCCGTGTCCGCCTCGATCTTCTGCCTCAGCTTCACGATCTGGTTGTCCACCGTGCGCGTGGTGGGCATGTTCTCGATGGAATAACCCCAGATGGCCTGCAGCAGGTCCTCCCGGGTGACCACCTCGCCGCGCCGGGTGGAGAGGTATTTCAGGATCTGGAATTCCTTGGCCGAGAGCTCGATGGAGCGGCCTCCCTTGGAGGCCTCGTATTTCTTGAAGTCCACGCGCACGTCGTCGAACTCCAGGACGTCCGCGCCGGCGGGGGAGGCGGGCGCCTCGTGGGAAACGCGCCGCAGCATGCTCTTGATGCGGGCCATCAGCTCGAACACGCTGAAAGGCTTGGTGACGTAATCGTCCGCGCCGATCTCCAGGCCCTGGATCTTGTTGATCTCCTCGTTCTTGGCGGTGAGCATCATGATGAAGGTGTGGGGGAAGGATTTGCGGATGAAGCGGCACACGTCGTATCCGCTGGCCTTGGGGAGCATCAGGTCCAGGATGACCAGGTTGGGCTGGAATTGCCGCACCTTGTCCATGGCCTGCTCCCCGTCCACGGCCACGTCGATTTCGTAGCCTTCGATTTCCAGGAGGTCCACCAGCCCCATGCGGATGGCGTCCTCATCCTCGACGATCAGGATCTTATGCATGCTTGCCCCTCGGGAAGGTGATCACCATTTCGGTGCCTTCGTTCAGCTTGCTGTTCACTTTGATCTGGGCCCGGTGGGAATCCAGGATCTGCTTGACGATGGCCAGGCCCAGGCCGCTGCCCTTGGTCTTGCGCGTCAGTTCGTCGCCGGCGCGGTAGAACTTGTCGAAAATATGCTTCTGATCGGACCCGGAAATGCCGATCCCCTGGTCCTTGACCCGCAGCACGGCCTTTTCCGGCGCGTTCTCCAGGGCCACCTGCACGGCGGTGCCCGTCTTGGAGTATTTCAGGGAGTTCTCCAGCAGGTTCTGCACCACCGAACGCAGGGAATCGTAGTCGCCGTGGACGACGGTTTCCGGCTCCAACTGCAGGGACAGCTTGATGCCGGCCTTGTCGAAGGCCCCCGCCATGAGCCCCGCCACCTCCTGCACCGCCTGGGTCAGGTTCAGATCGGAGAAATTCATCTTGGCCCGCTTCTCTTCGAGCTTGGTGAAGCTGAGGATGCCTTCGATCATCCCGTACAGGCGCATGGCCTCCTCGCCGATCAGGGTCGCGTATTTCTTGCGCTTGTCCTCCTGCGTCTGGCGGCCGCTCTCCAGGATCTCGGCGAACATGCGGATGGCGGTGAGCGGGGTCTTGAGCTCGTGGGAGACGGCGGAGAGGAAGTTGGACTTCATGCGCACCATCTTGCGCTCGTTCTTGAGGCCTTGCAGGGCCGAGAAGGAACCGATCAGCAGCGCGGCCAGGGAGAAGGCCAGCAGGGTGTAGAGGAGCGTCAGTTTGCGGCGGCCCAGGGCGATGACCTCGCTGTCCTTCATCTTGAAGATGACCAGTTTCCAGGCCGGAAAATCGCCGGGCAGATCCTTCACCATGGCCACCTTCCGGTCGGCCAGGGAATCCGTGGTCATCACCACCTGGTCCTTCCGGCTCAGGAGGGCGAAATCCATGGTCTTCCACGCGCTCTTCTTCGATTGCAGGATCTCGCTTTCGATGGCCTCGTTGAACACCGATTCGTTGAGGCGGGCGATGATGCGGGTCTCCTTGTCCAGCCAGGGGTAGCCGATGATGAGGTAGGGGATGCCGTCCAGGTAATTGATCTGGATGGGATTCCGGAAATCCAGGGCCTGGGACCGGATCAGGTATTCCGGGCTGGCCTTCCATTCCCGGGAGACGAACTCGGCGTTGACGAGGAAGATTTCCGATCTCTGGTGGATGGACCAGAAATAATCGCGGATCTCCCGCGGCAGGCTCTCCAGGGAGGTCAAGAGGTTCACGGTTTCCGAGAGGTAGAACTTCACCTGGTGGTAGTTGGTGAACCCGTTGCCGCCCAAGAGGGCCTGGATCAGTTCGCGGCCCCGGCCCACCGCCTCTTCCGTGAGGTTGAGGGCGATCAGGCATTTGATTTCCATCAGCCAGAGGCCGTACCGGTACAGGGAGCCCGCCCGGGTGGAGAACAGGCTGTCCGAAGCATGGCTGAAGCCGCGGATCATGCGCACGGTGTGCAGGTAGCGCCCCATGTGGAACTCCTGCTGGATGGCCATGATGGCTTCCTGGGCCCGGAGCGGCAGGTCCAGAGAATCGGCCTCGATCGCGTCCTCTTCCATGGGTTGGGCGGCCGGGATGCCGGGCGCCACGGCGCCGGGCGCGGAGGCCGGGGAGGACATGGCCATGGAAAAAGTGTCCCCGAAGGCCAGGCGCCGGGGGAAGACCATCTCTTCGCGCCGGAAAATGGCCAGCGATTGCACCAGGGAGTTCTCCAGCAGGTCCGTGGCCAGGAAAAGGTAATTGTCGGGCGCGGAGGAAGAGCTTGAACGCTGCAATTGATCCTGCAGCCTGGCCAGGCGCTCGGACTTGGTCTTGTCCAGCACGCCCTGTACCGCGTCCACGAACTCCTCGTTGCGGTTCTCCAGGGATTTTTCGATGAGGATGCGTTCGTCCTTGACCGTGCGGAAGCTCAGGTAGGCCAGGATGAGGCCGGGCACCAGGATGCTGAGGAGGAAGATCTGGTACAGGTGCTTGGAGAAATTCAAGGGCGGGCCGGGGGGAGAGGAATTTCAAAGTTCAAAGTGCAAAAGTCAAAGTGCAAAATGGAAGAAAAGGGCCGGAGTCCGCGCCGTTCGCCGGACGACGCGGAGCATCTTCCTCCTAAACTTTGACTTTTGCCTTTTGCACTTTGCACTTTGACTTTTGCCTTCTATCCTACGGGCCACGTCAGAACAGCAACGCTTCCAGCGCCAGCAGCACGGGCTCGCCCAATTGGCGGTAGATGAGGTTCCGCGCGAAAGGGAAATCGTACACCTCCAGGCACAGGAGGACCATGGTGAACACGATGAAGGTCACGAAGAACCCGATCACGTAGTACAGCAGGAAAAACAGGACCTGGCGGGGTTCCTGGGTGCGCTTGTCGATCGTCACCCGGTACAGGAAATTCAGGAGGAAAGTGGTCATGGATTAGAACGAGCGGCCCGCTCCCGGGCCGGCGTGGCCCGCGAACCGGCGTTACCCCCAGAAAACTATAAAAACCGCCCGGTTCGGGGAAGCGGCGGGCGGGAATAGGCCCGGATCGCGCGGGGGCGATCCGTCCCGTTCAGAGCACTGCGGACTGGATGACCACGGTATAATCGCCCCGGTTGATGATCCCGGGAAACAGGTCGCGGATGAGGATGGTGGCCGATTTGTCCCCCACGCTGACCACGATGCCGTTGCCGAGCACCTTGTCGGTCATGCGGCCCTCGTTGCGGTTGAAGAACAGGACCATATCGCCGATGCGGTAGCCTTTGACGGCGCCCCGGTCCACGATGGCGTAGGAGTAGGGCTGCGGGAATTGCTGCTGGGCCGTCACCCAGACCACCTGGGCGGCCAGTTTGTTGTCGGTGGAGGGGCTGTAGGACGAGGCGGCCACCTCCTGCGGGGAGGTGAGCGGGCAGGCGCGCGAGTCGTGGGCGATGGTCCCGAAGCATTTCACCAGGCGGGCCACGGAGGATTTGGCGCCCACGCGCACGATCTCGACGATCCCGCTGGTTTCCACCAGGCGGCCGAGTCCGCGTCCGGCGCCATAGGAACGGTACTGGTCCCCGACCTTGTAGGTGCGGTAGAGATCGCCCGGCTTGACCCCGTTCGCCTGGCCCGCGGAGAGGACCACTTCGTCGAACAATTGCAGGATCTCGGACTCGTTGGAGCCGCTGTAGCGCAGCTTGCACTCGCCGGGGAAATATCCGCCGTTAGCGGGTTCGGACAGGAAGGGCGTGGTCAGGACGATGGCCTGGGACAGGTAATGGCGCACCGGCCCTTCCTGTACGGGCTTGGAGGCTTCCATGGGCGGCAGGGCCTGGAGGGTCGAGGGCATCAAAGGCCCGACCTTCTTCATGTAGGCGCGGGTGCGGCGTTCTTCGCTGGCCTTCCAATCGTTCTTGGGTTTGGCGGGCGCTTCTTCCGCCAGGTTCGGCTCCGGGTCGTACTTGTATTCGCGCGAAGTCCGCCACGCCTGCATGCCGGCCGGATCCCCGGCCTGGGGCGTGAGCTTCCAGATGCTCGGCCATCGGAAGGGATCCTTCATGTGCGGTTTGCTGATCTCGTAAAGGTTCTCGGAGACCTTTCCGGTGGCGTTGTCCTCGCAGCGGACCTGGATGGGGAGCAGGGACAGCAATCCAGCCGTCGCGGAAATCGATAAAACCGGGAGTTGCAGGCGCATGGCAGCGTCACCTCGTTTGGAATTTACGGAGCCGTCCTCGGCCTCTCATTTCTCGTATATCATGGCCAAAAAGTCCCCTCCGAGGCAAGGACTTTCGTTTCTTGGGGCCTTTGGCGCATTGCCGTTTCCGGGGAAATTGGAGCCGGCGGCCCGGACCGGCTTGGCGGGGGGCCCGCCGGAGAGGTTGCCGGCGGGCTTGTTGAACGGGGTTTTTAACGCCTTTAAAGGGGTTTTGCCTGGGGGGTTCCTTTGCGGGATGATTGGCGGCTTCGCGAACCGTTCATGGAGGGGTTTTGCGGGGGGCGAATTCCGCGGGAATCCGGTAGGGTTCGCGGATAGCGTAACCCCCTGTGAAAATAGGGTGTTAGGGCCTCCACCCCGTACGATCTGAATACGTCCCCAAAAAGGAGGTTCAGATGTACAGCCTGAACGGATCCAATCATCAACCCTATCGCACCACCGGTCAGGTGGCGAAGGCGCTGCGCGTCTCCGTCTCGACCTTGAAGCGTTGGCTGGAAGAAAATCCCAGCCTCGCGGGATTCAGGACGAACGCCAGCGGATGGCGTTTGTTCTCGCTCGACGAGATCGAGCATATCCGCGAGCACCAGCGAAGGCGCAAGAAGGAAGGCAAGACCTTCAAGCCCGACACCCTGAGGCCGGTCAACGATGTGTAAGACCCGCTCCGCTCTCGTATTGCTCGGATTCCTGGTCCATTCGGCCATGGCCGCGCAGATGCGTTCCCGCGCCGAAGGCGTTCCGGGGGTGCTGGCGTCCAATACCGTGGGATTGGGTGACATCTGGGTTACGGGGGGCCTGAGTTCCTACTTCCGCATCCGCCCGGTGGCCAACGAGGCGTTGTCCAAATCGGTCGATTCGGTCTACCGCGACGATTTCCGCCGGCTGTACGGGTCGGGAAACAAGTTGCAAAGGGACCTGCTGATGGTGCCGAGCGTAGGAGCCGCCATCGGCCTCGCGAATTTCCTGCATCTGGAGGTGGACGGCGTTCCCTGGGACGGGGAGAAGCTGGGAGCCACCACCGCGCGCTTGAAATTCACCATGCCCGGAAACGACAACCTGCGCGTGTTCGGGCTGGGAATGAGCCTGAACGCCACTTTGTCCACGGAGGAGGACATCTATTCCAAGGGGGAGACCACGCCCGGATTCGATCCGCTGCTGTACTTCAGCGTGATGGCCGACGTGGACTGGATAAAGGTCCGGCCTTCCCTGCCCGTGAAGGTCTACGCGAACTATTCCAGCCTGGACGATTACCGGCTCGTGCACGCCTATACGCAGCACCAATTCCTGCTCGCGGCGGAGTACAAGGGCTACCGCAAGGGCTATTACGTCCGGGGCGGCGCGATGTTCTACCGGCCCCTGGCCACCCGTTTCAACCCGGAACCCGGGAAGGAATTCCTGCCCGCCTTGTTCGAGCTGGGGGCGGGATACCGCGCGGTGTTCGGGGAGCGGTTCACCTTCACGGCGGACGTCAGCCTGGATCCCATCCATCCCATCTCGTTCTACAGCCAGGAAGCGCGGAAACCGCCCAAGGTCCAGATCGGGATCGCGGCGCCCCTGGTCTACAACGAGACGCGCGCCGAAGCCATCCGGGCGCTCATTTTCAACGAAGAACAGCGCAAGCGCCTGCGGCAATTGGCGGCCCGGAATCCCGCGCCCAAGGCGGCGCAAAAGGATTCGGGCGCCGGGCCCACGGGCCTGAAGCTGGACGAGATCAGCCTGGAGGACCGGAAGGGCATGCATTCGAAGGACATCCTGCAAGGGGTGCTGGACGACTCGGAAGGGGAAGTGACGGAGAAGCGGAAGCAGATCCGCGGGGAACTGAAACAAATCGAGGAGCTTCTGGAGTGAGACAGGTGAAGGACACCCCGGCCATCGGGCCG
>DATENA010000321.1:0-2674 GCA_035275285.1 Fibrobacteria bacterium | reverse complement strand
CGTTGCCCCCGAATACGATCCGCTCCCCGGCCAGCGGCACCAGCCGCACCGTCTTGGTCTCGCCGGGCTCGAAGCGCACCGCCGTTCCGCTGGGGATGTCCAGGCGGAGGTCGACGGCATTGGCGCGATCGAAGCTCAGGGAAGCGTTGGTCTCGAAGAAGGGATAATGGGATCCCACCTGGATGGGCCTGTCGCCCAGGTTGGTCACTTCCATCTCCACCGCGGCCCGGCCCGCATTGAGCAGGATGGGCTCCGGTCGCAGGATGTATTCCCCGGGCGCGGGGTCGGAATCGGCCGCGGGTCCGGCGGGCCTTTTCGCCGGGGGCGGCACGCCTTCCAGGCCGGAACCGTACAGGGCGAACTCGCCTTTCTCCGTGCAGATGGGATGGTGCACCGTCACCAGCTTGGTCCCGTCGGGGAAGGTCCCTTCCACCTGCACCTCATCCGCCATCTCCGCGACCGCGGGCAGGACCTGGCTGCGGCCCAGGATGTTCTTGCCCTTGTCCATCAGCACCGCGACGCTTTCGCCTTCGCGGATGAATTCCAGCAATTGGGACGCGATCAAAGCCACCGCCTCGGGATAGTTGAGGCGGAGGCCCCGCCACAGGCGCTTCTGCGCCAGGGTTCCGGCGCCGTGCAGCGCCAGTTTTTCGATGTCCTTCGGCGAGAGCCGCAATCACCACCTCCTGTGCCAAGGATTGAAACCCAACCAGGCCGCGTCCGACAAGGCCGCGAATATCATGTCGTGCAACGGCTGCAGGTCGCGCCGGTCTCCGCCCATGGCGCGGATGATGCACCCTTCGCCGTCCCGTTTTCCCATCCCCACCCAAAGGCGGGAACCGGTCCGTCCGTCTCCGCCTTCCGCGGTCCTTTCCGTCCGGCCCGGCTCGTTCAGGCCCAGGATCCCCGCTTCCAGGGAATCCGCCAATGCGAGCGCGCGGGGACCGACCAGGTACACGCACAGAAAGGATCGGAAAGTCCCGAAATGGCCGCACCGGAACGGATCCTGCAATCCCGGATCCATCCCGAACCGCTCGGCCAGGATCGGATTCCCTCCCGGCCGGGTCACCCTGAGTTCGATGCGCAACCGGTCGAAGGCGAAAACCTCCCCCCGGGCGGACCGGCCCGGCTGCAGCCAATCGAAGAGGATCAACTCCGCCCCGGGATGGACTTCCCAGCTTTGCGTCTGCCGGTACCGGCTGCCGGCGAAGGGCACCACCGGGTCCGGGCAAACCACGGCCAAAGAGTTTGCATGAACCGTGCCAATCGTTTCCTGAAGGCATCCGTCCCTGCCTTGGGCCTTATATATCTTGGTGCTCGATTGGGTGCCCAGGTAGAGGCGCGCCCCCGGCAGGCACTCGACCCGCATGCGGATGGCATCCCCGTCCACCAGACCGCCCCCGTAATTGGAAACGAAGACCTGGCAGCAGCCCTGTTGCGGGCGCGGATTGATGAACTTGATGGGAGGGAACCCCAGGCAACGGGTCAGCATGGAGGTATTCCCCTCCCTATCCACCACTATCGAGTTCCAACCCTGCATTTCCGTGTTTCCTTCCGCAGGGGAACTAAGCAATTTTTCATCCATGCTGATTATGGACATTTACTTCCCACTTTGGATTTTTGTCATTAAATGTCGATCCATCGGCTCGATTTTGTCACCCATTGTCCAAACCTGGATTATCCAAGGCGTTCTGGCAACTACTGGGCGGGGATAGGCCTGTGGCATTCGAATTGCTTTCCCCCATCCTCGTCCAATGAACCGAAAACTTCGGAGAGGAGAGTCGATCATGAAGCATTCGAAGAACATTTTCCATGCCGCCCGTGCGGGTATGGGGGCCCTGGCCCTTGGCTTGGCCGCGTATTCTTACGCGCCGGCCGCCGACACGCCCGTCAAGGCTCAGGAAATCGTCAAGGTGGGCATTCTGCACTCCTTGAGCGGTACCATGGCCATTTCGGAAGTGTCCTTGAAGGACGTGGTGACCATGGCCGTCGAAGAAATCAACGCCAAGGGCGGCGTGCTCGGCAAGAAGATCGAGACCGTCGTGGTCGATCCCGCTTCGGATTGGGATCTCTTCGCGGAAAAAGCCAAGCAGCTCGTGAGCGTGGACAAGGTGGCCGTGACCTTCGGTTGTTGGACCTCCGTCTCCCGCAAGTCCGTGCTTCCCGTGTTCGAAGGCGCCGACGCGCTGTTGTTCTACCCGGTGCAGTACGAAGGTGAAGAATGCTCCAAGAGCGTGTTCTACACCGGCGCCACCCCCAATCAGCAACTGATTCCCGCCGCGGAATACCTGATGAGCAAGGGCGGCGGCGAATACAAGAAGTTCTACCTGCTGGGCACCGACTACGTGTTCCCGCGCACGGCGAACAAGATCCTCCGCGCCTTCCTGCTGGCCAAGGGCGTTCCCGCCGCCAACATCGAAGAGGAATACACCCCCTTCCATCACCAGGACTACCAGACCATCGTCGGCAAGATCAAGAAGTTCGCCGCCGGCGGCAAGGCCGCCGTGCTCTCCACCATCAACGGCGATTCGAACGTCCCTTTCTACAAGGAATTCGCCAACCAGGGCCTGACTTCGGCCATGTGCCCCATCATGGCCTTCTCGGTCGCCGAAGACGAACTGCGCGCCATGGACACCCAGTACCTGGTCGGCCATCTGGCCGCCTGGAACTACTA
>DATENA010000320.1:0-27342 GCA_035275285.1 Fibrobacteria bacterium | reverse complement strand
AGGACTGGTCCTCGACCCGTGCCGCCCAGTTGCTGGTTTTCGACACCGAGGAGCACAAGGAATACTTCTACCGGAATTACGGCCTTACGCGGCCGCACCTGATCCTCCCCGTCGGCGTTCCCGAGGAAGTCTTCCACCCCCGCGATCCCGCCGAGTTGCCCGACCCGTACACGGCTGGGTCCGGCTTCCGAGTGCTTTTCTACGGATCCTACATCCCCTTGCAAGGCGTGGAATGGATCGTCGAAGCGGCGGCTCTGTTGCGGGATCAGGACCTGCGTTTCACCCTGATCGGGGACGGTCAGACTTTCCCGGAAACGAAGGCCCGCGCCCGCGCTCTGGGGCTGCCCAACCTGGAATTCGTGAAACCGGTGCGGGAAACGGACCTGCCGGCCTGGCTGGCCCATGCGGACGTGTGCCTGGGCGTATTCGGAGGCACCGTTAAAGCGGCCAACGTGGTGCCCAACAAGGTGGTGCAGGCTGCAGCCATGGGCCGCCCAATCCTCACGCGCGATTCCCCCGCGGTGCGTCGCTATTTCCGCGACGGGGAAAGCGCGGTCTTCACCGCGCCCGCATCCGCGCGGTCCCTGGCGGACTCACTCCTGGCCCTGCGCCGCGATCCGGCGCGGCTCGAAACGCTGGGCCGCGGTGCCCGCGCGGCCTTCGAAAAAAACTTTTCCGTAGCCGCCCTGTCACGTCTCTTGAAAGCTACCCTCCGACCTGAGGATTGAGGCGAAGCCCCGCCGCTCCACGGCCGCTTGCTCCCCGCGCCGGAGCCGAAGTCCCGTCACGGCTTGCGCAGCCGGTGGATGTACTGGAAGGTCACGAAAGACCGGAAGGGCGGGAAGTCAGCCAGCCTGGCCAGCCCGTCCACGGGGCTGCCGCTTTCCCACAAGCGCAGGTTGCGCTTCTCCGCCTCCACCTCGAGCCCCGCCTGGCGATACAGCTGTATCAGGTTGCGCCGCGTGAAGAAACGCAGATGGGTGCGGTCATGGATGCCGCGGTCGCGGTAGGGCCATTCGCGCAGCAAGGCCAAGTGCATCAGGGTGGTGAAGTGGCCGATGTTGGGCAGGCTGGCGACGATATGCCCTCCGGACCGCAGCAGGCCCGCCGCGTCCCGCAGCACCCGCCAGGGATCGACGAGGTGCTCGAGCACGTCCCCGCAAACGATCAGGTCATAGGCCTCCCCGTGGGGGAAGGCGGAGAGGCTGTCCTTGTTGAGATCGGCTCGCCATACGTCCCGCAATTTGGGCCTGGCCACCTGGGCCATGGCGCCGTCGTATTCCACGCCCCATACTTCGGCGCCGAACGTGTCCGCCAGGTAGCGGCCCATTTCGCCCGTAGCGCAGCCCAGGTCCAACACCCGCCGGGGCTTTGCCGGGACCAGGGAGAGGATGTCGGCGCGGAGGCCGGTATAGGAACGATTGAAAGCGGTTGCCTGGGTCAAAGCTATCTCCGGGGAGCGGTCCTGGGGGACGGTGCATACCTAAAAATAAAAACTTCCCCGCGCGCCGGGCTCAGTCCGACCAGGCCCGGTAGCCGTCGAAGGAATAGAACAAGGAATCGTCGTAGGTGTGCACCTGGCGCAAATCCAGGTAATAGGGATCGGCGGGGATGCGGATGGGCGAGAAGGAGAGGGTGTCCCCGGCCACGGAGGGACGCACCCAATCGCTTTCGGCCACCGGATCCCCGTAAGGCCCCTGGGCCGAGGAGCCGCCCCGCATGGCCATCAGGATGCGGCCCTGTTTCCCACCCTTCTCCCCGCATACGACCAGCTCCAGCCGGATGCGCTTGCCCGCCTGGCCCGTCACCTTGAACACCAGGCCGTCCCCGGAATCCTGGAGGGAAATCGAATCCCCGGTCGCGCCCTTGCGCAGCGCGTCCACCCAGCCGTCGCCGGCCTTGAGGAAGAAACCGTCCTGGGAGCAGGCATAGCGTTTCTGGGCGCCCAGCTTCACGTAGCTGTCCTTTCCTGAGCCGCCGCTCACAGAGGCGGGCTGGGAAAGGGTAGGGGCCGCCCCGGTGTCGGAAAAGAAATCGACGGGCTTGCGGGGCCGATACCCGGTATTGGGGAGGAAAAAGGATCCTGTGGGACGGATGAACCGCATCCCCGTGACCACTCCCGCCTCGTTGCGGGCGAAGGCCAGGCGATCTTCCGAGGCCGGACTGAAGGCCTCGGAATCGTTCAAGGGGAGGAAGGCCTGGGGCGGGAGCCCCGAATACGAAAGCACGATGCTATCACCCCCCGTGGAGTAATGCGCCCGTAACGTATCGTCCTTGCCCACGGTATCCTTGCCGTAGGAGAATTTCCCGGGCAGGGCTGTGCGGAGCGATTCGGGCAAGCTGACCGGCTTCAGGGCCCTGATGCGGGCCAGAGCCTGGGCCAGGTCCGGAGTCGCGATGGAATCAATGCGCACGGCCACGGCGCGCTCGCCATGGCTGTACAAGAGCAGTTTACCGATGGCCCCGCCGCGGGTGCGGACGAACTCCAGCTGCATGTCCGCACCCTGGGCGAAGAACCGGTTGGAGTCCGCCGGCTCCAGGCGATGAGCGCCCAGGTCCGGCACGTGGCACCAGGCTTCGCCGTCGCGCACGTCCAAGGTGATAGGACGGTTCGGCCGGTAGAGGAAATAGCCGCTCAGGGTCTTCAAGGTCTCGACGGGCACGGTCCTTGGGCTGAAATCCTGGACGGGGAACTTCAGCTCGCTGCTGGGCGGGTTGAAAAAGGCTTCGTGCTGGCCCAGCTCCAGGTATACGGAATCCTTCGGACTCATGACCAGGCAACGGTACTGATCGTCGCAATCCAGCAGGTTGTACCCCAGATGGAGCTTGTCGATGTTGTCCACCCGGAAAGACCCGCCACGTTCCGCTTCCAGGACCTGTTCCAGGCTGTATCCGGTGGGGAAATAGAGGACGAAATGCCGGCGGCTCTTGCCCACCACCCAATCGGCGCCGGGAATGGAGAAGCCTTCGTACGGGTAATCCGCCCACCCGCTGTCCGCAGCCTCCTTCTGCACCGCCTGCACAGTCCCGATGAAGGTCAGGTAGGCGAACCCGGCTTCCTTAAGGCGCTTTTCGAATTCCTCCTCCATGCCTTTCTTGGGCAAGAGCTTGCGCCAGTCCTCGAAGATCTGCAGATAGGAATGATCCGCCATGGGGATGATGGTGCGGTAGGAGTCGTCCGTCTTCTTGCGCAGGGCGAAGAAATTCTGCCAGCCGTTGAAGTTCCGCAAGAGGCGGTAGCGCCGGAACAGCACCTCGTTCCACATGTTCACGTCCCTGGGACCGCTGCTCACGAACAACGTGTCCAGGCGGCCTCCGGTGAGGCGGATGAAGGTGCCGGTGCTGTCCACCAGGAAAGTGTCCTTGGAGGGGATCCTCTGGGACAGCTCGTCAGACACCTCGCGCAGCCTCTCCAGCCCGCGCTTGTAGGCTTTCTGGAGCTTGGCCAGGTCCGCATCGTGCTCCGCCACCTTGGGGTGGACCAGGCGGTCCAGGGTATCGTTCCCGTTCCCGTCGGAATACAGCCAGAAGGTCCCGATGACCGGTTCGTCCGAGTCCGCGATCTCGGGCGGGGGCGAGTTCTTAAGCTCGGCGGAGAACTTGTAGGGGGGATTGGAGCCCACGGAGAACTTATCGAAGGCGACGCCGAACGAGCTGGGGCCGACGAATTGCCAGACCAGGGCGATCTTGGGATTGGTGATCTCCAGAGCCCGCTCCCCGTCCAGCGGGGTTTTCTTGGTGATGGCCCGACCCTGGAAGGAGGCGAGCACCGGCAGGTTCTTCTCCTCGTCCGGGGAAACGAAGCCTCCGTCGCGCAGGCAGGAAACCAGCGCCGCGCCGCACAGGGAGACCAGGATCCAGAGCTTGGAAAAGGAGCTGTCGACCGTCATCGGAAAGCCTCCGTCAAAATTGATGCCCCAAGGCGATTCCCGGTTCCAACCCCAGGTCCTTGCGGTAGCCGCCGCCCGCCGCGTCCCGGTATAGGCTCAGGGTACCCGCCACCGATACGGAGAGCCAGAGCCGGAAGGGGAAATAGGCCTCCGCCTCCAGAGGCAGGGAGGCGCGGTAAAGGTTGGCTTCCGCTTCGCGATCGGTTTCCACCGGGCGGCCGTCCAGCCGGATGGGCGCCTCCCGGAAGCGCGAATCCCGGACATGCTGGAGCATCCGGTGCCAGGACGCCTCGGCGCCGGCCAGGATCTGCCCGCGCAACCCACGCGACACCGGGACCTGGATGGAATAGCCCGCCCCGTAGAAGCTCAGGGAATTGTCCAGGCCGATGGCGCCACCGTCCAAGAGGGTGCGCGCCATGGAAAGACCCAGGGTCTGTTTGGTCCAATAGTCGCGGTACACGTAGCCGACCTGGTTGAGCAGCGGGCCGCCGAACGGGGCGATGAGCCGCGTGGAGATCTGCATGCCATGGAAATGCAGGTCCAGGTTGCGCCCGCCGCCTTTTCCGTAAAGCAGGGACTTCGCCTTCTTGCGGAAGGTCTCTGGCCGCACGGTGGCCTGGCGCTGCCAGGTCATGTCCACTTCCAGGATGCGGCTGGCGTCCTTCTCTCCGTAGGCCAGGATGTACTTGTTGGAGGGCAGGATGAAGCTGGCGCTGTCCCGGCCGGTGAGCCATATCTTGGATTCCAACCGGAGGGTGTTGCCGTTGTAGATCTCCAGCGGGCCGCCGGGCATGCCCTGGAGCACCAGGCGGGACTGCTGCGAGCCGATGCGGGCCACCACCGGGTCCGATTCCCCGGTGAGATCGAAATCGAACTCCGGGTTCTGCTGGGAAGAGGTGCCCAGGATCTCCTCGCGCTTGGTGGAGACGCGGGCGTAGTCGAACGCCTCCATCAGGCGGATGGTCTTGTCCCCGTCGTAATCCGCCAGGCCGCGCATGCCGTTGAGGAAGTGGTGCGTGAACACGGCCCCGCGGTAGTCTTCGCTCTCCTGGGCCATCTCGCCCCGCGAGCTGGAACTGATGATCACCGTGCCCTTGCTTTCCAGGCGATCGAGCTTCACCACCTTGGGGTCCTGGACCAGCCTGCCGCCCTTGTGGCGCAGGAAATCGCCGGACTCGCAGGCGTCCAGGATCAGGATCTTCATGTTGCTTTCCAGCGACTCCAGGAACTGCGCCAGATCGTGCCGGGCGAAGTTCTTGCCTTGGATGTGCAGGCCTTCGGCGCCGCCGTGCCCGGAGTAATAGATCAACACCAGGGACTCGGTGCCCGCCTTGCGCAACTCGCGCACGCGGCCTTTGACCTCTTCCAGGGAAGCGATGATTTTCTCCAAGGGAGAATTGTCTAGCGTCAAACCGGAACAACGGGAAGCTTATCAACGGGCCGAGCCCTTTCCTCATGCGGTTCTGGAAGGGGTCTTTCCTTCCCAAGCGCTGGAAGATGTGCTCGCGGAATTCCCCAGGCCCGATCAGATCGATTGGATCAAGTTCAACAGCCCCGTGGAGAAGAAGCTGGGGTTCCGTGTCGACAACAAGATCGGCGCCAAATCGCGCGAGTTCCTGCATTACCTCAACTCGGCTCCCTTGCTGCGCTGGGTGGAAGAGCTCACCGGCATCGAGGGCCTGATCCCCGATCCCTATTTCCAGGGAGGCGGTCTACATCAGATCGAGCGGGACGGCTTCCTGAAGATCCATGCTGATTTCAACTGGCACAAGAAGCTGGAACTGCACCGGCGGATCAACCTGCTCATCTACCTGAACAAGGACTGGCAGGAAGAATACGGAGGGCACCTCGAACTATGGGACCGGGAGATGAAAAGCTGCCAAAAGAAGATCCTCCCGGTCTTCGGCCGTTGCGTGGTATTCAACACCACCGATTTCGCTTTCCACGGGCATCCGGAACCCTTGCGCTGCCCGCCGGACCGGTCCCGCAAATCCATCGCCCTGTACTATTACACCAGCTCGCGCCCCAAGGGCGAGCTCACGGACGTGCATACTACCCTGTTCAAGAAGCGCAATGGGGATGACTGGAAGGAGCGCCCGTTCCGAAAGCTGGAAGCCTTCATAGACGATCTGACGCCTCCTATGGTCGGTAAGATCGCCCGCGCCTTGCGGAAGCCCAAGTCCGAGAAGAAATGACGCTCCGGGCTCAACCCGGGATCTGGGCCACGATCAGGAAGTAGCGCGGCGGCAGATTGCCCAAGGCGAGGATGGACGGGCTGGATTTAGACTCCGGCCGGAAAGCCATCCGGTACAGCTTGCGCATCCACCCGCTCCGGAAATGCCGTTGGAACCGCTGGCCATAGACGCCGTCGCGGGCGATCTTGAATCCCCGCTCTTCCAGGAGGGCTTTCAGTTCCTCCATGGTGAACTCCTGGGTGTGGAACTCGTTCCGTGGCTTGTCCTCGATGGAACGTGCGTCCGGCGTGGTGATGGTGCGGTTGGGCGAGGAGATGTAGAGCCGGCCGCCCGGCTTGAGCAGGGTATACAGGTTGGCGATCGCCTCCCGGTACTGGGGCAGATGCTCTATGGTTTCGAAGCATGTGATGAAATCGTAGGGCGCCTCGCCCCGGAAGGTGCAGATGTCCCCGACCTGGAACCGGATGCGCGGATCGCGGTGGGTCTGGCGGGCATGGGCGACCATTTTCTCCGAGATGTCCGCCCCATCCACGGAGACCGCTCCAGCATCCAGCAGGATCTGGCTTCCATATCCCGGACCGCAGGCGATGTCGAGCACCTTGGCGCCGCGCACCACAGTCGCGGCGAAGCGGTAGCGCTCCACATGATCGTCCTTGAGCCTTTTTTCCGAGAGCTCGGGAATGAAGTTCTCGCCGGTGAATTTGACGGAGGTGTCGGCCATCGGGGAAAAATAACAAGCGGGAAGGGTTCTGTGTACCTGGGAGTCAGGCCCGGCATCCGTATTCGGCGGGACGGCAACTGCCTCGCACGGGTCCGGAAGGGTGGATCAGAATTGATGTCCCATGAAAATCCCCGATTCAAGGCCAACGGGGAACGCAGACCCGGAGGAGCCGGAAAAGTCGTGCGTATAATAGGCTGCCGCCACCGTGGCCCAGAGCCAAAAATGAGAGAGAGGGCCACCGCCCGGTGCCGGGCAGATGATGGTAGGCGATGAGCCCGGCGGGCGGTTCGGCGCAGGCGGGCTGTCCCATGTAGGCCAGCACCAACGGTTCCCCGATGGCGAGACCGTGCTTGACCCGTTCCGCAGCCAGGGTTTCGATGCCGCCGCGTGTGGGGGGGAAGTTGCGGGTGACCAACAGGATGGGGTGCGGGAAGGCATGTCCCTTAAAAGCTATTCGCTTCGGAAGAATTCGTCCGCGATAGCAACTGTTTAAAGGCAAAGGGCACGCAAGCATGGCCATAAAATTTACTGGTCGTTGAACTTCCTTGAAAGGAACCGCTATTCGGAAGCTCCTCTAGGCATTCAGAGGAAGGCCCTCCAAATCGTGTTATCGGATTTTAGATACCAGATACTATTTCCATCCGCGGCATCGATACGCGTACCAATCAAGGGAGTATTATTTTGATCCACTAACTCTTGCTGGCAACCGACGACGGTATCATATCTTTGAATATGGCCGTTAGGATTGACTGAAAAAAGGATTCCATTTCCGGCGGCCGCAATATCCACTGCTACGTAACCAAAACCACTGAAGGTCATATCTGAATTCAGCCGCCCGACCTCTCCATCCAAAGGATCCCAGAAAGGGAAAACCGCCTTTGTCATGAACACATTCTCTTTTTCATCCACAGCCACTTGGCGCGCCTGATCGGTGCTTTTAGAATTCCAAGCTCCCGTTGATTTGTTCCTTTTATAGATGTTTCCCTTATAGTCATTTGCATACTGGGAACCGACAACATACACCGCCTCGGTATCATTTACCGCAATTTCCTTAGCGTAATAACTTGATGGTAAACCTGCAATCGGTTCCCAGGTGCCTCCGACAAATGTTTGGAAGAAATACATCTTTCCGGATTTATTCACGCAAAACGCCCGACCAGTGGAAGTCGTGGAAATTTTTTCGGCCGCTCCGCCAAAATCACTCCACCCGAGCCCCCCATCCCATTTGAACATCCTATACCCTTGGCTTCCATTCGCTGTCGTCCCCACTACCCAAGCCCAATTCTTTCCTGCCCCGATATCATAGGCCCTCCCGTTAGTCGAAGAGTTATAGTATTTTAGGGTACTCCCGCAAGCAAGAACGGCTGCGCTCGTTCCCAGCTGGTTTTTATCGGTTGCGGGACCAGATCCGCTTTCCTGAAGGCAGGCCTGCAAAGCGAACGGGATTAGGATCAGGGCTGAATTGAGCAGAGTTGTTTTCATGCATTTTCTTGATATCTTCATGGCAATTAAGTTCCTTAAATATGATTCCGAATCAGGTTTAGAATAGCATTCCCGAACGATTCCTCAACCCGCCCTGTGCGAATTTAAAGATCGGTCTTTCCTTAGACGCCACGAGTCGCGAGAACCTGGACGCGCAGCCTGTATTTATTCCAGGAATTTTTTTATTCGGAGAAGGCTCGGTAACCGTCGATGGAATAATACGAGGTATCACCCAGGGTGGGCACCTGGCTCACATTCAGGTAATCACCGGGACTATCAGCGATGCGGGCCCTATCCGGAAGAGTAGCTCATCGTGGAGTGGCGCAAAGGGGAGAGCGAACCGACGAAATACGTTCTCTCGAATCTACCGAAAACCACATCGATCCCGACTAGGTGTTTAATCTCAAAGGCCGTTGGCGTATCGAACGCGATGACCAGGAGCTAAAAAGTGAATTGGAGCGATCCCATTTCGAAGGGAGAGGATGGAAGGGTTTTCATCACCATGGGAGTTTATGCATAGCGGCACACGCCTTGCTTGCTGGTCGCCGAGCGCGGCCTTCCCCCCCTGGACCGAATCCGCAGCGCCTACAGCCCCCCCTTGCCCAAGTCCTTCAAACCCAGTCGAACAGTCGACTCTCAGGCCCGAAAGGCAATAACCCCTACTCCATCGCAGCGCTACGTACCATTCTGGCCCGCACACTTGTGCAAACTCTGAACTTCTGTCCAGCTTGCCACTCAACCAAACTGCATCCTCGCTCCTTTTGTATGACACAGTAGAATTAATGTGGTACTGTCTGGGAACATTGGATTAAGGCCAGCAAAATTGTCAAAGACTGGCTTCGTAAATTTTTTTATTGGCTTTGGTATACCAGATATGGTTATCGTCCACGGCATCTATGTGTACGCCGCTGAGCGCGTTTCCGGAGATATCTTTTACCTGTCTCCAAACGCTGCCGGAAATCCGGAAGATCCGGTAGTTCGAATCTGGCGTCTGGGAATTCGAGCACACATAAATGACATCGTCGCTTGCGGCACCGATGTCGACGGCCCCCGTATACATGTATTGCCAATCGGAGTCCCAGGACGCCAAGCGCCAAATTTGGTTTGCAATATCGGAAACCCAAAATGTCCCGGCTGCGTCTACGGCGATGGAAAGGGCGTTATACATGGTTCCCATTCGAACCCATGTATTTCCTACTTTTTTAAGTACCATTCCTCCGTTCGCCCTTATCGGGGCGGCCTCAATGACTCCGATGGTTCCAGAGTCGTTTGCGGCGACGTCGATAACGCTTGATGTTCCGGGAACGGAAACCCAAGTACTGCCATTCATGTAGTACAAGTTGTAGATGGAATTGGCGGCCCAAGGCGTATTTTTGGCAACACTGATTTTCATCCCTCCACCCCCCCAGTCATTCCAATCATTCGATCCATTCCAACGATACATCCGGAAACCATTTCCATTGGGTGGCGTGCCTACGACCCACGTACCGGAAGTCCCTGCACCTATATCATTGGCCAAACCAGGCCTTGCGTAGTTGTTCATTTTCAGATCGACACCAGTTGTAATGGCGCTGGTTTTCAGTTCATTTTCATCGACGTTTTTCCTTTCGGGATTTTCCAGGCACGCCTGGATGATAACCGGGATCAATGCCAGTCCGATTTTCATTCGCTTCGAATTCATGGGTTTCCTTTTTACTTAGTTTTCCGAATTTTCACCCAAAACGAAGTCCGCCAGGCAAGCCTTGCCAAATTCTAAGCTACCTCTGCCTAGATGCCAAGCGCTGCAATGGTCAGAACGAGCGATCGTTTTTCCCGTTGAGTGATCAGGATTCACGATCCTGTTGCCGAGTAAATATTGTGGGTTCCGGTTACGAACCAAATTGTCTTTCCGTTCACTGCATCCAATCTCTTCGCGGCCAGTGGGACCTTTGTGGACTTATTGATGACTCTGGCCCAGCACGAAGCGTTCCATTTGTAAATAATATGTTCACCACCGCCGGTGCCGGGTTCAGAAGAGGCCACGAATACGATTCCATTCTCTGCCGCGCCCACATCGGTTGCGTTAATACCGGATACTGTAATCCATTGGGTACCATCCCAATATTTCAGAAAATTGTTTGATCCGTCGATAGAAGCGATCCAGGTTTTGCCCATGTCATCGACGGAAACCGCCAGCGCCTGTTGGGAACCGAACGGGGTCCAGGTATTCGACTGCTTTTGATAAACTTTATTATCGATTTTCGAAATCAAGGTCAGAAAATTCCCATCGTTTTGGGCGATATCGCTTGCAGAAGGCGTATCCGACTTTTTTACCCAAGTTCCATCCAGGTAATAGACGCTGCCGATGCTATTGGCGACCCAAGGAGTGCCCGCTTGGAGAGCAATCCGCGTCGCACCTCCACCATAGTCGCTCCATCCGCTTCCGTTGTATTTGTATATCCGATATCCATTCGTGTTGGTGGTATTCCCAATGACCCAAGTGGAATTCGTGTTGGCAGCGATATCATTCGCTAGGCCGGAATACGAAGTAACCGTCATTGGATAGTCGTCGGGGCAGGTAGTTTCAGCCGCCGTGCTTAGGACATTCTGCGAATCCGATCCTGACTGACTTTGCAGGCACCCCTGAAAAGCGAGAGAGAAACATGCGGCTGAGACCCATAAGTATAATTTTTTCACGGTGGACTCCCTGGATTCTGATTCAAATCAGGTTTTGAAAGATCTTTCCGAACGACCCCTCAACCCGCCCTGTGCGAATTTAAAGATCGTTCTTTCCTTAGATGCCACGAGTCGCGGGAACTTGGACGCGCAGCCTGTATTTATTTCAGGAATTTTTTATTCGGAGAAGGCTCGGTAACCATCGATGGAATAATACGAGGTATCACCCAGGGTGGGCACCTGGTTCACATTCAAGTAATAGGGGTCCGAGGGTATGGCCAAAGGGCTGATGGAAAGAGTGTCCGCCTTTTCGCCAGGATGGGCCCAATCCGCTTCCGAGAGGACATCCGTCCAGGGGCCGTCGCGGTCCGAAGAGCCTCGCACTTCCAGGAAGACGCGTTGCGACTTCACACCCTTTTCCCCGCATAGGGCGAGGGCGAGTTTGATATGCTTTCCCGTCCGGCCGCTCACTCGCAGCAGCAATCCATTCCCAGGTGCTCCCAGACTGATGTCATCGCCGGTGGTGCCTTTGCGCATTTCCAGGACCCAACCGTCCCCGGACCGCAGATACAGACCATCCTCGGCACAGCCAAATCGCCTGAGTCCCCCTAACCCCACATATGTGTCCTTTCCGGAACCCGCCGATTCAGATACCGGGTTATCTAGAACGCCCACCGGTTCCGAGCGGAGGTCCGCAGGCTTACGCGGACGGTAGGAAAGGTTGGGCAGGAAAAACCTGCTTTCAGGGCTAATAAGCCATATCCCCATCGGCACGCCCGTTTCATTCCGGCGGAATTCGATTTGGTCCCGGGAGGCCGGGCTGAACGCCTGGGAATCGTTCGCAGGGTAGAAAATCTGCGGCGCCAAGCGGGGGCATGACAGTTCAATGCTGTCGACGTTTCCGGCGTTGGTGAAATATCCTACGTGCATCGTGTCCGCCCCGAAGCCGAATGCGGAAGGAAGGCTTGCGATCCACCTCATGCTTCCCCTGCGCCGGGAAGCCAAACGCGCGACTTCCTGACCAAGTGCTTCCGCATAATCGACGGAATCGGAACGGGGTGCGACCGCGCGCGCGCCGTATGCATACAGCAGCAGCTTGCTGATTGTGTTCCCACCGCGCGCCACGAATTCGATCTGGAGATCCTTTCCCGGGGCGTAGAACAAGCTCGGCCCGGCCGGGCTCAGCCTGTGCACGCCATACCAAGGAATGTCACACCATAGTTCCCCGTCTCTGCGCAGGACGAGGATGGGATGATAGGCTTTGTACTCATAGCGGCCAGCGTATTTTTCCAGGCTGTCGGAAGGGAGCGGCACAGTCCGGAATTCCCGAATAGGAGTCTGGAGGGCGCTGCTGGGGGGATCGAATTGGGACTCATGCTCACCCAATTGGATGTAGATGGAGTCGCTTGGTCCCAGTACGCGGCAGCGGTACTGGTCATCGCAATTGAGCAGATTATAGCCCAAACCCGCTTTTTCGATGTTGTCCACGCGGAAGGAGCCACCCCTTTCCGCTTCCACCACCCGTTGCAGGCTGGCACGGGTGGGAAAGTACAGCACGAAGTCGGAAGAACCCTTGCCGGCCACCCAATCAGTCAGGGGCTGATCGAATCCGTCGAAAGGAAAGTCGATCCAACCGCTATCCTGCGCTTGTGACTGCAACGCCTCTACCGTAAGCAGGTATTTCATGCTGGCGTCGCCCGCGGCTTGCAACCTGGTTTCGAACTCCCTTTCCATGCCGGGAAGCGGGAACAGTTTCCTCCAATCGGAGAAGGGAAGCAAGAAGGAGTGATCGGGCATGGGAATGGGAGTCATTGCATATTCCTGCGCCTTTTTCCGCAGCGCGAAGAAATTCTGCCAGGCATTATAATTCTTGAGCAGACGGAAGCGCCGGAAGAGAATCTCCGTCCATGTTTTCGTGTCCTTTTTTCCTCGGCTGATATAGAGTGTATCCGGTTTTCCGCCATTGTAATGCGCAAAGGTTCCCGTGCTGTCGAGCAGAAAGGTGTCCTGGTACGGGATCCATTTCTCCGAGATGCTCGCGACCTGGAGCAGGCGCTCCAGGGAGCGCTTGGATTCCGCCTGCAACACCGCCAGTTCCGAATCGCGCGCGGCTATCTTCGGATGGGTGATCCGATCCAGGGTATCGTTCGCGTTTGCATCCGAATACAGCCAGAACTTCCCTATCACCGCCTCATCCGAATTGGCAATTCTGGGCGGCGGCGGATTGCGGAGCGATACCGAAAATTCGTAAGGAGGATTGGAATTGATCGAGATGTTATCGAAATCCACCCCGAAGGAACTGGGGCCAACGAATTGCCAGACCAAGGCGATTTTAGGACGCCTCAGATTCAAAGCCCGATCGCCGCTTATCCCGCTGCCGCGCGTCAAGGCGCGTCCGTGGTAAGTCGCCAGAATGGGGAGGTTCTCCGCCTCGTCAGGGTACACGATGCCGTCTTCCCTGAAACAGGAAACCGGGAGCAGAACGGATAGAAGGGCCAAGAACTTGAGAAAGCGTGCCGGCGCGTGGATATAGTATCTCAGAATTGGTGTCCCAGGGAAAAGGCGGGATCGAACCCCAGCTTGGCCCGCCAAGCGCCCGTAGTGGCGCTCCTATTGAATATCAATCCCGTTCCGAGGGTAGCCGCAATCCAGATTCTCATTGGGAAATATGCTTCGATTTCCAGCGGTGCGCGGAGGCGGAACATGCTTGAGTAATAAGCACGCTTCAAGTCCAGGGTGCTCCCGTTCTGGACCGCGGGCGCTTCTGCAAAGCGGTTGTCGTACACGTGTTGGACCAAGCGGTACGCACCGATATCGCCTCCAGCCAACACCTGCCCACGCATCCCGCGTAATATAGGCAAACCCAGGGAATACCCTACACCGTAGAGGTCGATATCGTTTCTCACTCCGCCGCTTTCCGGTAACCGCGACTTGCCGAATGCGAAATCCAAGGTATGTTTGCCCGCATAGTCGCGGAAGACATAGCCGATGCGGGCGGTGCCGGTGCCGTGGAAGCCCGCCAATCGTTCCATGGAGAATTCCACGCCATGCAGGTGAAGATCCAGGACGCGTGCCCCTCCCTTTCCATAAAGGATCGATTTCGGTTTTTTCCGGAAATCACCGGGTTTTACTATCGCGTCACGCCGCCAAGTCAAATCCAATTCCAGGAATCGGGTCGAATTCTTGTCCCCGTAAGTCAGGATGTATTTGTTCGCGGCCAAAGAGAACCGGGCGCTATCCTGCCCAGTAAGCCAGACCTTGGTATCCAAGCGCATGCTGTTTCCGTCATAGATATCCACCGGACCCGCAGGCATGCCGGCAAGCAGGATCTGGGTCTGTTGCATGGTAATGCGACCCAAAACTGGATCGGCCTCGCCCGTTATATCGAAATCAAAACCTGGGTTCTGCTGCGAAGTCTCTCCGAATATTTCTTCCCGCTTTGTGGAAATCCGAGCGTATTCGAATGCTTCCATCAACCGGATCGAACGGTCGCCGTCATAATCGGCCAAGCCACGCAACCCATTCAGGAAGTGGTGCGTGAACAATGCTCCCCGGTACTCCTCGCTTTCCTGGGAAAGCTCGCCCCGTGCGCTTGAGCTGATTACGACCGTTCCCCGCCCTTCAATGCGGTCCAGTTTGACCACCTGCGGGATTTCCAACACTCTTCCGCCTTTTAGGCGCAGGAAATCCCCGGACTCGCAGGCATCAAGGATCAGGATTTTCAGCGTACCTTGCAGCGAGTCCACAAACCCCATCAATTCACTGCGAGCGAGGACACGGCCTTGGATATGCAGCCCGTCGGCAGAGCCATGTCCGGAATAGTAAATAAGGACCATTGAGTGCGCACCCGAGGCATTCACGAGCTTGATCCTATCCTTCACCACTTTAAGTGTTTTTTGAATTTTATCCAGGGAAGCGTTGGCAAGCAGGTAAAGTCGATCCCGATCAAACGATCCTGCCTTCCCCAAGCGTTCCGACATTTCCTGGGCATCGGTGGATGCGTAGCGTAAAGGGGTCTCATTGGGCATGCCTCGGTCCTCCCCGATGAGCACTGCGAATCGCTGGACTTCCGATCGCCCGACGGCGGCCGCCAACAGGCAAAGGGTACTAATCAGGAAAACGGGACGGAAATTCATTCCATTCTGGATAGATTGAAAGGTATTGCGCGTGCTCCGGCGATCGCCTCGCCGGCAAGGATACGTTCCACGTCTCCCGGTTGAAGCGGGCGTGAAATCGACCAAATCATCCAGACAATCTGCCGTTTCCAGGCTCCTTCCAGGATCATACTGTAAGGCGCCCTGCTCCAGGAGGTAGATACCATCCAAGGGCGCATCGAACCAATCCCCTTGGCGGGAAGCGGAAGTGACGCGTCCTCCTGATACCAGATTTGGATCCAGCTGGGAGCTGAACTGCGGTAGGCGAATTGCAAAGTATCACCAACGCGGACAGAAATGGAGTCACCCGGTTCGAATTCCAATCCGCGCAGACTGGCACGGATGACCACGGGATCCGGGCCTTTGGAGAGCCAATTCGACTCTCGACCGGGATGATTCCGACCAGATTCCATCGCTCGCCAGGTCCAGGTTCCCAGGAATAGCATGACCGCGGCTAGAGACCAGCCGGCAAGCCTTGGCCGCCATCCCGAAGCCAGACCAGCCCAGTCAATGGAGAACACCGTCTTCCATTTATTGCGTGTGCGGGCCAGATAATCTTCGTACGAACGCCCTGAACGCAAGGCGGAGTATCGCTCCAGGTAGGCCTGGTCATCCGGGGATTGGTGGATTGCGCGGCGTATGCTGGCCGCCTCTTCCTTCGATAAACTTCCTTGCATCAGCCGTTCCAGCTTGCGGAGGGATACGCCCTCGGCACGCCCTTTGTCTTCGTTTTCTTCCTTGTTTGGTCGGGTATTCATTCGCTGATCCGGACGATGATGTCCTAAATGGTTTCGGGCTCAGGTTTCATCCGGAAAGGATCCCGATCCTTCCCCTTGGGCGTGACTGCAGTCCCGACTCCATGCGATGCGGGGGACCGATCCTCTCCATGGAATTTCTTCAGGAACCGTTGCACCACCTTGGCCGCCGCGGATGCTGAAATCCCTAGCACTTCGCCGGCTTCCCGATAGCTCAGTCCTTCGGCAAGAGTCAGGAAGAGAACATGCCTTACCAAGGGGCGAAACTGGCTCAGAATCCTATCCAAGTCGATTTTTGCAAGAATGCGATCTCCGTCCGGGTTCAAGTTACGGATCACGCGGGAGTCCAAGTATAAGTTCTGGAGATTTTTCCGCCTTTGTCTGGTTCTGAGATGAGCCAAGCAACAGTTCGTACATATGCGGTATATCCAGGTCTCGAGATCCGCTTCTCTCCGGAATCCGGCCAGCCCTTTTTCAATCCGCAAGAATGATTCCTGAGCTAAATCCTCGGCCTCTTCGCGATCCTTGCAATAGCGGGAACAGATTCGAAACACCATGTTGACATAGGAGCGATAGATTTCCTCCAGATCGGGGGAGTCGTTTACAGGACGATGGAGTGGATCAGGCATTATAGGACATTTTTCGTAGTGTTCGAACCCGGGCTGGGCGGATTTGGACAGGTTCCGGTAGCGATGTCAGAAGTATCTAACATTTGAAGGGCTTTTCTGCAAACCGAAAACCAAAGTTTTTTAGAATAAAATCAAAGCCGGTGTTTTCAAAGGCGGGTCTCAATCTGACCAAACGCGATATCCGTCGAAAGAGCAAAACATCGGCCGTCCCTGACGGGGAGCCCGTGGCGGACTCATTCAGCGGCCAGGGTTTCGATGCCGCCGCGGGTGGGGGGAAGTTGCGGGTGACCAACAGGATGGGGCGATTTTGGGACATGTGCTCCAAAATCTAGTCGTTTAGCGGATGAACCGTCTTTTCCCGTGCCAGCGCAAAACCAATCTCGATTTCCAAATGTCTCCCGCCATCCAACCGAAGATTATGCTCAGGCGAACATTACGAACCTGGAGGATCAGAACTGGTGGCCGATGGAAATCGCGGGCTCGAACACCCCGCGGGTACCGGTTTCTTCTCCGGTTTGATAGTTGTAGAAATAGAAACCCATCCCCTCCGACAGGGACACCCAGAAGCGATGCGGCAGAAAGAGCTCGCACTCCACGGGCGCCGCCAGCCGGTAGAGGTTGGCCTGCACGTGCAGGCCTTCCGACGAGCCGTGGCCGGAATAATAAATCATCACCAGGGTTTCCGTGCCCGCCTTCCGCAGCTCCCGCACGCGGCCTTTCACCTCTTGCAGAGAGGATTTGATTTTCTCCAGGGAAGGATTCAGCAACAGGTAGACACGGTCCTCGTCGAACGTGCCGGCGCGCCGGAAAGCCTCCGCCATCTCTTTGGCGTCCCGGGATGCGTAACGGAGAGGGCGCTCGTCTTCGAGTCCTCGATCCTCTCCCACGAATACGGCGATGCGTTGCACCTCCGCCGAGGCCGCGCAGGCCAGGAACAAGACCGTCAAAATACCGGACGGAGAGAACGCGGGGGAATTATCCATCATCCTATTGCGCCAACTTGAAGATGTGCGCGTGCAGGTCCGCCCTGGGGGCCTTTCCTGCCACGGCCTCCAGGGCTTCGGCGGCCGTGAACGCGGAGAAGGCAGTGATCACCCAAACCGTCTGGCGATGCCAATCGCCCTCCAGGAGAATCCGGACCGGCGCGGGACGCCATCCGGGCGCGGCCGGCCATTGCAAGGATCCTTCGCCGGACATGGCCTGCGGGGTCCCGCCTTCTTCGAGGAACCAGATTTGCGCGGATACGATCCTCGGGCTTCGGTAGGCGACGCCCAGGGTTTCCCCCGGCCCGGCGTTGGCCACGCTTCCCGCCTCGTATTCCTTGCCCGAAATGAGAATGCGCACCATCACGTCTTCCAAACCCTTAGGGGCAAAGCCCACGACGGCCTTCTCGGCCTTGGGATCGCCCTTTCCACGCAACTGCAATGCCCACATACCCGTTCCCGCCAATAGCAAGGTGGCCAAAGCGAATCCCAAATTCCGTCTTCCGTTGCCGGTCCCCAACATCCGGCGCAGGGCAATCCACGCGCTCATTCGTGCCGCTCGGCCCTGTTTTCCATCGGCGGATGGCATCCTGGATTTTCCCAACGGCACATCGAGATGCAGGGCTGAGTATTTCTCCACGTATCGCATGGCTTGCGGAGAACGGGAAATCGCTTCCCGCAAAGCGGCCGCCTCCGCTTGGGGAAGTTCTCCGTTCATCAGCTTGTCCAGCTTCCATAGGGAAAAGCCGCCTGCGGCCTCCCGGCCGTCCGCTTCCTTCAAATCCAACGTGGCCCTCCCGTCAGGTCGCAGGTCCGAGAACCCGCGCAGTCCCATCCCTTAGACGGATTCCATGCACAGGTCATGGACACGCCTTTCCAACGGCCTGGTTGAATCGAACCCGTTTCGCCTCTTTCGAGCGGAATTTCTCCATGAAACGCGTCACCGTTTTGGCCACCGCCGCCGGGGAAAGGTCCAGGACTTCCGCCGCCTCCCTGTAGCTCAACCCTTCCGCCAAGGTCAGGAAAAGGGTCTGCCGCACGATGGGTCGGAAGTGCCCCAGAATGCGGTCCAGATCGATTTTGGCCAGCACTTTGTCGCCTCCCGAGTTCAAGTTGCCCACCACCATCGAGTCCAGGTAATCGGCGTGCAGGCGGGTCCGGACCTTCCTTCTCCGGAGATGATCCAGGCAGGCATTGGTGGAAATGCGGTAAATCCAGGTTCCCAATACGGAGTCCCCGCGGAAAGACGGCAGGGAACGTTCCAAGCGCAGGAACGTCTCCTGGGTCAGGTCCTCCGCTTCCTGCTTGTCCTGGCAATACCGGGAGCAAATGCGGAAAACCATATCCAGATACTTCCGATAGACTTCCTCAAGGGTGGGCAAGTGAATCCCGGGATGTCAGCCATCGATAAGAATCGAATGCCAGGGGGAAATCCGAATACGCCGTGGTCACGCGTTCCAGCCGCACGTAGTAGGGATCGGAATGCACCGGCCAAGCCTTGAGAGTCGCGACCGCCGAGTCTCCGGCGAAATCGACCCAAAAATCATCCGATAGGATCTGATTCAGGTTCGCCGCATCCCCGCCGCCCCGCAAGCGGAACAGAACGCGTCCCTTGCCTGTGGTGCGATCCTTGCGGAGGCGCAACTCCAATCCCGCGTTCCTGCCCTGCAAGCCTTCCGCCCGGAAGACGATCCCCTCTCCGCCCCGGCTCAGGGTCGCGGTTTCTCCCGGGAGCGTATGGTCCAAAGCCGTCACCCAACCGTCCCCGGCGATCAGATAACGTCCATCTTCGGAGCCTTGGTACCTGCCTTTGCCGTCCAGCCAGGCATAGGTATCGCGGGCGCTCCCTTCTGAAAAGGAAACGACGGAATCCGGATCGGAGGGCGTTCCCGGGAACAATTCCGCGGGGCTCCTGGGAACGCGGGACAAGGCCGGCGCGAAGATCGCCGAACCCTCGAGCTCGAGGACCGCGGCGGCCGTTTTACCCGATCCGTCCTGGCGCAAAGCCAGGCGGCAATCGCAATCCGGGCTGAAGAAAACGCTTTCGGATTCCGCCAGATAATAAAGCGGCTTCATGCCGGGCACGCGCACCCGAAGGCTGTCCCCGCCCGGTGCGGGTTCGATGGCCAAGGTATCGCCGGCATACTCGTATTTCCCGCCGAACCCGGCCGTCTTACCGGCGTCGATGCGGATTCCGATCCGTCCGGACGCGGCGAGGATGCGGCTTTCGGCCTCGGCGGGAATCCCTGCGGCGGAATCCCGCGTGGCCACCAGGCGGCTCCCGCTCCGGTAGAGAAGGAGCTTTTCGACCTTGCCTTGTTGTTTCACGATTTGGATCTGCATGTCCGCCGCGGGAGCGAAGAACACCAGGGAATCCGCGGGCAGAAAGCGGTATGTCCCGACGTTGGGTATCGAGGCCCACAAGGCGCCCCTCACCGCCATCAGGCTGAACGGGCGCAACGGCTGGAAACGATACGCGCCCTGAAGCCGGGCCAGGCGATCCGTGCCGTAGGCGATTTCTTCCGGCGCGACGACGGGATTCGCCAAGGGAGCGGAGGGCGGATTGAAATAGGCTTCGCTCATCCCCAGATCGATATGGATGGAATCGGAAGGATCAAGGACTTTGCAAACGTATTTTTCGCCGCACCAAACCAGGTTGTATCCCAGATGAAGCTTTTCCTTCCCCGCAACATTGAAGGAACTGATGCGCTCCGATTCCACCAATTCGTCCAGCGCCTCGGCGTTCCGGAGATAGAGCAGGAAATACTTGCGGGTGCGCCCCGCCGCCCAATCCTGGCCCGCTTCCTCCACCCCGGCGTATGGGTAATCGATGAAGCCCTTCGTGATGGCATCCGAACGCAGGGACTCGTACCTGGCGTTGATGTCGATCAACCTCGAGGTCGCCTCCCGCACCAGGGCTTCGAACTCCTTTTCCTTGCCGGGCAGGGGGAAAAGTTTTCTGTCGTAGGGGAAATCGAACCCGAAAGCGAATCCGGCGGCCGGCTTCGATACCCGATAGTAGTCATTGCTGCGGCCTCTGAGCGCGAAGAAGCGTTCCCAGCGGTTGGGGCAATTGAGCACACGGAAGCGGTTGTTGAGGATATCGACCCAGGGCGCCTGGGCCGCGGCCTGGGCGCTGGTCCCGGTCCAGATGGTATCCGGTTTACCGTCAACCACCCGCACGGTGGTTCCGTACAGGCCGACGTAATAGGTCTCCACCACTCCCACGCGGATCGGTTTGACTTCCGAGACCTGCAGGAGGCTGTCCATGGCTGCGTTATAGCCGGCGTACATTTCGTCCACGATACGGTTCAGGGAAAGCAGGCTGGGGTGGATTAATCTATCGAATACCCCGTTTCCATTCGCGTCCTCGTAGAGCCAGAACGTTCCCACCGCCAAATCCGGGGAACCCAGGATCTCTTCGGCCGGAGGCGTGCGCACGTCCACCTCAAAGTCGTACGGTGGATTGGCGTTCTTGATCAGGCCTTCCGTACTGGAGTAGGTGAATTCCTTGGGTCCGATGAACTGCCAGATGAGGGCGATCTTCGGGTGGGTCAGGGCCTGGTACCGTTTGACGGTGAAATTGGTATCGCCTTCGTTGAAGGCCCGTCCCTGGAACCGTCCCAGGGATTGCACGCCGCCTACGTCGCTGGGATCCACGATGCCTCCGTCGCGGAGGCAAGCGCCCAAGATCAGGGCCAGGCAGGCGATCCCTGGAAAAAGCCCGCTGCGACAGGAAAGACGGTTGGGGATGATTGAGTTCATAGGGGATCTTGCGACGGTTCGAGTGTTTGCAATATCTAACCTTTGACGGACATCCCTGCAATCCTTGACCCTCCCCAGACCGGATCTGAAACTCCCCAAAAATCCCGGACTTTATCCCGCTGTCCCGCCCCGCAATTCCTTGATCCTCCGGAATCCCGAGCTCTATAATTTTTCAAGCGCCGCACCTCTTTCCCTCGGAGTCGCACTGTGCTAAAACTCCTGGCCTGCTTGGGATTCTTAGGGTTGACCCCCGCGGTCGGCCATGCCTTCGCAACCCTGCCCGACAATCCCATCGCTTTCAGCAATTGCACCGCCAAGGTGAAGGTGGATGCCGCCCGGTTACGCTCCGGTCCTTCTCTGGATGCCAAAATCCTGGGGGTGAGAGTGCAGGACGATTCCCTCTTCGTTACCAAAGTATACGGCAAGTGGGTCCAGGTGGTTCTGGCCGAAGGCGACACCGCCTATATTGCGGCCTACCTATTGGCCTTTCCGGCCAATGAGATCCTGGAACAGTGGAAACGGGAAAACCCTTCCCCCAGCGTCGGCAAAAAAGCCAAAACCAAGTGGGCCGTGCACTTCCGCAAATATCCCGCCGCCCGCGCCCCCCGCCTCGGCCATTTCAATGCCCGGGACGAAGTGGCGGTTCTCGCCGATTTGGGAAATGGTTGGAGCCTGGTGGAAAGCCGCCAGGCAAACGGGAAAGGCCCCTGCTTCGGCTTCCTCGCCACCCGCGCCCTGGCCGCTCCGGACCTGCCCGATCCCCCGGAATGGTCCGCTCCCCTGGCCCAGGTGAGGTTGAGCCCCGGCGAAAGAAGGGAACTGGCCCGAATGGACAAACAAGAGGTGGTGGAGTCCCCCGCGGACTATTGCCGCCGTACGGCCTGGTCGCCGGAATTGTTCGCAATGGAATGGAAGGCCAAATCCCGCGCCCTGCCCGCGGATCCCCTGGCCCCTTCCCAAGACCGGATGCTCGCTCTGCGATGACCCGTTCCCGCCAGGCGGCGGGCGATCGGGTGGCCTTAGCCTGATACGCTCTTTTCCCTCGTATCCGTCTCTCCCCGGTTTTGAAATCATTTGACGCCCTCGATGGATCCGAGTACTGCTTTATGAAAGAGGGATCGAGAGCATGGTTACATCCACTATTTCGCCTAAATTCCAAGTTGTCATCCCGAAAGAGATCCGGGAAAAGATGGGTTTAAAGGCCGGAACCAAGGTCCAAGTGCTTCAGTACGAGGACAGAATCGAATTCATCCCCTTAAAGCCCATGAAAAGCCTGAGAGGCTTTCTGAAGGACATCCATCCTGATTTCGACAGAGAGAAAGATCGCTTGTGAGCATCGTAGATTCGTCGGGTTGGCCGGAGTTCGCTACTTTCCGAAAAAGAAAGGCTAGATCGCACCCCAACCCCTTCCTCAATAGACCGTTCCCACCATCCCCGCCAGGATCCGGAACCGCAGCGGGTTCCCGTTGGGTTGCTCGCGGATGTCCTCGCCGAAGGCGTGCAAAGCGGTGAGCGAGAGTTTCAGGCGGTCGCCGAACAGGCTCTGCTCCAGAGTGAGGTTGTTTTCGAAATGGGCCGGGATCCGGAAAACCGGTCCCCAGCCCCGCACTTCTTTCCCCCCCAGGTAAAAGGCGTCCAGCTCCAGCCTCAGGTCCGAGGGAAAGGCATATCCGCCGCCGCCGCCCACCCAGCCCCGGCTGGGCCGGAACTCCATGGAATCGGCGTTCTTGCCCCAGAACTCCCGCCATCCCGCCTGGGTTTTCCAAAAGCCTTTGCCCCCGAGATTGCCCCCGGCGAATACGCGGGCGACGGCGTTCTGCAACAGGTGGGCGCTCCCCCGATAAGCGCCGCGGCGGATCAGGGCTCCATCGACGGTATCCAACCCTTCCAGGGCGAAAACCGGCGCTTCCCACTCCATGGCATAGGTTCCGGAAAGCCCCGCTTCGAAAGCCTTCCGCCGTTCCCGGTACTCGAGTTCCCCGGACAAGCCCCGGGCCTGCTGGCCGGGGTGAAAGGCCGCGGACCAGGAAGAGTCCTCGGCGAAGGACTCCGTGGGCGTCCGGTATCCCTGCATGGGATGGCGATAATACGCCTTCAGGATTTGCCGGGCCTGATGGGGACCCCATTTCTCCCGGAACTCGCTGGCATGTTGGGCGTGGATCATCCGCTCCCGGAAGCCCATGGACCCGGTGGAGACCATTTGCAGGGGAAGCGAGTCCGGCGCGTTCCACACCTGGCGGTACCGGAACCGGGTGGGATAAGTCTGCTCGAGAAACGGCTGGAACAGGGAATCGGACACCATCTCCCGGCGCTGGTAGCCCACGTCCAGGCGCCACACCCAATCGCCTTCGGAGGCTCCCAGGAACCCCATGTCGATTTCGGACCGGCGCCAATGGGCCTGGTAGAACCCCTGGGACAGGGGCGAGTCCCACCGCTGTTCCACCAGGGAGAGCTCGAAATCGTCTCCGGTCCGGTATAGGAAATCCGCGTTGAACCCTTCCCAGGGATAGACCCATCCCGAGGCCGGCGATTGGGTCCACCACCACCCCTGGTTGTATTGGGCGGCCAGGATGGCGCCCCGATGCGTGTACGCGCCGCCCAGGTTCACCTGGCTTTTGGGGGGGAAGTTGTCGCCGAACCATTGCAGGTCTTCCCGTCCGCCCCGCTCGGCCAGGCCCTGGCGGAAAGGGACGGTGTGGTAGGAGAAATGATCGTTCTGATCGAGCCCGGCATGCAGCCTCAGCTCCGCGAGCGGCGCCCAGCTCACATCGCCCAGCAGCAGGGGGGTGCGGTTGTCCTCGGTTTCGGTTTCGGCCAACTCCTGCAGGAGCGGATCCCCTATCTCGTTCCCGGCCTGGATGCGGACGGCCAAGGGCACGGAATCGGATTGCCAGGCGCGATCGGTGCCGAAGCGCAGATAGGGCTGGGAAGGCCACAGGAACGGGGAAACCTCCCCGGTAGCCTGGTAGAACTCCCTCCCGGCGATGAACCCTTGCTGGCCGTCCAGGAGGAAATGATTCCACGGTTGCTCGAGGCGATCGCGGAAGAACTCGGACTCCGCGGGAAAGTCCCAGGGCCGGGCCCAGCGCCCGGCCTCTTCCGCCCCGGCCGGAGGAGCGGAAACGGCCAAGGCCATCAATCCGGACAGGAAAACCGTTTTCATTTCCGGAGCTTTTTCATTTCAAGCGCCATCCCGCTCCCAAGTGGGCCGCGCCCGTCCGGCTGTATTTCGGTTCAGTCATGACCAAGTCCTCTTTCAGGTCCGCCGTCAGGAACCAGGTGCGCCCCAGGGGAATGCGCCATCTTAAGGAAGGATAAAAACCGAATTCGGTTTCGCCATCCTCGATGAAGAACTCCCGGCCCGCGGGAACGTCCGCTTTCAGGACGCGGCCATAGTTCAGGGACACGCCGATTCCGGGGGCGGGAAGCCAGGCCCGGGCCGGCCGGTATTCCAGGCCCACGCCCCCGGCGCCGAGCCAGACGGGAGCGGGGGTTTCCGGACCGTCCAGGCGCGCCCCATGGACCAGAATATGGGCCAGCAGCGGGCCGTAATAGGCAGACGTGATGCGCAGCCCGAATTCGGGCACGGGATCGAAGTGCCGGGAAAGGTTGCCTTGCGGCATGGCTACCCCCCCTTCGCCTTCCAGGAAAAGGGTCCGGAGCAGCTCCGATTCGCCCCGGCCCGGAGACGCGAGGCCCAGGGCGGCGCAGACCAAGAGGAAGATGCGTTTCACGTGGCCTCCGGAAGCGGAGCCGCGCCGCGCTCCAGGCGGGCGGCGAAAAAACCGTCGTATTCGCTTTCTCCCGGATGCAGCCACAGGCAACCGCGCTTGACCGCCCAGGCGGGAAGCCTTTCGCCCGCATCCGCGAGGCGCCATTCCCGGTGGCGCGCCAGGAACGCTTCCACCACGGACCAAGTCTCCTCCTCCTCCGGACTGCAGGTGGCGTAAAGGATGCGGCCGGACGGCGCCGCCAGGGCCGAGGCCTGGTCCAGCAATCCGCCCTGCGCCTGCGCCAGGCGATCGAGATCCGCCGGGGAATGGCTCCAGCGCGCCTCGGGCCGCCGCCGCAACACGCCCAGGTTGCTGCAAGGCGCGTCCACCACCACCAGGGGGAACCCGGCCCGGAGGGCGGGCCTGGACGCGTCCATCACCACGGGCAGCAGGTTCCCGTGGCCCAGGCGGTGGATGGCGTCCCCGATCCGCCGCAAGCGCCGGAAGGAAACGTCATTGCACACCGCGGGGCCGGCCGCGGGACGGCCCAGGTAGCCCGCGCGTTCCGTCAGGCAGGCCGCCTTGCCGCCGGGCGCCGAACACAGATCGAGCAGGGCCTCGCCCGGACTCCAATCGGCCAGCTCGGCGATGAACCAGGCCGCCGGATCCTGGAAGGCGAAGGCCCCGGCGGCGAACAGATCGGAATGCAAGGCCGCCTCCGCGCCGCCGCGCGAGACGATGCGCAGATAGGGCCGGGCGTACCCGTCGCGTTCCGTCTCCACGCCCAGGGCCGCCAGGCCCGCGCGCACGGCCTCCACGGCGGCCTCGCCCGCGCCGGCCGGTTCAATCCCCGCCTTCGGCGCCACCTTCGCCGTCTTCGGCGTCGCTTTCGCCGTCCCCGGCGCCGCTTTCGCCGTCCCCGGCGCCGCTTTCGCGGGATTCACCCGGATCCACAGCGGCGCTTCCTGGTTGTTGCGCTCCAGGGCGCGCAGCATGCCGTCGCCGCCCAGGCGGCGGTACCAGCGCTTGAGCAGCCATTCGGGATGGGAATAGTTCACGGCCAGGGAGCGGATGCCGCCGCCGGGGACCTTCTGCATTCCCGCGGCGGCCATCTTTTTGAGCACCGCGTTCACGAAACCGCCCTGATGGCGGCTTTCCCGGTGCTTGGCCAATTCCACGCCCACGTTGACCGCCGCGAAACCCGGCACGTCCATGAAGAAAAGCTGATAGGCGGTGAGCCGCAGAATGGCCCGGAGCGCGCCCCGGCCGGGTTTGCGGGAGGCGTAGAGGTGGATGTTATGGTCCAACAGGGAGAGGTTGCGGATCACGCCGAGGGCGATTTCCCGCACCAGGCCGCGGTCCTGTTTCTGCAGGCCTTCCGTATGGCGGCCGAAAAGTTCTTTCAGGAAAGCGCCCGTGGTCTCCTGTTCCAGGAGGATGTCTAGGGCGGCTTCCCGCGATGCATAGCCTTCCAAAGATGTTCCGCGAAAGGGGGTGGAAATGAAAAGGTAGCTAATCAATTCAGTTATTACCGCGTTCAGCGGTTTGGATGGGATTAGCGGAAGGTTAAATCCATGATTGTCCGGATGCTTAACGATCGCAACAACTGAAACAACCCCTTGGCCGGGTCCAAAGTACCAAAAGACCCTGCACGCTCCCGATGTATTATTTTGGGCGTACGACTCCCATACTTGGTTACCCCCTGAACCCGGAAAATTACTGTAGCGATAGGAATTCAGCCCAAGTGGCCGCCACCCCGGAATCCTTCTTCCAGCGCATCCAGTCCCTGCGCCCCGCGTTCTTCCACAATGTGTTTCAGCGATTCGTCCAAGCGATTCTACCCCTCTTCTACCCCTCTCTCCCGGTCGTTTCGCCTCTCCTTTGTCCCAGGCCCTCTCGTCCTTTCCGGAGGTTTTGGTTCTGGACGGCTCGAAGCTTCACAAGGTAGCCCGGACGCTCAAGGTGGCCCGAACTACCGCCGCCATCCTGCCCGGTTCCTTGGAGGCGGTCTACGATGTGCGCCGAGGCTTGCTTCGAAACCTCGTCTTCTCTCCCAACGGCACCGAAGGGGAAAAGCATCTTCTGCTGGAAGCCCTGGCATCCATTCGCAAGGGCTCATGGTGCTCCTATGGCCCGTGTACTTCCATGCATACGCTTCACCTCACTGTTGCCCGCTTCGGCGCAATGCTCGGTAGGGGTGGATTGTTACTCCTTTCCACGTACGGACTCGCATCGTACCAGTTCATAACGAGCCTCGCGGGTAAGCATTCGGTGACCCCCGTATTCTGTTTTGGAAATTTATGGGGCAGATTTCCTGGCAGGAGGAAATCGTCATGCAGAAATCCAAATCCTATCAAGACCGTGCGCGCCTGCGCCTTTCGCGCAGCCCGGAGTTCTATC
>DATENA010000319.1:0-4654 GCA_035275285.1 Fibrobacteria bacterium | reverse complement strand
CCCGCCGTAGCGCAATTCATTGAACACCATCCCGGGCAGGGGGTTCCTTTCCAGGTAGTCCACGGCCGGTCCCGGGAACCGGAACGGCGTTTCCAGGCTGCCGGGCAGCTCATATTCCCAGGCCGCCCGCAGCGTGTTCCCGTAGAGCAGGACGATGGCCGCCAGGGCCGCCCAACCGGCGAAGGGACGCGCCCGCGCCAGCCGGCCGGACCATGGCGCGGACCCGGAGCCGGGAAGGACGGAGGGCGGCCGGGATCGCCCGCCCCGCCTTTCCTCCCGCGACGAAACCTGCAGGTTACGCCCGGCGGCCATCAGGCCGGCCAGGAAGGCCAGGGGCAGGTTGCGCTGCGCCATCCAGGCCAGGGCGGAGAAGGAAAGGAACAGCAGGAGATGCCCGGGACCGGTGCGCTCCCTGGCCCGATCGAAGGTGTACAGCACCGCCAGGCCCAGGAACAGGAAGGGCAGGGCCTCGCGGGGCCGGTGGCGGAGCATATCGGCGAAGGGAAGGTTCTCCGCGATCTGGGAGGAGAAGATGTTGGCGGACACCGGCGCGATGCGCCCGAGCAGGGAAAGCGGCAGCCTGAATCCGGACCATCCATACGGGCCGGCCAGCCCCGCGGCCCACATGGCGAGGCAGGTCCAGGCCAGGGGACCCAGGGCGAAGGCCGCCGTCCGCTTGCGTTCCAGGAATTTCCCCCAGGCCAGGCAGGTGACCAGCCAGGCGCCCAGGGGGTACAGTCCCTGGACGTTCACCAGGGCGATTTGCACGGGGACCAGGATCCACCAGGGCCTGCGCAGGTTCCCCCGGAAATGGGCCTGCACGGCGGCGTATTGGACGCCCAGGCCGAGCAGGGTCAGGGCCAAGGGCCGCACGTCGATGAAGAAGCGCATATGGTAGACGCCGAAGGCGGCGAGCGGGATCAGCCAGGGAAGGGTGCGGCGATCGAGATGGGGCTTGAGGGCGAAGCCCAAGGCCCCCGCCACCGCCAGGCATTTGCCCGCCACCAGCGCTTTCGCGCCGCCCAGCTTCCAGGCCGCGTAGGCCGCGCATTGGAATCCCCAATGGAGATCGGACCAGGGAACGCCCAGGGAAGCGAGGCAGAACGGGTCCTCGCGCAGGAAGGCCTTGCGCGCCCACATGAGCTTGGCCGAGGCCAGATGCCACCAAATGTCCGTATCGGTGAGGGGGAACCACAGGCAGGCGAAGACCCAGAGGAGGGCTGCGCCGAGCAGGAGCGCGGAGGAAACCTTCCCTGCGGCCGGGGCGGTTTCCCTTCCCCGAATCCCGTCCGGGGGGCGGATCGCGTGCGGACGCTGTTGCGGGGCCACGCGGCAAATCTACAAACATCCGAGCGGGCGTCCCCCTTTACTAGCTTTCCCGGCATGTCCAGGATCGCCTTGCTAGGCTGCGGAGGGTTCATCGGCAGCCACTTCCTGGACGCCTTCCTGGCGGATCCGGAAGTCCGCATCGAAGGCTGGGATTGGACCCCGGCCAAGATCCTCCCTCACCTGGACAACCCCAATTTCCGGTTCCACGCGGGAGACATCTATGCCCAGCCCGATCTCGAGGCGCGGCTGTCCGCCTGCGACGTGGTGGTCTCCCTGGCGGCCATCTGCAACCCGTCCCAATACAACACCAAGGCCCTGGACGTCATCGACAGCAATTTCATCCAGGCCCGCAAGATAGCGGATCTGTGCGCCAAGCTGGGCAAGTGGCTGATCCAGTTCTCCACCAGCGAAGTGTACGGACAGACCCTGGCCCATTGGGCGGGCGCCGGGGATCCCCGGCCCGCCCTCTACGAGATGGACGAAGAGGAAACGCCCCTGTTACTGGGTCCCGTGGCCAGCCAACGGTGGAGCTATGCCTGCGCCAAGCAATTGCTGGAACGCTGGATCTACGCCTTGCACAAGGAACGGGGCCTGGACTTCACCATCGTCCGGCCCTTCAATTTCCTGGGCCCGCGCATGGATTTCCTGCCCGGCCGGGACGGGGACGGCCTGCCGCGGGTGCTGGCCTGCTTCACCGCCTGCCTGCTGGACCGGAAACCCCTGCCCCTGGTGGACGGCGGCTCCGCGCGCCGCACCTTCCTGGCGGTGGAGGAAGCCGTGGGGGCCCTGCGCCGCATGCTGGACCGGCCCGGCATGGCCCGCAACCGGATCTTCAACCTCGGCAATCCCGCCAATGAGATCACCATCCGCGGCCTGGCGGAGTTGATGCGCGCGACCGCCGCGGAGATCGCCGGGGACCGCGGATACCTGGCGCTTCCCCTGGTGGACGTCACCGCCGAGGCGTTCTACGGAGAGGGCTACGCGGATTCCGACCGCCGCATGCCCCGCATCAACAAAGCGTTGCGGCTCCTGGACTGGCGGCCCCGGCAAGGACTGCCGGAAATCCTGCGGCGCACCCTGGAACACGCCTTCCGCCTCCATAGGCCCGCCTGAACGGTTATTCCTATATTTCCGCCCGATGGATGCGGGGTTGGCCGCGGTCCGCCACAATATCGCAGGGAGTCCGAATGATCCGTCCCGAATCCGCCCAAGGTGAATCCCCCGCCCGTCTTCCGCGGTCCCGGACGGCCGCGGCGGCCTGCTGCGCGGCAGCGGGCCTGCTGTTCGCGGCCTGCCAGGTGGAGGACAAGAAGTCCTCCGAGCCCGCCGTCGTCACCGTGAACCCCCACTACAACCGGTTGCATTCCCACGTGCTGGTGCGGCGCATCCGCGTCCCCACGGAAGCCAACCTGGACTTCGCCGCCTATTCCAAGAACGTCATGCTGGCCGATCCGGATTGGAAAGCCGTGCATCCCCCGGCGAAGATCGCCATCGCCTCCCTGGGCTTCAACGGCCTGTTGCAGGACGTAAAGCCCATCCTGGACTTCACGCCCTTGTCCGCATCCGAAAAAGCCAATCCCATGGCCTGGACGCCCATGCTCGAGCACATGCTCAAGTGGAATTTCGAGAAGGCTTCCGGGCTGGCCAACGCCTATTCCTCCGTGACCGGGGAGAGATGGGGCGATACCAGCGACGTCGCCCAGCCGTACCAGGAATTCGGATCGGTTTACATCCACCATCAGGGCAACGTGAAGGAAGTCTGGGTGGAGCTGGAGTTCAAGCCCATCCTCAATTCCTTCCTGGACGGCATCCTCGATCAGGACCGCGACGGCTTTCCGGAAGTGGTGGCCCGCCTGGACCCGCGCGTTTTCACCGCGGAGATGATCGCGGAGGTGACCGGGGACTATTCCGGCAAGAGCCTCACCGAGCCCCAGGTCATCGATTGGTCGCGCAACCTGGCCTCCCGCTGGTACCCCTCCTACAATACGGACATCCTGCCCCTGAAGGCCGGTTCCGCCTGGCCCTATGAGGAAACCTCCGCGGACGCGAAAAAGGAGATGGCGGGCACCTCGGTGGCCAACGCCCTCTTCATCCTGCAAGGGCATCCTTTCGCGGACACCTTGTACAACGCCTTCGAAGTGGACGGCATGGGGAATGCCAAGCCGGAAACGGAAAAACGCAAGGAAGGCAAACCCATCGCGCGGGGCCTGGACAAGGGCCTCACCGTGCGCCTGGAAGCCATCGCGGCGAAAATGGACCAGGAGAAGAAAACCTACGGCGGCGGCGATTGGCTGAAATGGTCCGCCCGCCTGGAGAACTTCCGGAAGGACGTCCGGAAATTCGCCGCCCAGGAACCGGAGGCCGTGCTGGGCCTGATGGCCCCGGACAAGTTCCTGGTCTTCCGCCGCGAAGTGGAATACCTGCTGGCCCCGGACTGGTCCGTCCCCGGCGCGCCCCAGAGCCCGGTTCCCGCCATCGCGGCCTTCAAGGATTACCTGGCCGCGCAGGGCATCGACTTCCTGTTCGTGCCCATCCCCACCAAGCTGGACATTTACCCGGAATACCTGGCCCCCCGGACGGACACCTTGCCGGGCCATATCGCCCAGCCCCTGTCCCGCAAGCTGATCCGGGACCTGGCCGACGCGCGCGTGGAATCCCTGGACCTGCTGGAGCCTTTCCTCAGGCTGAAAGCGGCCAGCGACTCCGGCAAGCGCTCCCTGTACCAGCGCCAGGACACCCATTGGACCACGGTGGGGCTGGAAACGGCGGCCCAATTGGTGGCCGAGCGCGTGAAGAACTATTCCTGGTACGATTCCATGTTCCGCGACAAGCGCGACTACCGGGTGAAGGATACCGCTTTCGAGAACCTGGGCGACATCCAGGCCCGCCTCCCGGACGCCAAGAAAGGGCAGGTGGCGCCGGAGCTCCTGCTGGGCCGCCAGGTGCTGGACGCGCAAGGCAAGTTGTACGAGGACACCGATTCCTCTTCCGTCCTCGTCCTGGGCGACAGCTACACGGGCGTTTACCAGACGGTGGGCTGCCGTCACGCAGGCGTTACCGCCCACCTGGCCAGGAACCTGGGAGGACCGGTCGATCTCATCATGGGCTGGGGCGGCGGACCGGAGGCCCCCGGCAAGCTGAAGAAGCGGGGCGGGGAATACCTGCATTCCAAGCGCCTGGTGGTGTGGATGATGTCGGAGCGCGACCTCTTCGTCTATCCGGGAGGATGGACCCCGAAGTGAGGGCGAACCCCTTTTCGGGCCGCGCGCTCGCGGCCGGGCTGGCGGCGGCTTCGCTGATGGCGGCCTGCCGCCTGGAACGGCCG
>DATENA010000318.1:0-14984 GCA_035275285.1 Fibrobacteria bacterium | reverse complement strand
AGAACAAGGGCAATGGCTTCGGTCTGGACAGGTAAAGGCGGGTTGCGGACCGCGGCGGCATGGGTCTGCCTGGCCGTCGCGCTGGCGGCGGCCCGCGGAACGTCGGCGCCCGCGGCCGCGGGCGGAAAGCCCCCCGCGGCGGCGAAGAAGTCCGCCGGGAAGCCGGCGCGGCACGTAGCGGCGGCCGATTCCTCCGCGTTCCGTTTCGTGCCGCCCGTTTTCACCCATCAGGATTCCCTGTTCATCGCCGCGGCCACCGGCGAGCCGCGCTTCAAACCCTTGCGGGACGGCGCGGAGAAGGAATTGATCGCCGGCGATACCCTCACCCTGGACTACCTCCTCGCCAAGCGCCTGCTCGATCAGACGCCCCGCCAGCGCCATTACGTGGAGAACCTGTTCAAGGCGGTTTCCGATTCGGGCCGCAACCATGCGCCCGTGACACGCCTGGCGACGGCTCTGTCCGGCGCGGCCGACAGCGTCCAGGTCCAATTGCTGCACATCGGATCCGAACTGGGGGACACCACCTTCCTGCCGGTGGCGCGCCTCTACCTGCGCCATGACAGCGTGGAGGTCCGCAAGACCGCCGTGCGCAGCCTGGGCACCTACCCCGCTCCGGCGAACGCGGCCCTGCTTCTCGACGGCCTGGACAAGACCAAGGACCTGGAAAGGCAGGCGCGCTTGTGGGCCCTGGACAAGCAGACCGCGCTCAAGGATTGGCCGCGGCTGCTGCCCGTGCTGGAGGACGGCAACCTGTACAACCGCCAATTGGCCCGGCGCATCGTGGCCCGCTCCGCCGGGGATTGGGCCCCGCTGGAGCGTTACGTGCCGGCCGATCCGGACCCGGAGGAGCAGTTGGAATGGGTGCTGCTGGCTTTGGAAACCCCCGGGCCCGCCGCCAAGGCCTATGTGAGGAAGGCCCTCCCGGCCCTGGATCCCGAGCCGAGGAAATTCATCGAATCGTTCCTGCCGCGTCCGGTGCGGAATCTGCGCCCTGGACCCGCATACGCGCCTGCGGAGCCGGGTCCCTCGCCCAAGCCTTAACGTCATGGCTGCTAAGTTAATCATTGACCTTTTTCTCCCATTTTGCCAAGGTTTCCAAGGAAGAGACCGTAAGCTGAGTCTCAAAACCCGCCGTCTTGCTTCCTTGGCCGATCCACACGTAGCTTTTCCTCCGAGTGATTTGCTCCGCAGGACTCCTTCTTGCAGCGTAAACAGGGCCCTTGAGCGCAGCCAAGCGGCAGAGCGCGCTGCGTAGGGAATGAACGGTGCTCCACGCGCCTTCCGCGAAGGATATCGAGCAGGCCTTCGATGGGAGCATGCGAGGGTCCCAGCCAGCGATCCTACAAAGATCCCGCATATCCGCTCCTGCGCATAGGGGCCGCCGGGAGTTCAGCGCGGGATTTCCGCCCCCATCTACGCTGCTGCAGCGTGGGACGGGACAGGGGTTGGAAACAGGAGGAATTTTCAGCAGAGCCAGCCATTAAAGTACGTCAAGCATTTGCGCAGGTAGCTAGATTGTCTCGTTACACGACCAGAATAAAATATTGGAAATTGTGCAAAAGGAAAATACCAGGGTGAAATTTACTGAAGTTATTTCTTGGGCGATTGTTGCCGTGTCCTTTATAGCTTGTTCAAAAGTAACTGTTCGACAAACGGGAAATCATACCTATTTCTTGAAATGCTATTACTCAAGGTCAAAATGCGATGATGCGATTCGAAAAGTTTGCAGAGATGAAGACAAAGTAAGCACCATTCTGAGCCAAAGAGAAAAAATGGAAAGTTCTTTCGCCATTTTGCCCCTTGGTTTCTTGTCGTCAAAAAGGCCAGTAAACTACATAACAGTAGAATGTACTGAATGGAAACCAAAAGCAAAGGATTCAACGAGAACGCCTAACTTAAATAATTGGGTTCAACCGAATGAATAGAAGTTCTGATTTGTTGACAAATGAATTGGTTGGGCACGTCCCTGGGTAAACTATGTCTCGGACAACTCTCGGGGGCACGCGGCCCTTGGGCATTCCGACCGTAAGTGACCGCATTGCGCAGAGGGTGGTGAAGATGACCTTGGAGCCTTTTGTGGAACCTCATTTCCACGCGGCATCATTCGGTTATCGTCCCGGAAAGTCAGCGTTGGATGCGGTGGGGATTGCTCGGGAGCGGTGCTGGCGCAAGTGAACTCAACGTTATTTTCACTGTGGAAGCACGGTGTTCGTCCCGCAGGCTGGAACATAGGAGCCGTATGAGGCGAGAGTCTCACGTACGGTTCTGCGAGGGCCTGCGGGTGAAATCCCCGCGGGCTATTCTACAAATCGGAATAATTGAAGAATCAAGAGGAATAGGCTTCGCTGCTGCAAAACTCCCCGGTGGTAACTAAATTTGAGAAAAAAGGAACGGGTTCGCAATGAAAAAAATTAACAAGGACATTCAAAAGAAAATCGATGAGCTTAGCGATGTCGAAAAGCAGCTTGTTGTGGAATATATCCTTGCGGACTTCGATAAACCAGATCCGGAAATTGATAAGCTTTGGGCAAAGGAAGCAGTCCGTCGCCAAAAGGCAATGCGCTCTGGCAAAATGAAAACCCATTCGTATGACGATGTGATGCGGAAATATTTGAAGTGATCGTCATTTTCGGTGATGCGGCCAAAATTGAACTGGTCGAAACAATCGAGTGGTACGAAGTTCAACAAAAGGGCTTGGGTAAACGGTTTGCTCAGGCCTTAGATATTACGAAGAAGCGCATTACAATTTTTCCCGACATTAGCTCCGAAGTTGCTCAAGGTATTCGAAGAGCAATAATAAAGGGGTTTCCATATGGTCTTATATATTCAATACATAAAGAGACCATCGAGATTATCGCAGTTGCCCATTTGCATCGCGAACCCCTGTATTGGGACAATAGAACCCAAGAAATATCACACCATTAAACATGGTGATCCGCCGTATCAATCGAGTCGAGCGGACTACGCGTGGCCGTCATGCCTTTCGCGTGGGGTCGGTCCATACGGTGAGGTCTCAGTGCAAAAGGCACGCCGGTTCGCCAGCCGCCCTTCTGCTTTGCAGGCGGGCTGAAAATCGAGATACGGAAAGCCCTTACCCAGGATATCCCAGGAATTGAGGAGTTAATTAAGACGTCGTCCCGACATTTGGCTAGGGACTATTATTCGACCCAGCAAATTGAAGCTGCCTTGAGTTCCGCATGGGGTGTAGATACCCAATTAATTGCTGATAGCACGTACTTTGTAGCCGAATGCAAGTCTGGGATAATTGGCTGCGGGGGTTGGAGCCGAAGACGTACCCTGTTTGGAGGGGATCAGCAGAGTGGAAGATCTGCCGATTTACTGGATCCTTATACAGAACCCGCCAGAATCAGGGCATTTTTTATTCATCCGGAGTGGGCCCGGAAAGGGATCGGGAGAGAGTTGTTAAACAAGAGCCGAGGAGAGGCTTGGCGGGAGGGATTCCGAACCCTCGAATTGGTTGCAACGCTTTCCGGCCAGCGGTTTTACGAATCCTTGGGTTTCAAACAGGGAATCCGCAAAAGCTATCTTCTTCCTGATGGGATTGAAATGGAATTCATCTCCATGGGAAAAAGGCTGTTCTAGCAAAGTGGAGCTGGAATTGAAGGGCACTGCATCGCCGTATCAATCGAGTCAAACGGACGAGGCAACAAGGAAAAGAGCTAAGAATGGTACCTGACATTAAATCGGGCCAGGTCCTTAGCGGCGCTTTTTTAGTCCGGAACTTTATTTAATCCGGGGCCTTTTCGTTCAGGATCATCCAGTACAGGTCCAGCTCCTTCACCGCCGCGGCGAACTCCACGAAGTCCACCGGCTTGCGCACATAGCTGTTGGCCCCCAGACGATAGCTGCTGATCATGTCCTTTTCCTCCTTCGAAGAAGTGAAGATGATGACCGGCAGAAGCTTGGTCTTGGGATGTTCCCGCAATTGCTGGAGCACCTCGATGCCGTTCAACCGGGGCATTTTGAGATCGAGCAGCACGAATTGGGGCAGACCGGGCAAATCCTTTCCCGCGTGCGGGCCCGTGGAGAAGAGGAAGTCCAGGGCTTCCACCCCGTCCCTGGCCACGATCACCTTGTTTTTGATCCGGTTCTCCTGCAAGGCATGCAGGGTAAGCAGTTCATCGTTCGGATCGTCTTCCACCAACAGTATGTATTTGTCGCTCATGGTTCCTTCCGGACTCCTTGCAAGGTAAAAAAGAATGCCGCGCCTTTTCCGAGTTCGCCCTCGGCCCATACCTCGCCGCCGTGGCGGCCGATAATCCTCCGCACCGTGGCCAGGCCGATGCCCGTCCCCTCGAACTCCCGGATGGAATGGAGGCGCTGGAAGGTGCCGAACAGCTTGTCCGCATAGCGCGAGTCGTAGCCGGCGCCGTTGTCCCGCACGCAATGGACGATGCGATCGCCTTCCCGGGCCGCGCGGAATTCGATCAGGGCCTCCGCTTTGTTGCCCGTGAATTTGAAGGCGTTGCCCAGCAGGTTTTCCAGCACCAGGCGCAATAGCCGCGCATCCCCGTGCGCCTTCAGGCCCGGCTCGATCCGGAATTCCACCTTGCGCATGGGCCAGGATTCGCGGAGCTGGCCGGCCACGTCCGTGGCGATCCCGCTCAGGTCCACGGACTCGGTGATCAATTGCGAATGGGCGACCCGGGCCAGTTCCAGCAATTCGTCGATGAGGCGCGCCATCTTCTGCGCGCCGGCCCGCACGCGGGCCAGATATTCCTGAGCGGCCGGATCCAGGCCCGGCCCGAATTGGCTGAGGATCATCATGCTGAAGCCGTCGATCGCCCGCAAAGGCGCCCGAAGGTCGTGGGACACGGAGTAGCTGAAGGCCTCCAGGTCGCGCGCCGAATCCTCCGCCTTCTTCTTGGCGGCGGCCAGTTCGTCATTGACCACGCGCAGCTTGCGATTGGCCTCCTGGAGTTCCTGCGCCCGCTGGAACACTTCCAATTCCATTTCACCCGCGCGGACCCGCAGCGCCTCGGCGGCCTTCTCCTGATCGCTTTCCCGCTGCTTGATCCCGATGAATTCCGTCACGTCCTCCACCCGGTGGACGATGCAGATCAGGCCGCCATCGGGGCCGAACAAGGGCGTGTTCACCGGGCTCCAATAGCGGATCTCGAATCCGCCGCCCTCGGACTCGGGCTTGCGGATGTCGTATTTCTGCGCCGCCATGCTGTCCGGCGCGCGGGTGGACACGGCGCGTTCCAGGGACTCCCTGAGGTTGCGCGCGCCGGTGGCGTGGGGATCGTCCGGATTGTCCGGGAACACCTCGAACAGCCCCCGGCCGAGCAGGGTTTCGCGCGTGGTCATGGTCGCGCGGGCGTAGGCGTCGGTGACGGCGATGATGGTGTAGTCGGGGCGAAGGATGAGATACAGGGCCGGGGATTTTTCGAACAGGAAGCGGAAATCCGGATCGGGCAGCAAAGACCCGGAATGGCGATTCTCATCGGACGGCGACGGACTCAATGGCAACCTTCCTTCCCATGCGTCAGAACATGCCTTTTTCACCGGGGCTGCGTCTAGATGTCCGGCCCGAAAAACCCAATTTTAATGTACAAAATGGGCGAATTCAACGCTTTTTAAGGTATCCGTCAGGTTGTATAATATGAAGGAGCCGGCCGCACCCGCCGCGGATTTCAACCCCCGTTACGGACCCGAGCCCGCAAGGACAATCCAGAAAGGTCTCATGATTCAACCCACCCTCAAACTCACCCCCTTCAGCGCCGTCAACGCCCGCGTCAACCGGGCTTCCGATCTGCTTGGAATCAAGGAAAACTACCGCCGCCTCCTCACCACCTGCTGGCGCGAGACCAAGGTTTCCCTGCCCATCACGGACGATAAAGGGGACCTGCGCGTCTACGAGGGCTATCGCGTGCAGCACAACGGCGTGCGCGGGCCTTACAAAGGCGGCGTGCGCTTCCATCCGGAAGTGGACCTGGACGAGGTGAAGGCCCTGGCTTCCCTGATGACCTGGAAATGCGCCATCGTGAACATCCCCTTCGGCGGGGCCAAGGGCGGCATCAGCGTGGATCCCTCCAAGCTTTCCGAGCGGGAGATGCAAAGCCTCACGCGCCGCTTCGTCCACAGCGTAAAGAACATGATCGGCCCCTACAAGGACATCATGGCCCCGGACATGGGCACCAATCCCAAGGTGATGGGATGGATGATGGACGCCTACGGGCTCATCCACGGTTACACGCCCGCCATCGTCACCGGCAAGCCGGTCACCCTGGAAGGCACGCCGGACCGGTTGGACGCCACCGGGCTGGGCGTGGCGATGATCACGCGCCGGGTGCTGGAGGACCGCAAGGAATTCCTGAGCGGCAAGTCCGTGGTCATCCAGGGATTCGGCAACGTGGGCAGCTTCGCGGCCCTGCACCTGCACCGCATGAACGCCAAGGTCATCGCCATCGGCGACGTGTCCGGCGTGGTGCACGACCGGCGCGGCATCGACGTGGAGAAGCTGATGGCCCATTTCGAGGCCAAGCGCACCCTGGCCGGCTTCCCGGAAGGCGAGTTCGCCACGCGGGAGCAATCGGACATCATGAGCGTGGAATGCGACATCCTGGTGCCCGCGGCGCTGGGCCACGTGATCCATTCGGGCAACATGGAAAAGGTGAAGGCACGCTACGTCATCGAAGGCGCCAACGGCCCCATCACTCCCGAGGCCGACGATTACCTCGGCCGGCAGGGCACCATCATCGTGCCGGACATCCTCGCGAACGCGGGAGGGGTGGTGGGATCCTATTTCGAATGGGCCCAGAACATCCAGGTGCACCATTGGGAACGCGCGGAAAGCAAGCTGGAGCTGGACAAGTTCATGTCCTCGGCCCTGGTGGGCGTTTCCGCGGCCGCGAAGAAATTCGGGATCAATTACCGCGAAGCCGCATTCGTGGTGGGCGTGGACCGGGTGTATCAGGCGGCGGTGGCCAGGGGACATTAGGCCGAGAGGAAATAGGCCGAGCGGATTAGTCTAAGGGCTATCGGGCGAGGGTGGAGGATGCAGACGCCGCCGCTCTTGGGGCGGCTCCACGTCGGGAGTCGGGAGTTGAAGAAAAGATTCCAGGCCATTGTGTTTTGACAGAGGGGCATGCGAAAGCATGCCTTTTCTTTTCTTCAACTCCCCACCCCCGACTCCGAAGGGTGCAGCGTCGGAGGCAGGGTATCTGCCTGTACTCCCGACCTGATGCTTCTACAAGGGCCTCCGCCTCCGTTTCGCACACCCTTATTCAAACATCTCTTCCTACGGTCTCACGGCAGTTGATAAAACAAGTGCAGACCCAACGTCACATACGTCGTCTCCGACCGGCCCGGCAGATGTCCCGACAAATAGCGCGTCAGTTCCAGGTTCAGGTCCAGGCCGAAGGGACGGTTGTCGAAGGGCATCCAGTATTTGCCCAGGGAGAGGGTGCCGAAGGGTTTCAGCCCGGCCTCCTTGCCGTCGAAATTGTACGCGAAGAAGCCTCCCAGGGACAAGCCGAAATATTCCGAGTTGCGGATGGGCTCGGTGTCCTCGTCCCCCAGCCAAAGCTTGCGCAAGCCCAGGTTCACCTGGGGCAGGAAATCGTATCCGGCGATCGCGTCGGCGGGGTCCAGGCGCACCTGCAGCCCCAATTGCCAGGAGCCCGGCAGGTCCCGGAAGCATCCGAGCTGCGGCTGCGTGCCCAGATCGCTGCCGACGGCCACGGCCGCCCCGGCCTCGACGATGGTGGAAAGCCGGATCGGGGGCGCTTCGGAGCCGTCCGGGTTGTATTCCCCGGCGCGCAGCGCGGCCGCCGGCAGGAGCAGCAAAAGGAGGAAGTGGTTCAGGAAGCTCGTTTCAGGCCGGCGGGGCATATCCGTCCAGGCTCTGGATGCCCCGGGCACGCATGGCATCGAACAGTTCCCGGTTCATCTTGCGGACGGCGTTCCAGCGATAGGCGAGCACGGTATAGCATTGCACCGCGTCGGCTCCGGCGTCCAGCAGATCCAGGACCTTGGCGCCGTGATCGACGCCGCCGCAGGCGAAGAGGGTGAGCTTGGGCAGTTGGCGGCGGATGTATTGCACCGCGGGCAGGGTGTTCTTGTAGAGGATGCGCCCGGAAATGCCGCCCTTGGCGCCGTTGGCGCCGACGGGCCGGATCTCCGGTTCGGGCGTGTTCATGCGCAGGTAGCGCGCCTTGTCCCCCGGGAAGGTGTTGAAAAGCACCAGGCCCGTGACTCCCGCGTCCGAAAGGATTTGCAGGTTGCCGTCCAGGGCGCGCGCGTTCAGGTCCGGGGAGATCTTGACGAAGACGGCCTTCTTGGGGGCCAGGCTCTTGCGGGCCTCCATCACTTCTCGGAGCAGCTCCGCGAGGAAGGCCTCCTGCGCGTCCATGCGGTTGTCGCCCGTATTGGGGCAGCTCACGTTGAGCTCGATGTAGTCGGCTGCGCGGTAGGCGCGGCGGAAGGTGGCCAGCACGTCCGCGATCTTGTGGTCCGCCTCCTCGACGCCGGGCGTGTCCGCCACGCTGATGCCCAGGGCGAGCTTGCGCCGGTGGCAGGCGCCCAGGGCCTTGTCCACTTCCGTGGCGATGGTCTCGATGCCGGGATTGTTGAGGCCCATGGAATTGCTCATGGAGCGATCCAGGGGCAGCATGTGCATGCGCGGGCGGAAGGGATTCCCCTCGCGCGCCGCGCTGGTGGCCGAACCGACGGAGACGGCCCCGAAGCCCAGGGCGCTGAAACCCCGGAGATGCTCGGCGGACTTGTTCCCGCCCGCGGCCAGCATGATGGGGCTGGCCAGGGTGATGGGCACGCTGCGATCGTGGAAGCGGATGGTCTTCTCCAGACCGGAGGGGGGATGGCTGCGCAGCGGCATCGCATCCGCCAGGGCCGCGTAGGTGGCCAAGAGGCGGTGGCGCGTCTCCGGATTGCGGATCAGGGCCTTGCCGGCCTCGAGCAGCAGGTCCCCCGGTCCGCGGCTGTAGTCGTGATGGACGACGCCTTGGCCGCGCTGCTCGATTTTCAGGGTGTCTGACATGTTTCCCGGGGTGCTCACGAATAACTATAAAGTAATAAACGGACCCGGTGCAAGGCGCCGCGCCCGGATAATCCCTGCTGGCGGCCGGGGGGGCATTTTGCTAGATTGGAGGCTTGGGTTCGCTCCCCGGGCGGCCCGGAACTCCCATTCCATTGAGCGGCAGGAACATGGCCAAAGTCGTCAAAACCTCGGAAACCCCAAATCCCCTTGCCATCCGGTTCCACCTGGACTGCAAGGTGGTCGAATCGGGTTCCCGGTCCTACCCGGATATCGAATCCGCCCAGGCCGATCGCACCGCCGCCAGGCTTTTCGAGCTCCCGAACGTGACGTCCGTGTTCTACGTGGGCACCACCGTTACGGTGAACAAGGACGAAGAGGGCGATTGGAACGAGATGATCACGCCCATCGCCGATATCCTGGAGGAAAGCGTGTCCCCGGCGGAAGCGCCCAAAGCCGCCGAATCCGAGGAAGGCTTCGATCCGCATGCGGCGGGCGCGCAGATCCAGCGTCCCGAGGATTTCTTCAAGCTCACCCTCGAAGAACAGGTGGGGCATCTCAACCGCATTTTCGATGAAATGGTGCGTCCCGGCCTGGCCGGCGACGGCGGCGGCCTGGAACTGATGGGCATCGAAGGTTCCATCGTGCGCATCCATTACGAAGGCGCTTGCGGCAGTTGCCCCAGCGCCACTTCGGGCACCCTCATGTACATCGAAGGCGCCATCCAGCGCAAGGCCCATCCGGAGCTCACGGTCGCCACGGACTAGCGCGGACCAACCGCGGTCCGGCCACCGCCTTGCATCAGGGCGCCGGTCCGCCCTTCGCCGTCCGGTCCGGATTCCCCGGATCCCGAACCGCCGCCCGGGCGGCTTCCCGCATCCTTCCGCGCCAGGAGGCGAAGGCCGGCGCCAGCACTCCGGTGCGCCGTCCCGCCCGCACGTTGCGCAGCATGTCGCGGCCGGCCTGCAGGCTGGGTTTCAACAGGTCCGCCATCAGGGGCAGGGCGAGCAGGAAACCCCGGAGATACGGGGACCGCGGCCGGCCGGCCCATTGCCAGGGAAACCGGGAGGACAGCCAGCGCCCCAGCAGGATGAGATTGGCCAGCCGCGCGGCATAGAGGGCGAAATCACGCGCGCCTTCGCGCGTGATCCATTCGCCCCAGAGATAAGCCCCGGAAGTATGGAACAGATGCAGCCAGGCCAGGTAGAAGAAGAACGGCCAGGAATGCAGGAGCATGCGGCCCCGGTCCCGCACCGCCACCAGCAGCACGGCCAGCACGGGAACCTGGACGCGGAGATCGGGGAGGGCGAACAGGCTGAGCATCAGGAGCATGCCGGCCAGGAAAGGCGCGGGCCGGGCCGGAGGCGGCAAGGCGGCCGCTTCGAAGGCCGCGGCCGACGACGGTTCCGGTTCGGGAGCGAACAGATCCAGCAGCTCCTTTTCCGAGAACCGGATCAGCAAGGCCACGCAGGCGCCGGATACCAGGGACCAGGCCAGGATGGGACCGGTCTGGAAATAGAATCCCGCATGGCGGATCAGGGTCAGGTTGACCAGGGCGAGCTGGGCCAGGTTGAAGGCCGTGGCGAGCAGGATGCCGGCCCCCAGGATGCCCAGGCTCCCGCGCCGGTAGGCCCAGGCCACCGGCCGGCCCAGCCCCAGCAAGGCCAGCACGCCCGCCCCGCTGCCGATGAGGAAGGTGGTGAGGGGCTGCCCGCCGTACAGCACCGTGATGCCGTTGCGCGCCAGGAACAGGGCGAAAGCCGCGCGCGGGCCGTATTGCATCAGGAAGGGGAGGATGATCACGTAGCTGAACCCGATCCGCATCCACGGGAAAAGCGGGAAGCGGGGCAGCAGGTTCTCCATGATCTGCAGGCCGGAGGCGGCCAGCAGCGCCAGGGCGAAGGTCCCGGCCGTGACCTTCAGGTTACCCCGTCCGGAACTTTTCCGTCCGGAACTTTTCCGTCCGGAACCCTCAATAGGTGACGGCATCGGTTCCTCCGGGGGATTTCCCGTCTCCGTCCCGGGGACGGTCGCTTTCCAGGACGATCAGCAATTGCGCGGGCATGCATACGATTTCCGAGTGGGCGCGGTGGATGGCTCCGGTGCGCATGCAGACCTTGTTGCGGCAGGGGGAGGCGGCCACCCGGGCGGAGCCGTTGCCTATCTCCAGGCTGACCTCGCCGATGCGCGTGGGCACGGTGACGCGGCGCGGGGCGCCCGCCACGTCGTACCAGCCGTATTTGCGGTTGCCTATATAGACTACGGCCCGGGATCCGTCGGCGACCCGGAAGGCCAGGAACCCCCAGACGGCCGCCGTTGCCACCGAAACCGCCAGCAAGGCGTCCAGAGGGCGGAAGAACGAGCGGGGCCGGAACATGCGGAAACAATGTAATCGGAAGTTCCCCCGGCGGGAAGCGGGTTCACCGGGCCCAGCGGGAGGCGATGGCGACTTTTTCGCCTTCCGCCAGGACGGCGCCGGGCAGTCCGGACAGGAACCGGGCGCGGAACACTTCCGCATCCGCGATTTCCTCCAGGATGAAGCCGTGGCGCGCCAGGAATCCGCCCATCTCGTGGGCGGGCAGCCCCCAGGTGAAGCTCCATCCGCGCCGGCGCAGCCAGGCGCCCGTCAGCCGCGATCCCCCGCGGTAGGCGAGATGCCCGCGCGAGTCCGGTTCCATGAAGGTGAAGACGAACCGCAAGACGGGGCAGGGAAGGGCGGCCAGATCCGCGAAGACCCTTTCCGCCGCTTTGCGGCTCAGGCGCATGAGCAGGCCTTCGCAGAGAACCAGGGTGGGCTGGCCGGGGCGGAAACCGGGCAGGGCCGGTCCGTTTTTCAGATCCGGGCGTTCCGGGTCCATGGGCGCCAAGGCGAGATTGGGCGGCAGGAGCCCCGTCTGTTCCAGGACCCTGCGCTTGGCGGCCTGGAGGATGGGATGATCCAGTTCCAGGAACCGGGCCGAGGGGTAAAGCCGCGCGAGCCGGGCGGCCATGGTATCGAACCCGCCTCCCAGGAACAGGACCTGTTCCATGCCCGCCTCCAGGCCGTGGAGGGCCGCCTCTTCCAAGGACAGGTTGCGCAGGGTCTGATGCAAGGCCAGGCCGGGGACCTTCAGGGCCTGGTACCTGTCGAACCAACGATGGAAGCCGGGGCGCTTGGACATGCCCAGCCAGAACCGCAAGCGGGGCCGGCCTTCCAGGAAGCGGGCGGCCAGTTCGCGGGTTTCCCGGGAGACCAGGTGGCTGATGCCTGGGCGGGCGGCCGTGGCTGCGATGTTGAAGGCGGTGAGTTGGGCGGCAGCGGTCGCGAAGTCCATTCCGATTAGACGGGAGGCGCCCACCGGTGGTTACCCGGAGCGCGAGGAAAGCGCTCCGGAATGCCTGGACAACGTCCAGGGCGGATCCGGCGGGACGGACATCAGTTCATCAGGTTCAGGGCGCTGCCCGCCTTGAACCATTCGATCTGCTCCTGGTTGAAGGTATGCGTGACTTCGAAGGCATCGCTGCTTCCATCGGCATGCTTGAGCGTGACCTTGAGGTTCCTGCCGGGGGCGAAGGACGCCAGGCCGGTGATGCCCACGCGATCGTCTTCCCGCACCTTGTCGTAATCGGAGGGATTGGCGAACTTGAGCGGGAGCAATCCCTGCTTCTTCAGGTTGGTCTCATGGATGCGGGCCATGCTCTTGGCAATCACGGCGCGGGCGCCCAGGAAGCGCGGGGACATGGCTGCATGCTCGCGGGAGGAACCCTCTCCGTAGTTCTCTTCCCCGAACACCACCCAGCCCTTTCCCTTGGCCTTGTAGTCGCGGGCGATCTGGGGGTAGGTCTTGCCGGTTTCGCCCGTCAGCACGTTCTTGCCCGTGCCGATCACCGGGGCCCCGTTGGGGGCGGCGCCGAAGGCGTTGGTCGCCCCGACCAGCATGTTGTCCGAGATCTTGTCCAGATGGCCGCGGAACTTGAGCCATTTGCCGGCGGGGGAGATGTGGTCCGTGGTGCATTTGCCCTGGGCCTTGGCCAGCACCAAGGCGTCCTCGATTTCCTTGCCGTCCCAGGGCTTGAAGGGTTCCAGGAGCTGCAGGCGGTTGCTGTCCGGGGAGACCTTCACCTCCACCGAGGCGCCGTCCCGGGCGGGGGCGATGAAGCCGCCGTCGTTGAAGGCATAGCCCTGCTTGGGCAGGGCGTCGGCCTGGGGGGCTTCCAGCTTGTAGGAGGTGCCGTCGGCCGCTTTCAGGGTGTCCGTCAGGGGATTGAACTTGATGGTGCCGGCCAGGGCCATGGCGGTCACCAGCTCCGGCGAGCCGATGAAGGACAGGGTGGCGTTGTTGCCGTCGTTGCGGCCGCGGAAATTGCGGTTGAACGAAGTGATGATGGAGTTGGCGACGCCGTCCCCCATGTCCTTGCGCTGCCACTGGCCGATGCAAGGGCCGCAGGCGTTGGCCATGACCACGGCGCCCAGCTTGTCCAGGGTGGCGAGGTACCCGTCGCGCTTGGTGGTGTCGAAGACCTGCTCGGAGCCGGGGCTCACGAAGAACTGCGAGGCGGCCTTGGAACCGCGGGACAGGGCCTGGTCCGCCACGAACGCGGCGCGGCCCACGTCCTCGTAGGAGGAGTTGGTGCAGGAGCCGATCAGGGCGGCGGAAAGGAGCTCGGGATATTTCTCCTTCTCGATCTCCTCCTTGAACTTGGAGATGGGGCGCGCCTTGTCCGGGCTGTGGGGCCCGACCACGTAGGGTTCCAGCTGGTCGAGATCGATCTCGATGACCTCGTCGTAGAAGGCGCCGGGGTCGGCCAGCACTTCCGGATCGGGATTGAGGTAGGCCGAATGCTTCTCGGCCAGGTCCGCGACGTCCGCGCGGCGGGTGGCGCGCAGGTAATCGCCCATGGATTTGTGGAACGGGAACAGGGAGCAGGTGGCCCCCAGCTCCGCGCCCATGTTGGTGATGGTGGCCTGGGCGGTGCAGGAGAGCGTCCGCACGCCTTCGCCGAAATACTCGATGATCTTGTTGGTGCCGCCCTTGACCGTGAGGATCTCGAGCAGCTTGAGGATGACGTCCTTGCCGGAGGTCCATCCGTTCAGGGCGCCCTTGAGATGGATACCCGTGACCTTGGGATAGAGCACTTCCCAGGGCATGCCCACCATCACGTCCACGGCGTCCGATCCGCCCACGCCCACCGCCATCATGCCGAGGCCGCCGGCATTGGGGGTGTGGGAGTCGGTTCCGATCATCATGCCGCCGGGAAAAGCGTAGTTCTCCAGGACCACCTGGTGGATGATGCCGGAGCCCGGCTTCCAGAAACCCATGCCGTATTTGCGGGCAGCGGAACTCAGGAAATCGAAGACTTCCTTGTTCTCGTTGTTGGCGATCTCCACGTCCCGGGCGGCGCCGTCCCGCGCGATGATCAGATGATCGCAATGCACCGTGGTGGGCACGGCGACCTTGGGCTTTTGCGCCTGCATGAACTGGAGGATGGCCATCTGCGCGGTGGCGTCCTGCATGGCCACGCGATCGGGACGGAGCAGGGCGAAGGATTTGCCGCGTTCCATCTTGGGTTGCGCGGCGTCGTGGAGATGGGACCAGATGATCTTTTCGGCGAGGGTCAGGGCCTTGCCGAGGGTCTTGCGGGCATAGGCATGCTTGGCATCCAGTCCGGCATAAATCGATTTGATGTCTAGGCCTTCCATCTTCACTCCAATGCTTGGGATTCCGGTGGGCGGATGCCCGCCGGCGGGTCCGTGAAACCGTTCGGAACGTTAGAATTTTGCCGGTTTTCCGGCAATTTCGCAGGCGGCGGCGCGCAAATCCTGGGCGCCGGAATGGCCCGCCCGCGGGCTGACCGCCGTTCCGCGGGGCCGGAGGTCCTGAAAACCCGTTTGGCGGGGATTTTCCGGATGGCTTGGTCGATGCCGCGGGGCGCTTGGCTGGTGGATCCCGCGCCCGGCAAGCGGTAGAATTCGGGTCGAGGTCCA
>DATENA010000317.1:0-5878 GCA_035275285.1 Fibrobacteria bacterium | reverse complement strand
TCCGGGGACCCGGAGTCGGGAGCGGCGGCGGCCCCGCCAGGAGCTTTGGCCCCGCCAGGACCGGGGGCGGTAGAGTCCGGATGCGCGGCGCCTTGGGAGGAATCGGGGGCCTGGCCGGCCTTGGAGGAGTCGGCGGGGCTTTTGGGCGTTCCTTTTCGCGCCGGGTGTTTTCCCTTGGATTCGGCCGCGGTTGCCGCCGCGACCCGCAGTGGGACGGCGGCTTGCGCATTAGCGATGTGGCAGGCGGCGGCCAGCGCAAGCGGGATCAATCCCGCGAGCGTCCAGGCCTTGACGCCAACCGCGGGCCGGGAGCCGTGCCGGGTCGGGAAAAGCCTATATTTCATCTAATTCTTCGAACCCGGTGGTTTTTTTGTATAGAATATCGATTAGATCCTGTACTGCATTCACAGACAATGGAAAATTAACATTAATTCTCCCCATGACGCGGGCTCTTGATCGCCAATAGGATGGGACAGTGAAGATTCAGGCAGTCGCCCTCCCCGAGGAGATCACCCCGGATTGGGTTTCCCGGGAGCATTCGCGCCTGCTGGAGGTATCCGGGGGAGGCGAGCTCAAGCTCGATTGCAGCCGGTTGCGCAAGCTCGATGCCTTGTCCATGGCATGGCTCGCCCATCTCCAGGAATCCCTGGAGAAATCCGGCCGCCGCTTGGTGCTCTCCCGCCTTTCCCCCGAGTTGAAAAAGGACCTGGCCAAGCTCACCTTGCCGGAACCGGAAAAACCGGAGGCGAAAGAAGCCCCGGGCCTGGCGACGCGGGTCGGGGAAGGGGCCTGGAAGTTCTTCGGGGAAATCCGGGATACCCTGGTCCTGTTATCGGAGTCCCTCTACTATTCCACTTTCGCCTTGTTCCGTTCCAAGACCATGCTCCGGGAAGACGTCATCATCCAGATGGTCCGCCTCGGAAGCAACGGATTGCCCATCGTCCTGCTCTTGTCCACCCTGATCGGATTCACCCTGGCGCTGCAATCCGGCATCCAACTGCAGAAATTCGGCGCCACGGTCTTCCTGGCCAGCGGCATGGGCATCAGCATGGTCACGGAAATCGGGCCCATCATGACCGCCGTGATCCTGGCGGGCCGTTCCGGAAGCTCCATCACCGCGGAGATCTCGACCATGGTGGTCCAGGAAGAGGTGGGAGCGCTGCACGCCATGGCCATCAACCCCATCCATTTCCTGGTGCTGCCCCGCTTCTGGGCCATGAGCCTCACCGTGCCCCTGCTGACCGTATGCTCCGCCGCCTCGGGAATCGCGGCCGGCCTGGTCGTGGGCTTCCTGTTCTTCCGGCTGTCCCCGAGCTCCTACCTGCATGAGCTCAAGGAAGCGGTCACCATCAACTACGTGGGCCAGGCCATGATCAAATCCCTGACTTTCGCCTGGATCATCGCCCTGGTGGCCATCAACAAGGGCATGAACGTGCGCGGCGGGGCGGACGCCGTGGGAAAAGCCACCACTTCCTGCGTGGTGACCTGCATTTTCTCCATCATCATGGCCGATGCCGTGTTCTCCTTCATCTTCTATTATTAAGGGACCCGGAAGAAGCCCATGCCCATGACCCGATCGACGCCATACCACGTCCGCGAGGAGTCCCTTTGAGCGGATCGCCCAAGCTGAAAGTGGAACGCCTGAAAGCCGGCTATGGCGGCAAGGTGGTGCTCGAAGACGTGTCCATGGAGGTGGCCGAGCGGGAAATCCGCATCGTCCTGGGAGCTTCGGGCTGCGGCAAATCCACCTTGCTCAAGACCGTCATCGGACTGGAGAAGCCCCTGGGGGGTTCCATCGAAATGCTGGGCGGCGCCGTGGATTGGTCGCAAGGCCGCCCTTCGAGCGAGTTGCTGCGCCGCATCGGGGTCCTGTTCCAGGGCGGGGCGCTCCTCTCCTCCTTGTCCGTGGGCGAGAACGTTTCCCTGCCGTTGCGCATCCACAACCCCGGGCTTCCGGCGGAGGTGGTGGAGGCATTGGTCAGGCTCAAGCTGGAGCAGGTGAAGCTGGGCCACGCCTATCACAAGCTCCCCAACGAACTGTCCGGCGGCATGCGCAAACGGGCCGGCCTGGCGCGGGCGATCGTGACCGATCCGGACCTGCTGTTCTGCGACGAGCCGTCGGCCGGGCTGGATCCGGTGACTTCCCGCGGCCTCGACGAGCTGCTGCTGGAGCTGCGGGACAGCCTGGGCATCACCATGGTGGTCGTGACCCATGAGCTGGATTCCATCCGCACCCTCTGCGACCGCATGACCTTCCTGGGGGGCGGGAAGGTGGTTTTCGACGGCGGACTGGAGGAAGCGGAACGGAACGGCCCGCAGGAGGTCAAGGACTTCCTGGAGCGCAAGCCCGGCGAGATCAGGCATACGGGGCGCACCGTCGCCTTCAATCTGGAGGATGGATAATGGACGTGAGCAAGGCCGAGAAGGCCCGCCTGGGGGCCTTTCTGCTGGGGACCGGCGCGTTCCTGGCGGTGGTCCTTTTCCTGATGGTGGGGAAGAAGATCTTCACCAGGAAGGTCCCCTATTACACCAAACTCGTCGAATCGGTGAGCGGGTTGGAACTGGGCACGCCCGTCAAGCAGAACGGCGTGGAGGTGGGCAACATCACCTACATCAATACGGATTCGGCGGACATCTCCAAGTCCGTCGTGCATTTCGAAGTGGCCAAGGGCACGCCCATGAAAGCGGACATGGTGGCCACCATGGGCAGTTATGGGATCACGGGGCTCAAGTACCTGGAAATCACCGGCGGTTCCTATTCCGCGCCGGACGTTCCCCGGGGCGGGGAGGTCGAATCGGAACTCTCCACCCTGGGCAAGATCACCCTGCGCGCCGATTCCATCGCCTACAAGATCGACCGCCTGCTCGGCAACGTCATCTCTTTCACGGAATCCCAGAACCGCCGGCAACTGGAAAAGCTGGTACAGAGCTCGGCCAACCTGAGCTCCTCCCTGGACAGCCTGGCGCAGGACATCAACCGCGTCAAGCCCGGCAAGCGCATGGACAACATCCTGGGCTCGATGGAAACCGCCGCCGCCACCCTGAAAAACAAGATCCAGAAGATGGAGGTGGAACAGACGGTGCACGAATACCGCAAGGCGGCGGAAGGCATCACCGGAGTGGCCCAGAAGGTGGACGTCACCGTGCTGCGCGTGCAGGAAGACCTCGCGCAATCCATGAGCAACCTGAAAGAGACCATGAAGAACATGAACACCTTCAGCCGGCAGATCAAGGAAAACCCTTCGGTCCTGCTGCGCGGAGAAGAGAAGCAGGAGCGCCGGAAATGAACCTCAAGCGCGCGTCCCGGCCCGTCCTGGCGGCTTCGGCGGCCGCCCTGCTCGCGGCCTGCGGATTCTTCGCCAAGCCCCAGGTCACCCAGTACTACCTGCTCGACTACCTCCCCACCCCTCCCAAGGAGCGCATCGAAAAGGGACCCTATCCCTACGTGGTGCGCGTCCGGGATTGCAACATCGCGGAGGCCTACCGGCGGAGCCAGATCGTCTACCGCCAATCGGCCAACCAGATGCAGTTCTACGGCCTGCACCTGTGGGCGGTGGATCCGGACCGCATGGTCAACGATCTGCTGGTCAAGCATCTCAAGGCGGCCAGGCTGTTCGAAAACGTGACCCGCACGGTGGAGAACTACGTCCCGGACTATTTCCTTTCCTGCGACATCCAGGCCATCGAAGAGTACGACAGCAAGGAACAGTGGTACGCCCACATGTCCATCGAGTACCAGTTGGAGAACGCCAAGACCAACCAGATTGTCTGGAAGAAACTCTACGATCTGCGGAAAACCGTGCCCCAGCAGGAGCCGGTGTTCATCGTCAGGGAGCTTTCCTTCCTGGTCGAGAACATCAATGAGCGCATGGTGCAGGAGATGGAGGTGGTCCTGGACGAGGCCAGGTACAAGACCCTGACCCGCAAGGACTCCGTGTCCGCGGATTCCCTCTCGAACCGGACCAAGCCCTGAGCCCATGCGCCGATTCCCAACCGTCATGGCCCTCGCCTGCCTGGCCGCGGTCCAACCGGTCCGAGCGGCCCAGATAGGCGATCTGCCCGGCGAGGACGTGTCCAGCGGCGAACTGGAGAAGTCCCTGGCCAAGGTCGACAGGGAGGACAAGCCGGAAAAGCGCAGCAGCAACTGGCTGGCTCCGGCGGTGGAAGAGCAGCTCTCCCGGGATCGCACCCTGATCCCCCTGGGAAAAGGGGCCCTGTTCGTGCCCACGTATTCGGAACCGCGGCGCGAGCCGGAGGTCTCCGTCCTGAACGCCAAGGGCAGGCTGATCAAGAGCGGCCAGACCGGCGAGCGCATCCTGCTGGATTCCGGGATCTATTCCATCCGGTTCGGATCCGGGACGTCCATCCAGCAGATCCCGCTGAAGGTCGAGATCGAGGAGGGTCACACCACCGTGGTGCCGGCGGAGTGGGGCGGCATGATCGTCGAGACCCTGACCGGAGACGGCGCGTACATAGACGGCCAGTACGAAGTGGTGCGCATGGAGTCCTGGATCAACTACGGCAAGGGGCACGGGCTGAAGCAGGAGCGGCTGCAGGATATCCGGACCTGGATCCTGCCCGCGGGCCTGTACCGCATCAGCAAACCCGGGGAGGGCTACAATTCCCTGCGGAACTACATCACGGTCCAGATCAATCCCGGCGAGCTTTCCCAGATCGAACTGATCTACGACAAGGACGTGGGCGGGGACCTGATTTCCGGGGGCAGCAAATCCCTGAACGCGCGCGCCAAGGTGGGCAGCTATTGGAATTTCGGCCTGCGGGCGGGCGGGAACGTGAACCTGACCCGCAACACCGACGACGCGGACGTGCGCAAGGAAGCCATGCAGGTCACCAGCGATCTGCGCGTCCGCGCCCAGTTCGACAACGTCCGCTATCTGGGGACCACGGAGCTGCTGCTCCAGGACAACTTCATCAAGGAACGCGGCCGCCGCTTCAGCGTGAACACGGACATCGCCGAGGTGAGGACCAATTGGATCCGCCGCCTGAATTCCTGGCTGGGCCCCTATATCCGCACTACCGTGGACACGCACATTTTCGAGAAGCTGGCGGACCAGGACACCGTAGCCGTCGTGGATGGCGGGACCGATTCGGTCGGGGTTCCCTTGACGCACCTGGATTCCAGCGGATCGTTCCTGGTGCGGCCCGCGTTCGATCCCCTCAACTTCAGCGAAGGGGTGGGCGTCAATATCGAGTTCATCTCCAAATACTACCTGGAAGCCACCGCGCAATTCGGAATGGCGGCCCACCAGAACCTGGTGGACGGAAGCTATACGGTGAACTCCCAGACGCAATACGTCCTCAGCGAGTCCAACTACGAAATCGGCGCGGAAGGCAATCTTAACGCCACCTTGCGCCTGGGCTCCCAGATGGCCCTGGACCTGCGCCTGGAGATGTTCGCCCCCAACGCCCAGCCCTCGCGCCTTCAACTGATCGATCTCACCGCGGATTTCCGCTTCTTCCTGAGCCGCAACCTGGAGGTGGGCTATCTCTACCAGGTCAAGCAGACCACGGCCGACGCCAAGAACCGCTTCCCCAGCACGCACAGCCTCTCGCTCCGGCTTTCCTTCAACTATTGACCGCGCCCAGGACGCGCAGATAGGCGTCCGCCACCGCGCCGAAGTCCCAGGGATACCGGTTGGGCCGCGCCGGGGCGGCCCCGGAAACGGCCGCTTCCAACCCTTTCCGCAACCCTTCCGCGTCCGCGTACAGTTCCAAAGGCGCGCCTTCATCCTTCAGGTACCGCGTCAAGGGGATGTCCGAGGCGAGGATGGGCTTTCCCAGGTGGACGAGATGGAGCAGGGAACCGCTATTGCTCTTGAAGCGCATGGGGCAAAGGAAGACGTCGCACAGCCGCAGG
>DATENA010000316.1:0-4252 GCA_035275285.1 Fibrobacteria bacterium | reverse complement strand
AGAAGTTAAGCCTCAACGCGCCTATGGTACTACGGTCATTTGCCGTGGGAGAGTGGGTCTATGCCAGGGTATTACCCGCTCTCGCAAGAGGGCTCGAACGGCCACCCTCTCAGGTGGCCGTTCCCGTTTATCGGCTTTTTTCTCCACGACGTCATCTTCCGCAAAATTAAAGCAACCGTGTTTCGGGATGCGTTCGATCGGAACTTTTGCCCCCGGAAAACATTTTTATGTAACACTGTGACGGAACGATCATTTACATTTGCCGCTGCCTTAGCGGGTGTCCCGGGGCTGTCGGAGCCTTTTGATCCGAGACCCGGGGCGTACCGCATTTCCCCTTGGGCCATTCAATCCGGGGCGGACGAGGGGCGCCCCGCCAGGAGGATACCGCGTATGAGAAGCATTTTGATCGCCATGCTCGTTTCGGGCGCGGTCGCGCTGGCCGCGGAGTCGGGCGCGCCCGTTTCCGGAGACAAGACCGGGAAAGCCTTGCCCGCGGTTTCCTCTTCCAAGCCGGGCATGGCGAGCGCATCCGTGGAGGATCGCGATCTGCTGGGCCGCAAAGGCAAGTTCCATTTCCTGAACCCGAAACTGCGCAGGCCCAAGGCGGGCGCGGCCTCCCCTTGCGCGGAGGCGGACGAGGCGGGGTGCCCGGGAGGGAAGGGCGGGGACGTCCCCCTGTTCCGGGAGAACTTCCAGGAAGGGGGCACGGCGGCGTGGACCCCGGCCGCGGGATTCTGGAACCTGAGTTCCCGGGACGGCAGGGAGAAATCCTTCCGGTCCGATTCCTCCCTGCCCAGCACGGTGATCGCGGGGCGGGACGATTGGACGGACTATACGGTGCAGGGCCAAGTGGTGCTGGAGGACGGTTCCGGCGAGGCGGGATTGCTGGGCCGCGTCCAGGGGGGGCATCATTACTACGCGCTGGCCCTGGGCCGGGACGCGGCGGGCCGGAAAAGCTGGTTCATCAAGATGCGTCACCATGATCACATCATGAACCTGGCTTCGGGGCGCTTCGAATACGAGCCCGGCAAGGCCTATACGCTGCGCTTCGACCTGCGGGGCCGGAAGCTGAGCGGATCGGTGTCGGAACCGGGCGCGTCCGCGTTCCGGGCCCTTGGGGAGGCCGGCGACGCGTCCTTTCCGCAAGGCGCGATAGGCCTGCACAGCGAAGGCGCGCCGGCCCGGTTCGACGCCTTGGCGGTCGACGGGGCGGCGGCGGCGGGGCCCGCAAGAACGGAACAACCTTCATCCTGGATCCGGCCGCCTTGACCCCGGACACGGCCCGCACCCTGTACATCCAGCCCATCAACGAGCAGAACCTCCAGGCTTCGGACGTGCTGTATTGCGCCGGCCACAACACGCTGGCGGACGGGCGCATCTTCTACACGGGCGGATCCCGCTACACCAACCTGGGGGGCATAGGCGGGGCGGAGGTGGAGGACGGCATCAACTATGCGCGCATCTTCGATCCGGCCACCGGCGTCTTCGCGCGCATCGCCCAGCCCATGCTGGGGGCGGGCCGGCGGCGCTGCGCGGGGTGAAATGGTATCCCACCAACGTGCTCCTGCCGGACGGAACCACCCTCATCACCGGCGGCTTCAAGCAATGCTGCGAGACCCCGGGCGATTGGAACCTCTCAGTGGAGACCTTCGATCCGCAGAAGCAGGCGGCCGGGACCAACCCCTGGAACGTGCCTGTCCAGCATGAAGAAGGCAATCCGGACATGCCCCCGACGCGCGGGTACACCAACCTGTTCCTGTTGCCCGCCCCGGTGCCGGCGGCTTCGGCGGGCGGCATCGCCAGGCCCATCGCCATGTTCGCGGGCGCCGGCAAGGTGCTTTTGTTCAGCAACGCTCCCGGGCTCGCGGCCTCCCAGCGCTTCTTCTCGCGGCCCAACGCGGTATTGCCCGGCACCGCCACCGTGGAAAAGGGCGAGGGCGCCTCGGGCGCCATGCTCCCCGACGGCAAGCTCACCTTCCTGGGCGGCAGCGCGGTGGGGGCCACGGCGGAGAAGTTCCATATCTACGATCCCGTCGCCGACGCCTGGACCCAGTTCTCCACCGGCATCTCCCGGCATTTCGGGAACAATCTGCTGCTGCCGGACGGGACCATCCTGGCCATCAACGGATACAAGCTCAACACGACCTATATCGGCGACGTGCGCCGGCCCCAGATCATCGATCCGGTGGCGCGCACCGTCGCCACCCTTCCGGCCTGGGACAACGACGTGCTCGAGCGCGGGTACCACAGCTTTTCGGTGCTGCTCAAGGACGGACGCATCCTCATCGGCGGCGGCACGGCGGCGGGATACGCGATCGCCTGCGAGCGGGCCGACGCCCGGGTCTTCTCGCCTCCCTACCTGACGGCCGGCCCCCGCCCGGTCCCGTCCAACGTTTCCGACGGCCTGGTCATGAGCGTGGGCGGCCAGCCCATCACGGTGAAGTACACCGGCGCTGCGGTGCGCGCCGCGCGGGGCGCCGTGCTCATGGCCCCGAACTCGGACACCCACGCCTTCGACATGGGCCAGCGCTATGTTCCCCTGCTCCAGGCCTCGCCTTCGGCCGGCACCCTGGCCCTGACGCCGCCTCCCAATTCGACCGTGGCGCCGCCCGGGGAATACGTGCTGTACCTGATCAGCGGGACGGCCACGCCGTCCGTGGGCATCCACGTGCGCCTGCGCCAGCTTCCCTCCCCGTGGGTCAACGGCGATATCGGGTCCGTGGCCTTCCCGGGCAGTGCATTGTCCGCTTCCGGCAAGTTCACGGTCCGGGGTTCCGGCACGGATATCTGGGGCACGGCGGATCAATTCCAGTTCGTCCGCCGCCCCATCACCGGGGACGGCTCCATCACGGCGCGCATCACCGGTCCCGCCAACACCAATGCCTGGGCCAAGGCCGGCGTGATGATCCGGGAAAGCGCCGCGGCCGGATCCAGGCACGCCAACATGGTCGTCTCCGCGGCTTCGGGGGTCTCTTTCCAGCGCTGCCTGGCCACCGGCGGCGTCTCCACCGCCACGACCGCTCCCATCAACAACCGCATTTGGGTCCGGCTGACGCGGGTCGGCAATCGCATCACGGCCTATGCCTCCGCCAACGGCACGGTCTGGGACCCCATCGGCAGCGATACCATCACCATGCCGGCGAGCGCGCTGATGGGCCTGTCCCTCACCAGCCACAACGGCGGCGCTGTCACCCAGGCCGATTTCCAGGACGTCACCGCCGTGGAATGAGAGCCCCTTGCGGGCAGGCGGAAAAGGCAGCGGAACGCGGCCGCGCCGGATCGCGTATGCACGAAGCCATTCTGCTTTGGGTCTCCGGGGAACCGCGCCGGGCCCGCCGTCCTCAGGCCAGGCCGAACTCCTGCATGGCCGGGACGAAGTTCCGGTTCTCGTGCCCGGCGCGGCTCAACTTCGTCAGGGCGAAACGCTGCAGGGGCGAGAGGGAAGCCCAGGCGGCCGGAGGCAGATCGAGCCCGACGGCATGGGCCTGGGCGACGACCTGCGCGGGGACCGTTCCTGCGTTTTCCCAGACCGGGTCGGGAAGCTCCGCCAGCATGGACGGGCGCGCGCCGCAAACCTTCTCCACCAGCGCGGAAAGGTCCTCCGCGTAGGCGCGGACGGACTCGGCGGACGCGAAGGGAGCCTGCACCAGGCGGAGCCGTTCCGCCTGGCCGAGCTTGGACCATTCGTTCAGCTTGAGCTTCACCCCCGATACGTCCAGGCGCAGGCGCACGGCCATGGGGATGCAGCGCAGGGAGTCCACGAAATCGGATTCGAACCCGAAGAACGCGGCGTCCCCGGCGCTTCCGCCCGGGAGGGAAGCGGGCCCTGCGTCCCGGCTCATGCTCCGGGATCCTTTTCCAAGCGCACGGCGCAATGCTTGTAAGAGGGCTGGCGCGAATGGGGATCGTAGGAGGGAAAGGTCAGCCGGTTCACTTCCACGTCGTGCATGGGCATGAAGAGCTGGCCCGGCTGGACGGTGGAGGCCACGGCGGCACGGGCCCGGGCGCGGCCGCGCGGGGATCGCACGATCACCCATTCGCCGGAGGCGATCTTAAGGCGGGCCGCGTCCTCCGGGTGGATTTCCACCAGGGAGTCCGCGGAGTAGAGCTTCCGCAGCACGGCCGAGGTTCCCGTGCGGGTGTTGGTATGCCATTGCGCCGAGGAGCTGCGCCCGGTGAGCAGGGCGAAGGGAAACTCCGGGGTTACCGGGTCGGGGATGGGCTGGGGCGGGCCGAATTGGAACCGGGCCTT
>DATENA010000315.1:0-13259 GCA_035275285.1 Fibrobacteria bacterium | reverse complement strand
GCGGCGCCCAACCCCAGCAGCCCCAGGCCCACGAGGGCGAAAGCGGAAGGCTCGGGAACCGCCGCGACCGCCTCCAGCGGATTGTAATCCGTGATCCCCGTCAGGACCAGGGCCGAGCTGTAACTGGAGTTGATCTCGCCTTCCGCGTTCTGCACCAGGTTCTCGCCGGACAGGTTCTGGCCCACGGCCCAATCGTTGATCCTGACGCCTTCCGTCCAGATATCGATCAAGTCGAAACCCCGCGTGTCCGCGTTGCTTCCCCGTATCGCGCTGAATATGTCCGTGCCGTTGAACACCCGGTCGATGCCGCCGAAATCGCTTTCCTTGGTGGGCGAATCCGGATTGTCTTCAAGCAACGCATCGCCCCCGACATAGGCGGAAAAGAAGCTGAGGACGAAGAAATCCGCGCCTTCGATGAAATCCTCCACCGTCCGTTTGCCGCCGTTCCCGTCCAGGGTGTATCCGTCCACGGCCTGATCCACCATGAAGACGTATTTGACGGGTTGGCCCAGGGAATGGGAAGCGACGGTGGTGTAGACCACTTCGCCCTCGAAGGCATAGTACATGGGCGAAGCGAAGGCTCCCCAGGAAAGAAGGAGCAAGGTGGCGAGGCCATGGCGGAAAACCTGCGGAGACGGGATGATGCGCGGCATGAGGGGAAATAAGTTTCGCGGCCGCGGGAAGCGCAAGTAAATTTCCCATTCGTGCCGTCAAATACCGTTAAAGTTTCCGCTTTTAAGGCAAGATTCACCGCGCGTGTCTTCAAAAAACCGCATATGTTATCTCTTCTAGGGATATGCCGGATTCCGGCGTTCGAATCGGAGGGATATTATGGCAGTTTTTCCCGAAAAGGGCGGCAATAGGGTGTTCCAATGGGCCGATTTCGGCCTGCAAGCATCGATTCTCGCCGGTTTGATCCTTGGGATGACCGGAACGGCCGCGGCGCAAGCCCAGAAGCGCTGCGATCTGATCGTGAAGTCCACCCCCGGCGCCGGGGCGGACAGCACCTGCCTGGACCTGGTCTCGCTCGTGAACGGCGGCACCGGCATCCAGACCGCGGGCAACGTCACGCGCATCAGCCGCACGGGCCTGAGGTTCTGCAAGAACGCCTTCCAAGTGCAGACGGCGGCCGAGGCGGACGTGGTCTTCATCTTCGACAACAGCGGCAGCATGTTCGCCCAATCGTTCTACGTGGACCCGGCCACCAACGACACCACCTTCTATTACAACGACGACAATTGCGACCCGGCGATCCCCAGGACGCTGGTCACCCTGCAGACGGCCAACGGCCCGCTCCCGTCCTACCTGCTCTCCGCCAAACCCGCTTGCGCCAGCTATTCCGGGGATCCTTACTCCGTGCGCGCCCAGGTCATCCGCGCGGCCATCGACTATATGGCCGCGACCTCGCCCAATTCCACCGCCGGCATCACCGGGTTCGCCGACAAAACCATGCACTCCCTGGCGCCCCTGCAACTCAACGTCCCGGCCAACGTGGCCCGGGTCAAGGACAGCGCCCTGATCGACAGCGTCCCGGCCACCTATTACGGCCCGCCCATCCGCCTGGCCAACACGTGGCTGCACGACACCGCGATCACCAAGACCGCCAAGCGCGCCATCGTCTTCATTTCCGACGGGGCGCCCAGCGACGGCGGCAACGGGCCGAACTCCTATCTCCGCAGCGTGGACGCGACCATCCCCATCTTCAGCATCTACCTGGGGCGTTCCACCACTCCGGACACGGCCAACCTGAAGCAACTGTCCGATCTCACCGGGGGCACCTTCAACCGGGTGGACCCCAAGAACATCGCGGCCATCCATGCCGTGATGCAATCCATCATCCAGTCCCTGCTCACCACCACCGTGCCCCGCTCCATCGAGGTCACCAACTCCTCCCTGGTGCCGCCGCAGATCAGCCGCTCCGTCAACCTGGTCCGGAACGCGGACAGCAGCATGAGCCTGGCGCTGGACAGCATCATCGCCCTGCGGCAGGGAAGCAACGACCTGCAGGTGAAGATCGCCATGAACGATACCCTCACCCGGACCTACGCCGTCAAAGTGCAGGCCGACGGCCCCTTGGCGCCCGCCTCCACCTCCGATCTGACCTGCTACGACCCGCCCGTCCTGACGCTCCTGAACGCGCAGGGCAAGGAAGACACCGCCTACGGCCCGGGAACCGTCCCGTACCAGATCAAGCTCATCCGATCCACCAATGATCTCGGCAACGTTCTGGTCACCCTCGCTTCCAAGGATTCCACGCGGAGCCCGGTCTGGGGGGATTCCGAATCCACCGTCCTCCCGCTCGTCGTCGGCGGCGAGAACACCTACCAGGGCGCCCTGTCCCTGAACGGAGGCTCGACGGCCCCCGTCGAAAACAACGGCACCCTGGAATCGGACGCCAACGGCAAGGTCATCCTGAAGTGGGTGCACCCCCGGGACGCCCGCGAGTTCGCGACCTACGTGCTGCCGGGCAGAAGGGTCCCGGTCATCGAATCCTTCATCGAAGTGGAGCGGGTCCGCGACGTCACCCGCGGCCCGGGCGTCGACGGCTACGTCAAGGACCCCGTGGTCATCTACGGAGACGCGAAGATCGACCGGACCGATCCGGACGCCCCCCGGATCACCTATGGGGGATGCCTGGCGAATTGCTCCGGGGACGCCATCCGCGCGGGGGATCCCGCCAATGTCCCCAGCTTCGTTTTCAAGACCGCGTCCCCTTTTTCCTATTCGCTCAAGCTCTACGACAACCTGGGGGCCTTCCTGAACGAGTCCGAAGGCACGATCGACGCGGCCAAATGGCAAAGCCTGCCCAGGCAGAAGGACTCGGTGGCGGTGGTGCTCGGGGTGGTGCCGGTGGCCAAGAACGGCGCCAAGCTCGGCATCGGAGTCTATTTCATGCGGGCGATCATCACCTCCCATCCCGCCATGTCCAAGGACGCCCAGGGGAACGAGATCATGGTCCCCGGCCACTCGCGCACTTTCTTCAACCGCTTCGGCTACCTGCGTTCCCCGCTCTGAGCGCTTCGCGCGGACCCATTACTCGATCCGGGCGGTCCGCGAGATTCTTCTTGGGGGGCCGGTCCCGAAAAACATACTTCCCCGGTATCGCCCGCCCGGCCCGGAATCCGGCCATCATCCGCACACAGGGGCGATAAAAAGGAATCTATGACATCGCACCGTCTGCTGGCGACAGCCCTCGCATTCGTTTTCCCCTATTTCGCATCCGCCCAGGACGCCGCCACCAACGTGGATCCTCCCGCGACGGAAAGCATCACCGCGAACACCGAGATCCGGGTGGTCTCGCCCACCAATACCTGGTACGGCACGCGCGGCCTGGGCCAGACCGGTTCCGCGGAGGCCTTGGGACAAGGCCGCCTGATCATCGGGTTGAACGGATCCTTCTACCAGCAACAGCGGACCTTTCCCGGGGCGCCCAATGACGGAGCCAACATCTTCACCGGGATCGGATCGCTGGGCTTCGGCATCAGCCGCTACGTGGACGCCTTCGCGTCCCTCACGGGCTTCGGGTCCACGGACTATGAAAGCTCCCAGGCTTCCGGTCCGGGCACGGTGGGAGCGGGCCTGCAAGGCACCCTGCCCTTCGCCCCCTCCGCCCCCATCAGGATGGCGGCCCAGGTTGGCCTCTACCAAGGCCTGACGGACAACCCCATCGACAGCAATTTCGCCGACGGGTACAGCTATTTCGAAGCCAGGAAAGGCCTGGATTTCATGGGCAAGCTCATCCAGAGCCTCGTCTTCGGAAGCGAGGACCTGGGCTTCAAATGGCATTTCAACGAAGGCGTGGTCACTTCCGCCGAGAGCGGCACGGATGCGCTGTTCTTGCTCAGCACCGGCGCCCAGGTCAATTTCTTCACCGGGGTGGTGGGACTGGAACTGCATAACCGGTCGCCCATCGACGCCATCGATTTCGGGAAGGATCCCCTGTGGATGACGCCCTCGGTGCAATTCCGCACCTCGTATGCCATCAACCTGACCGCGGGCGGGGACCTCGCCCTGTCCGGCGATCGCAACGACGCGGCCGATACGCGCGCCCTGGAACCCTACCGCCTGTTCGCCGGCCTGGCGTTCACCATCGACACGGAGGCCGGAGCCCGGGCGGAAGCCAAGGCCAGGGCCCAGCGGGAAGCCCGCGAAAAGGCCGGATTGCGCAATGCCAACCGCGGCCTGAAAGAGCAAGCGGTCGAAGATTCCCTTGCCCGGGTCCGCCAGCAGGCCTACTCGGACTCCGCCGCCGCCGCGGCAGCCGCCAAGGCCCGCAGCGATTCCGCCGCGATGGCCGAAAAGGCCCGCCGGGATTCCGCCGCCCTGGCGGAGACCCGGAGGAACCTGGAGCTGGAGAAGTCCAAGCGTTCCGACGCCGAGAAACAATTGCTGTCCACGGGCCTGCTCCTCATGGACGCCGTCTATTTCGAAACCAACAAAACGGACATCTCCATCAACTCCAAACCCTACCTGAACATCATCGCCAAGATGCTGACCAAGTACCCCAAGCTGAAGATCGAAGTGGCCGGCCACACCGATGACGTCGGCAGCGACGCCCGCAACCTCACGCTCAGCCAGGGCCGCGCGGAATCGGTGACCGGCTACATGGTCAGCGCCGCGCCCGAGCTCAGGGACGTCCTGACCGCCAAAGGCTACGGGGAATCCATGCCCAAGGCCGACAACAAGACCGCGGAAGGCCGCAAGCTCAACCGCCGCACGGAACTGCAAGTGCTGAACAAGGAAGCCCTCAAGGAATACAATCCTTAGCGGAGGCCTTCCGCAACGTGATGCCGGAGCGGCCGCGCGGATCGCGCGGCCGTTTTCCGCTGAAAGGAATCCCGGAATGTTCTACGCCATCGTCGCTTCGCTCCTGATCTTCTGGTTGGCAGGCGTTGTCTCCGCGCTCGCCGCCGGAGGCCTCATCCATATCCTGCTGGTGGTGGCCATCGTGATGCTGTTGCTGCAGGCCTTCAATGGCCGTCGGGTGATTTAGGCCCGTTTCCGCGCTTTTTCCCATGTTTTCGATTCGAGAACGCATTCGCGTCCTGCGAACGCGGATCCGGAGAATTGCCTTGCCGGGAAACCGTTTTCCCCCCATATTTCCCCCAGGGGGAGTTCCATGCAAAGATCCGATCGTACCTTGACCGCACGCGATAACCGTTTTCCGGGAACCCGGAACGCCCTGGCCTGGGGAGCCGCGCTCCTGGCCGCGGCCGGCATGGCGCAGGCCCAGATCAAATATGCGGGCTGCGCGGATCTGGCCGCCTCCCAGTTCGTCAAGAAGGTGGTGCTGAACCGCGCCATGGACCCCACCCTGGAAGAGCCAACCAAGCTGGCCTTCCTGCCGGACGGCCGCATCCTCTTCATCCAGCGGCGCGGCCCCGTCAAGATCCTCAAGCCCGGCATCGCCGCTCCCGTGATGGCCTGGAACCAGCCCGTATTCTGGGAGAAGCCCGCCAAGGATTCCAAGATCGAGGACGGCACCCTGGGAGTGGCGGTCGATCCCGGCTTCGCGTCCAACCATTTCATCTATCTCTATTACTCGCCTCCCGGCAAGCTCGTGAACCGCCTGTCCCGCTTCACCATGAACGGGGACATCATTACGCCTTCCACGGAGAAGATGCTGTTGGAAGTGGAGACCCAGCGGGACTATTGCTGCCATACGGGCGGCGCCATGGGTTTCGACGCAGCGGGCAACCTGTACCTGACCACCGGGGACAATACCCGTTCCAACGATGCCTACGGCGCCGTCGACGAGCGGCCGGGCTATTCCTGGCTGGACGCGCAGAGGTCTTCCGGCAACACCAACGATCTGCGCGGCAAGCTCCTGCGCATCCATCCGGAATCCGACGGAACGTATTCCATCCCCGAGGGCAACCTGTTCGCCAAGGGCCTGGCCAGGACGCGTCCGGAAATCTACAGCATGGGCCACCGCAATCCCTACACCATGAAGGTGGACAAATACACGGGCTGGGTGCAGATCGGCGAAGTGGGTCCCGATGCCGACAATCCGAGCCCGGACAAGGGTCCCGCCCAGCACGAGGAATTCAACCTGGTGAAACGGGCCGGCAACTTCGGCTGGCCTTACTTCATCGGGAACAACCTGGCCTATAACGATTACGACTACGTCGCCGGAAAGACCGGGCCCTTGTACAACGCGGCCGCTCCGGTCAACAACTCCGTCAACAACACCGGCCTCGATGCCCTTCCGCCCGCCATGCCCGCCATGCTGTCCCGGGAGTTCGGCAAGAGCGGCAAGACCGTGGACGGCGTGGAGAAATTCCCCAATTTCCAGGGCACCACCGCCATCACCGGACCCGTCTATTACTATGACGGGAAGAACCCTTCGACGATCAAGTTCCCGCCCCACTTCGACCGCAAGTGGCTGCTGAGCGATTTCCACGCTTCGTATATCAACCTCGCCACCATGGACGCCAATTGGGAGAAGGCCCTGGACGTGGCCCGCATGCCCCTCGGCTTCGCCCTGGACCGCCCCATCTCCTTCGACTTCGGCCCGGACGGAGCCTTGTACGTCATCGAATACGCCGCCGGGGACTTCTCCTTCTCCAGTGCCACCGAAATCGTGCGCATCGAATACACGGGCGATTGCCGCCCCGCCACTCCCGTGCCTCCGGAACCGCCCACCGCTTTGTCCGGACATGCCCCGGGTCCTGTCCGCGCCTTGGCCGCTTTCGAAGGCGGCATGGTGCGCCTGCCCGCCGGGCTCAAGGGTTTTTCCCTCTATGATCCGCGTGGAACCAAGGTCTGGGCGTTCCGCCGCCGGTCCGCGGAAGCCTCCGAGACCGTCAAGCTGCCCGCGGCCCTGGGCCGGGGCCTCCTGAAGATCAGACCCGAGCCCTAGGGAACCGGGGGACCGGCGCGGATCCTCATCGGGCGTCCGCTCCGGGGCATTTGAACCGCGCGCCGCTACGCCGTTTTCCTTTCGAAAGCTTTGTACAAGGACGGCAGGATGAACAGGGTGAGCAAGGTGGAGCTGATGAGCCCGCCGATGACCACCGCCGCCAGGGGCTTCTGGATCTCGCTGCCGGGACCGGTGGCGAACAGCATGGGGATGAGCCCCAGGGCCGCCACGCTCGCGGTGATCAGCACGGGCCTCAGGCGCGATACCGAACCCTTCACCACCGCCGCTTCCACGTCCAGGCCTTCCCGGCGCAGTTCGTTGAAATGGCTGACCATGACCACGCCGTTCAGCACCGCCACCCCGAACAGGGCGATGAACCCCACGCTCGCGCTCACGCTCAGGTTGAAACCGCCCCAGAACAGCGCCAGGATGCCCCCGATGAGGGCGAAAGGGATGTTCAGGAGGATCAGGGCGGCCTGCCGGATGGAACCGAAGGATCCGAACAAAAGCAGGAAGATCACCGCCACGGTGACGGGGATGACGACGGCGAAGCGCTTCATGGCCCTCTGCTGGTTCTCGAATTGCCCGCCCCAGGTGAGGAAATATCCCGGCGGCATCTTCAGGGAGGCGTCGATGCGGCCCTGCGCTTCCCCGACGAATCCTCCGATGTCCCTGCCCGCCACGTTGCACTCGATGACGATGCGCCGCTGGGCCATCTCCCGGCTGATCTGCGCCGGGCCCTCTCGGACGTGGACCTTTGCCAGATCGCCCAAGGGCACGGGCGTGCCGCCGGAGGAAGGGATGAGGATGTTCCGGATCGATTCCACGTCGTCACGGTCGGATTCGGGGAAGCGGACCGCCAGCCCGAACGCCTTCTGGCCTTCGTATACCTTGGAGGCTTCCCTCCCGCCGATGGCCGTTTCCACCACCTCCCGGATGTCCGACACGCTGACCCCGTAGCGGGCGATCCGGTCCCGGTCGGTTTCGATTTCCAGGTACGCCAGGCCGCTCACCTTTTCCACGTTCACGTCCTCCGCGCCCGGGACCTTCCCCAGGATGCGGGCCACCTTGTCGGCCTCGGCCTTGAGCACCTCCAAATCCTCCCCGAAGATCTTGACGCCGACCGCGGACTTGACGCCGCTCACCAGTTCGTCCACCCGCAAGGCGATGGGCTGGGAAAAGCTGGACGCCACGCCGGGCAGGTTTCCCAGGGCCTCCCGCATCTTCTCGACCAGTTCCTCCTTGGAGCCCGCGGACCGCCACTCCTCCCGGGGCTTGAGGGTGACGATGACGTCGCTGATTTCCACGCCCATCGGATCGGAAGCGATGTCCGCGCGGCCGGTTTTCGAGACCACGTCGATCACTTCCGGGAACCCCTTGAGGATCTTCTCCGCGCGCGTCTGCATGGCCAGCGATTGGGGCAGGGAGATGCTGGGGATGCGGAAGGTCTGCACGGCGATGGAGCCCTCGTCCAGGGCCGGGAGGAACTCCGTGCCGATCCAGGGAAGGAGCGCCAGGGATCCGGCCAGGGCCAGGACGGCCGGCGCCGCCACGCGCCAGGGATGGCGGACCGCCGGCGCCAGCGCTTTCAGGTACGCGTCCTTGAGCCGGCGGACGTGGAAGGGATCCTTCCCGTGCGGCTTCCGCTCCAGGAACAAGGCGCAGAGCATGGGCACCAGGGTCAGGGAGAGGATCAGCGATCCCAGCAGGGCGAAGGAAATGGTGAAGGCCAGCGGCGCGAACATCTTCCCTTCGAACCCCTCCAGGGTGAACAGCGGCAGGAAGACCACGATGATGATGCAGATGCCGAACACGATGGGGCGCGCTACCTCCCTGGCCGCGGAAAGCACCATCCCGGCTTTGTCCGCGACGGCCCCACCGGGGTCCGGCGGCTCCGCCAGGCGGCGGTGGACGTTCTCCACCATCACCACCGCGCCGTCCACCATCATGCCGATGCCGATGGCAAGCCCTCCCAGCGACATGAGGTTGGCGCTGAGGCCGGAAACCTTCATCATGATGAAGGCGGACAAGGCGGCCAGCGGGAGCACCAGGGTCACGATCAACGCGCCGCGGAGATCCGCCAGCAGGATGACGAGGACGAGGAGGACGAGCACGGCGCCCTCTTCCAGGGCCCGGGTCACCGTGCGGATGGCCTTCTCCACCAGGTCCGTGCGATCGTAGAAGGGCACCAGTTCCACGCCCGCGGGCAGCGCCTTGCGGATGGCCGGCAGCTTCTCCTTGACCGCGTCGACCACGTCCCGTCCGCTCGCGCCTTTGAGCATCAATACGATGCCGGCCACGGCCTCGCCTTCCCCGTTGGCCGTCACGGCGCCCTGGCGCGGCTCCGCGCCTATCCGCACCGAGGCCACGTCGCGGACGAGGACCGGAGCGTGGTCGCGGGTGGCCACCTTGATGTTCCCGATATCCTCCGCGTTCCGCACCAGGCCCAGGCCGCGCACCACGTACTGCTCGGACTTGTGCTCGATGAAGTTGCCGCTGGCGTTGGCGTTGTTCTCCTCCAAGGCCTCGAAGATCTCCCGCAGGGATAGGCCGTACGAGAGCAGCCGGTCCGGACGGACGAGGACCTGGTATTGCTTGACCAGGCCCCCGAAGGAATTCACGTCGGTCACCCCCGGCACGGTGCGCAGGATGGGCCGCACCACGTAGTCCTGGAGCGTCCGCAATTCCGTCGCGTCGCAACGGCCGTCGCGGCTCACGAGGGTGTATTGGAACACTTCCCCCAGGCCCGTGGTGATCGGCCCCAGCTCCACGTCCACGCCATGGGGCAGATCCTCCCGGACTCCCTGCAGCTTTTCCGCCACCAATTGGCGCGCGAAGTAATCGTCCACGCCGTCTTCGAAGGCCACGGTGATGGCGGACAGGCCGATCTTGGATACGGAGCGGACCTCGGTGAGCCTCGGCAGCCCCGCCAGTTCCACCTCGATGGGCCGGGTCACCAGTTTCTCCACTTCGGGCGGGGACATGCCGCCGGCGGTGGCGAGCACTTGCACCTGGACGTTGGTCACGTCCGGAAAGGCGTCGATGGGGATGCGCCGGACCGAGAGGATCCCCGCGCCCGCCAGGACGGCCGCGCCGAGGGCGACGAGCAGGCGCCGGCGCACGGAGAAGGAGAGGATGGCGTTCAGCATGCTATTCCTCCCCCAGTTCGCCCTTGAGCAATTCGGATTTCAGGGTGAAGCCGCCTTCCGTGACGACGGTTTCGCCGGCCGCGAGCCCCTCCAGGATCCGGACCATCCCGTCCTGTTCCCGGCCGGCCTTGACCATCCTCTTTTCGAACCGGCCCGCGTCCAGCGCCACGAACAGGAAGCGCGCCTCTCCTTCGCTCTGGATCGCCGCATCCGGGACCAGGAGCGCATCGCGCAGCACCTCCGTGGTGATCCGGATCTCCGCGAACATGCCCGGCTTCAGCTTCCCGCCGGGGTTCCCCATCTCCACCCGGATCTCGAACGTGCGGGAACCGGGCTCCACCACGTTGCCCATGCGCGCCACCTTCCCGCGGAACACCTCTCCGGGATAGGCCGGCACGGAGAAATCGACCGCCTGCCCCGGGCGGACGGAGGCGATGTCCCTTTCCTTGACCTCGCCTATCAGCCACAGGAAGCGGGTATCGCTGAGCGTATAGATCGATCCGCCCTTTTCCACCCTCTCGCCCACGGCGGCGGTTTTTTCCATGATGACGCCGGAGATCGGAGCCTTGAGCGCCAAGGCCTTGTCCAGCAATTCCGGGGATTCCAGGATCCCGAGGATCGCCCCCTGGGCTACCTTGTCCCCCGCGTCCCCGTCCAGCCTGACGATGCGCCCTTCCAGGTTGGCCGATACCTTGGCGGTCCGGTTCCCGTCCGCGGCGATCCGGCCCGGCACCGTCAGCTTCAGATCGAGCGTCCCCATTTTGGCCGGTTCCGTTTCCAGATCCATGTTCTCCAGGCTGGCTTGGGTCAGGGTCACGATGGATGCATTCCGATCCTCTTTCTTCACCACGTCCTCCCCCGGTTCCGCTTTCTCCCCGCATCCCGCAAGGAAAAGGAAAACCGAAGCCATGACCGATCGCGTCGCCTTGGTGATGCGCATTTTCATTCCGCTTCCTTTCTTTCCGTTCCGGCCCGCATGGGAATCCCCATGGCCGCTTCCAAATCGACATGGCTCTCGGCCCATCCGGCCAAGGTCCGATGGTATTCCGCCAGGCTTTCGAAATAGCTGCGCCTGGCTTCCAGGTAGATGAGCATGGTGGTGGAGCTCTGGCCGTACACCTTCTCAGCCCTTTGCAGGATGTCTCCCAGGCTCGCGAGGAATTCCGGCGTATACAGCGCCAGTTGCTCTTCCGCCAGCCGGACCTTGTCCAGGGCCGCTTCCACGGCCAGGGCCACCTCCCGCTTGGCGTTCTCCCACTCGGCCTGCGCCGCCCGCCGTTCCGCGGAGGCTTTCCGGATCCCGCCCTTGCCCCTGTCCCACAGGGGAAGCGGCAGGGACAGGTCGACGCCGAACACCTGCTCCTCACGCGTATATTCCAGGGACGGAGAGACGGATACATCGGGCCGGGCGGCGAGGCCGGCCGCGCGGATGTTCCCATCCGCGAGCTCCGCCTGCAAGGCGCGCGCCCGGACGGCGGGATTCCCCGCCAAGGCCATGGCCGTCAGGTCCCCCCGGGGAGACGGAAACATCTCCGGTACCAGGGTTCCCTCCAATGCGAAAGCGGTATCCGGGAACGTTCCCATCAACGCGGACAGTTCCAGGCGGGACTGCCGCCGCTCCGCCAAGGCTTCTCCCAGGGCCTTGCGCGCCGCGATCCAATCCGCCTGCGCTTTCACCGTCTCGAAGTCCGAAGCGTATCCCCCCGCCACCCGCTTCCGGGCGGCTTGCAGGAACGTTTCCGCGGATCGGACCTGCTCCGTGCGCAGGGCGGCGATCTGCCCGGCGGCCAGGGCCCGGAAGAAAACGCGGCGCACCTGGACGCGCATTTCCAGCGCGAACCCTTCCAGGGCGATTTTCCGGAGCCGGACGTCCCCTTCGGCCAGCAGCGCCCGCAGGCTCCGCTTGCCCGGAAATTCGATCACCTGCTCCAGGCCCAGCTCGCCGTGGAAAGCGGCCTTGGAAGCCCCTTCCCCGGAAGCGCGCTTGATCCCCGGCCCCACGGTGAGGCTGGGGTTGGGGGCGGCCGAGGCGGAAGCGCGGATCCCTTCCAAGGCTTCGATTTCGGCATCCAGGATCCTGAAGCCGGGATGGTGCCCGCGGGCCTTGTCCATGGCCTGTTCCAAGGTCAGGGCCGGGCCCGCCGACGCTGCGATCGCCGTAACGGCAAGTGCGCTAAAAAACGCGGATGATGTCTGCATGGATCTCCTCCTCGAGAACGTTTCGGAATCGGCGGGGACCATCCGGAATGTTCCGGATGCGGAAAGCCCGGGCGCCGGCGAAGGGAATCGCGGGGCTCAGGCCGGGAGGAAGAGGGAGATCAGACCGTCAGGACGACGGAGCGTAGGGGAAAGAGCGAGATTTCGCCGCCGGTGGGCGCCCGGGAGAAGGCTTGCCGGGCGGGAGCCCGCAGGCCGGGGAATTCCCGGACATCCAAGAGGGCCAGCACGGGCGCGTACGGAGCCGGTAGGGAAAACGATCGGCCGGCCAGGGAAGCGCTCGGGGCCGGCGCGCCGACCTGGATGTCCCTGCAGCCGCCGCAATGCGCGTTCTCCGGCTCCGGCCCCGCATGGGTGAATGCCGCGGACGCATCTCCGGGAGGGTGGCAGCAATCCCCGTCGGGAGAGGCCTCCAGGGCCACGTGCCCGTCTTCTCCCAGGCACACGACCCATCCCGCCAGGGATTTGAAATCCATCAGGGAGAGCGCGCAGAACCAGAGGAGGAAGAGGATTCGGAAGTGGCGGAAGTGGTGGAAGTGGTGGAAGTGGTGGAAGTGGTGGAAGTGGCGGGCGAAGCGTTGCATAGGGTTTCCGGCGTTCCAGAATATATAAAGAATCCCTTGCCTGGGACCTCCCTTCCGGTAGCGCAAAGCTTCTTTGAAAGGGTTCCCTGAGGATCGCCGCTCAGGCGGCCCCCTCCTTGCTGAACGCGAAGAAGTCCCGGATGTAGCCTATGCCCACGTCGCTCTTGCGCACGGCGGCATAGAGCCGCTTCTGGATGCCCCGCTTCCCCAGGCGCAGTCCGGCCAGGCCCAGTCCGCGCTTATGTTTGCGGACTATCCAGTCGGGCAGCGTGCATATCCCCCTTCCCGCCGAGACCATCTGCAGCATCACTTCGGTCGCTTCGATGGGCTGGCGCCTGGCCGGCGCCAGGGAGGCCGGGTTCAGGAATTTGACGAACAGATCCAGCCTTTCCGGCTCCACGGGATAGGTCAGCACGGTTTGATCCAGGAAATCCTCCGGGACCACGA
>DATENA010000314.1:0-13496 GCA_035275285.1 Fibrobacteria bacterium | reverse complement strand
CAAGCCATGGACGAGATGCCCCGCCGGACCACCGGCCATGCCGCCGCCGCCCGGGGCGCCGCGTCCCAGGCTTCGGGCCTTCCCGGCGCTTCCGTCAAGGATCCGGGCGTCGCGCCGCGGATACCGCGCGCGGATTGATGCCCTCCCGGCGGCTGATCCCCGCCAAACCGGTAAAACCGCCCAATTACGGGGGAGCGGAAGCGCTCTACGCGGAAACGGGGCATTTGGACCCCTCCGCTCCGGGCATCGACCCCGGCCCGGGCATGACTGCGCAGGCGGAAAATCCCGCTGGGACCGCTTTTTGAGGGCCATTGGGTCTGAATCGCCCCGCCGGGTAACCGGCCCGAGTCCGGTCCCGCGCCGGTACCCGGCTTAAATAGCCTCCTCGCATCGTAATTGCGGTCGGAAACCCCATGTTTTTGTAAGTTGCTTCTCTCAAACGCCGTCGGGCGCCGATATCACTCGTTCCGTCCGCTCCAAGGAAAGCACCCCAATGTCTTACCCTACCCATGACGTTTCGCTCAAGCGCTATATGGAGGACATCCGCAAGACCAGCCCTATCTCGCGCGAAGAGGAACTGAGACTGTTCGAACGCTGCCGCCGCGGCGACATGGACGCCCGCAACCGCCTCATCAAGGCGAACATGCGCTTCGTCCTCAAGGTCGCCCTGCAATACCGCGGCTGCCCCATTCCCCTTCCCGATCTCGTCAACGAAGGTTGCATGGGATTGATCCGCGCCGTGGAGAGCTTCGATTCCTCCCGCGGGATCAAGTTCATCTCCTACGCGGTATGGTGGATGAAGGCCTTCATCACCAAGTCCATCAACGAGACCGGTTCCATGATCCGCCTGCCCGCCAACCAGTGCCTGCGCGTGCGCAAGGCGCTCAAGGAACAGGGCCACGGGAAGGATCTGGACGAAGACGTGCGCAGCCTGCTGCAGACCGCCGGCCGGGGCATGTCCTTCGAAGCCCCCATGGGTCCGGACTCCAAGACTTCCTTCCAGGAAATCCTGCGCGACGATCGCGCGGCCAACCCCGAGGACGAGCTGGAGAAATCCGACACCGGGGAACTGGTGCGCGAGATCCTCTCCGAGCTGCCCGAGCGCGAGGCCCAGGTCATCACCGGGCTGTTCGGCATGGATCAGAACGCTCCCCAGACCTTGCGCGAAGTGGGGCTGGGACTGAACATCTCCCATGAGCGGGTCCGCCAATTGCGCGACCAGGCGCTGCGGCGCATGCGCACCAGCGGTACCTTCGACAAGCTCCAGCGCAAGTACCAGGGCTACCTGCAAGCAATGGGCGCGTAGCGCACATTGCCGGGCGCGTAGCGCACATTGCCGGGCGCGTAGCACGCATTGCCGCGGATGCCCGGCGCAGGGTTCGGGACGGAGGGCGTAAAACCCTCCGTCATCCCGTGGCCCGCCGCCCGGCGTGGCCCTCCCCTCCCGCCGCGAATTTATCTTAGATAAAGAGTCCCGTTTCGCGTTTCCATCCCTGGAACGAGGGAGCGTCCATGCGGATTGCCCAAGTCTCGCCCTTGTACGAAAGCGTCCCCCCCAAGTTCTACGGAGGCACCGAGCGCATCGTCCACTACCTGACCGAGGAGCTGGTCAAGCAGGGACACCAGGTCACCCTGTTCGCCAGCGGGGATTCGCGGACCTCCGCGGAACTGGTCCCGGGATGGGAGCGCGCCCTGCGGCTGGGCAACGTCGCCGATCCGCTCGCCCACCATTTGCTGATGGTGGAGAAGGTTTTCCAGCGCAGCGGCGAATTCGACGTGATCCATTCCCATGTCGATTACCTGCCTTATCCCCTGATCCGCAGGTACCCGGACGTACCCGTCGTCACCACCCTGCACGGCCGGCTCGATTTGCCGGAGCTGGAGCCCATGTACCGCGAATTCAGGGAGATCCCGGTCATCTCCATCTCGGATTCGCAGCGCGAACCCATTTCGTGGGCCAATTGGCAGGGCACGGTCCACAACGGCCTTCCGCCCGATCTGTACGATTTCCATCCGAAACCCGGAGGTTACCTGGCCTTCCTGGGGCGCATCTCCCCCGAAAAGCGGCCGGACCTCGCCATCAGCATCGCCATCCGCTCGGGGCTGCCGTTGAAGATGGCGGCCAAAGTCGGCCGTCCCGACGAGGATTATTTCCATGATCATATCAAGCCTTTGCTGGCCCATCCCTTGATCGAATTCGTCGGGGAAATCGGGGAGGGCGGCAAGGCCGGCTTCCTCGGCAACGCCGTGGCCCTGCTCTTTCCCGTGGATTGGCCGGAGCCGTTCGGCCTGGCGATGATCGAAGCCATGGCCTGCGGCACGCCGGTGATCGCCTTGCGCAAGGGAGCCGTGCCCGAGGTGGTGCGGGACGGGGTTTCCGGATTCGTGGTGCGGGACGAGGATGAAGCCGTGGCGGCGGTGGCGGCCGCGGCGGCCCTGGACCGGGCGGCTTGCCGGGCCTATTTCGAGGAGCGTTTCACGGACAAGCGGATGGCGGAGGATTACCTGAGGATTTACCTGAGCCTGGCGCAAGCCTACGGGAGGGCCGATGGAGGAACTCATAACGGTGGAGGATACGTACTACATCATGGTCGGCTCCTCGCTGGCGGAGAAGCAGAACAGGGTGCTGAAGCACGGCGAGACCTTCGCCGTCTTTGACCGCCAGGGATCCATCCGGCCCTACCGGGTAGGGGACCAAGGGCTCTACCACGGAGGCACGCGCTTCCTGTCGCATCTGCGGCTCCGCGTCGGCGGCAAAAAACCCCTGTTCCTGAGTTCCATGGTCAAGGAAGACAACGACCTGCTGGTGGTGGACTCCGCCAATCCCGACTTCGAATCGGGAGGCCGCCTCATCAAGGGCGACATCATCCACATCTTCCAGTCCTGCTTCATCTGGGACGGGTGCTGTTACCTGCGCCTGCGCTTCGAGAACTTCTCCCTGGACGCCATCGCGTTCCCGGCCACCCTGGAATACGCCGCGGACTTCTCCGACATTTTCGAAGTGCGCGGAAAGCAGAGGCCCGCGCGGGGCGCCATGCTGCCTCCCGGGGCGGGGGACGGGGAGACGCGCATCCGCTACCGGGGGCTGGACGGGGTGGAGCGCGCCTCCCGCATCGCCATCGATCCCCGTCCGGATCGCATGTCCGCGGAGCGGGCGGAGTTCGAAGTGGCGCTGGAGCCCCACGGGCACCGGGAATGGATCGTCCGGATAGGCTGCGAAGCCTCCGACGAGCCCGGGGCCGGCGGCATGCTTCCCTACCAAAAGGCTTTCGATCGCCTGGGCGGCGCCTACCGGGACATGCAAGCCGATTTCAGCCGCCTGGAATCCACCCATCCCCAGTTCAACAGCTGGCTCAACCGGTCCTCCGTGGACCTGTTCATGATGATCACGGACACGCCCCAGGGCATGTATCCCTATGCGGGCATCCCCTGGTTCAGCACCGTGTTCGGCCGGGACGGCATCCTCACCGCCTTGCAGATGCTCTGGGTCCATCCCCGCGTCGCCGCGGGCGTGCTGCATTTCCTGGCGGCCAACCAGGCCGGGGATTCCATGCCCGACAGGGATGCCGAGCCCGGGAAGATCCTGCATGAGACCCGGCGCGGGGAGATGGCCAACCTGGGGGAGATCCCTTTCGGCCGGTACTATGGCAGCGTCGATTCCACCCCCTTGTTCCTGTTGCTCGCGGGCCGGTACCATGCGCGCACGGGGGATACCGGCCTCATCAGGAAGATCTGGCCCAACCTGGAAGCCGCCCTGGATTGGATCGATCGCTACGGGGACCGGGACGGCGACGGCTTCGTGGAATACGCGCCCAGGGGCCCGGCCAGCCTCGCCCAGCAGGGGTGGAAGGATTCGGACGATTCCGTTTCCCATGCCGACGGGAGCCTGGCGTCCCATCCCATCGCCCTGTGCGAAGTGCAGGCTTACGTCTATGCGGCCAAGCTGGAGATGGCCGGACTGGCGCGCGCCCTGGGCAAGGGAGGTTTGGCGGAGGCCCTGGTTTCCCAGGCGGAAGACCTGAAAGGGAAGTTCCACGCCGCGTTCTGGCAGCCCGACCTGGGCACCTATGCCCTGGCCCTGGACGGCTCCAAGCGCCCTTGCCGCGTGCGCAGTTCCAACGCCGGCCAATGCCTGTTCACGGGCATCGTCCCGGACGCGCAGGCGGCCTCCGTGGTCCGCTCCCTGATGGATCCCGCCCTGTTCTCCGGCTGGGGGGTGCGCACCCTGGCCGAGGGCGAGGCCCGCTACAATCCCATGTCGTACCACAATGGATCCGTATGGCCGCACGACAACGCCCTGATCGCCATGGGCATGAGCCGGTACGGCTACCGCGCGGAGGTGTGCAAGGTGATGGAGGGGCTGTTCCAGGCGAGCCTGTTCGTGGATTTGCACCGCCTGCCCGAGCTGTTCTGCGGCTTCATCCACCGGCAGGGAGAAGGGCCGACCTTGTATCCGGTGGCGTGCAATCCCCAGGCCTGGGCCTCCGCTTCCGTTTACATGCTGCTGCAATCCTGCCTGGGGCTGGAGGTGGACGCGGCCAAGGAACTGGTGCGGCTGGAAAATCCCGTTCTCCCCGCCTTCCTCGACGAGTTGCGCATCAGGGACCTGCGGGTGGGAACGGCTTCGGTGGATCTCGCCTTCCGGCGCCATGGACGGGAAGTGACCGTGGAAATACCCCGGCGGACGGGAAAGGTGGAGGTGATCGAGACCCTGGGTCCGGGACCCAGGGTTTGAGACTCGGGTCCTCCACATCCGAAACCCACGGCGCTCAGGTTCTTTTTACCTTTGTGCCGGGCGGGAGCCGAACCCCCCGTCCCTGAGGAAGAGCCTGAAGCGGATGAAGAAAGCCCTCTTTTCCCTCGCTTGGATCGCGGTGGCGCTGCTGGGAGCCCTCGCCTACGCCGCCATCGCGTTCCATCGCGGAGAGCCCCTGAACGCGGTCTGGCTGCTCGCCGCGGCCGCCTGCACCTATGCCATCGGCTATCGTTTCTATTCCAAGTGGATCGCCGCCCGCATCATGACCCTGGACGATCGCCGGGCCACCCCCGCCATGATCTACGAGGACGGGAAGGATTTCGTCCGCACCAACAAGTGGATCGTCTTCGGGCACCACTTCGCCGCCATCAGCGGGCCCGGTCCCTTGGTGGGCCCGGTGCTCGCCGCCCAGTTCGGCTACCTGCCCGGCACCCTCTGGCTCCTGATCGGCGTGGTCCTGGGCGGCGCCGTGCAGGATTTCTTCATCCTCTTCTGCTCCATCCGCCGCGGCGGCAAGTCCCTGGGGGAGATGGTCCAGGAGGAGATCGGCAGGACCTCCGGGGCCGTGGCGCTGCTGGCCATCCTTTCCATCATGATCATTCTCATCGCCGTGCTGGGCCTGGTGGTGGTGAAGGCCCTGGTCGGCAGCCCCTGGGGCACCTTCACCATCGCGGCCACCGTCCCCATCGCCCTCTTCATGGGAATTTACCTGCGCTTCCTGCGGCCCGGCCGCGTGCTGGAGGTTTCCGCCATCGGCATCGTCCTGCTGCTGCTCTCGGTATGGGGCGGCAAATGGTTCTACGCCTCGCCGGCTCTGGCGCCCCTGCTCAACCTGTCCGGCACCACCCTGGCCTGGTGCATCATCGGCTACGGGCTGGCGGCTTCCATCCTGCCGGTATGGCTGCTGTTGGCGCCGCGCGATTACCTGAGCACCTTCATGAAGCTCGGCACCATCGCCGCCTTGGCTTTGGGGATCCTGATCGTGCTCCCGCCCCTGCGACTGCCGCCCTTGACCCGCTTCATCGACGGCACGGGGCCCGTGTTCGCCGGCGACCTCTTCCCTTTCTGCTTCCTCACCATCGCTTGCGGCGCCATCAGCGGTTTCCATACTCTCATCGCCTCGGGCACCACGCCCAAGCTCATCACCCGCGAAAGCCACTCCCGCCCGGTAGGCTACGGCAGCATGCTGCTGGAATCCTGCGTGGCCGTCATGGCCATGATCGCGGCGGCGACCCTGGATCCGGGCGCGTACTTCGCCATCAACTCCCCGGCCCTGGCGGTGGGCGCCACCCCCGAGCTGGCGGTGAAGACCATCACCGGGTGGGGATTCCCCATCACGGCCGAGGCCATGGCCTCCCTGGCGCATACCATCGGCGAGCCCACCCTGTTCGGGCGCGCGGGCGGCGCGCCCACCCTGGCCCTGGGGATGGCCAAGATCTTTTCCAGCGCGCTGGGCGGCGACGCGCTGATGGGCCTCTGGTACCATTTCGCCATCATGTTCGAGGCGCTGTTCATCCTCACCACCGTGGACGCGGGCACGCGGGTGGGGCGCTTCCTCATCCAGGCCTTTCTGGGCCAGTTCTGGAAGCCCCTGGCCGACACCCGTTCCTACCTCGCCAACGTGGCGGCCAGCCTGCTGCTGGTTTCCGCCTGGGGTTATTTCCTCTACCAGGGCGTGATCGACCCGCAAGGCGGCATCAACAGCCTGTGGCCCCTGTTCGGGATCGCCAACCAATCGCTGGCGGTGGTGGCCCTGTGCCTGGTGACCACGGTGATCATCAAGATGGATCGCCTCCGTTACGTCTGGGTCACCTTGCTCCCGCTCGCCTGGCTTTCGGCTGTGACGTTCACGGCGGGATGGCAGAAGGTGTTCCACGCCAGCCCCAAGATCGGCTTCCTCTCCGCGGCCCGCAAGCTGTCCGGGGACCTGGCCGCGGGCCTGGTCCCGGCGGATAAGATCGCCCTGACGGAACGCATCCTCTTCAACCTGCGCTTGGACGCGGCGGTGGCCGCGACGTTCCTGATCCTGGTGGGAGCCATCCTGGCCTCCTCGGTGCTGCGCTGGGCGCGCCTGGCGCTGGGGATGGATGCGCGCACGCTGCGGGAATCCCCTCCGGTATGGCTGGCGGACGAGATCATCTCCCTGGAAAGGGCTTCCGGCGTGCTGGGCTGGCTGTGGGCCGTGTGCCTGCTGCTCCTGGCCTTGCTGCGGCACCTGGCGGGGGAGGGTCCTCTTCCGCGGTCGGCGCAAATCGCGCAGGCGGGCTGCGGCCATGAGAGCGGTCCGGCGGAGCCGGCGGCAGGAGCCGGGGCGGAGCCCGCCCTGAACGGGACCATCCCCTTATCGGGCAAGGCCTGGGCGGAACGGGAAGAAGCGCGATTCCGCCGGCCGCGGTGTTGCTGAATCCTTCCGCGGGCGCCGCGGACATCCGCGGCGGCCCTCCGGTTCCGCTTCCGCGGAGGGGGTTCGCGATCCGGGCCGGAAAAGGGGGGGGATCCGCTTTGGCGAGGATCCGCGTACTGCTCATAGAGGACAACCGCATCCTGCGGGAAGGCATGGCGGCCATGCTGGAAAGGCAGGGTAACGCCACGGTTACAGCCGTGCCCGACGGCCGGGACGCCTCCCTGGCCAAGGCCCGGGCCGCGAAACCCCAGGTGGTTTTGATGGACGTGGGCCTGGACAGGCGAGGCAGCCTGGAGGTGGCGGCGTCCGTGAAAAAAGGGTTTCCCGGCGCCAAGGTCATCGGCATGGGCCTGGTCCCGGCGCAATCGGACATCCTGGAGTTCGTGCAGGCGGGGGCCGCGGGTTTCATCCTCAAGAGCGCTTCGGCGGAGGAAGTGCTCGACACCATCCGGGCGGTGGCCGCGGGGGGAACCGTGCTTCCCTCGGCCATGGCCGGGTCGCTCTTTTCCCAAGTGGCGGAACATGCGCTTTCGAAAGGGAAGCGGAACCTGGGGAGCGCCATCCGGATGACCAAGCGCGAAAAAGAGATCATCACCTTGATCGTCGCAGGCATGAGCAACAAGCAGATCGCGGGCAATCTCGATATCGCGACGTTCACGGTCAAAAGCCACGTGCACAACATCATGGAGAAACTGGCCTTGCACAGCCGCCTCCAGATAGCGAACCACGCCCGCGGCGGAGGGGCGTAACGCCCGTCCCATCCCCCGAAAGGATTAATCCTTTTTCCATCCTTTCGGGCGATGCCACGCGGCCGCCGGGAACGGTATATCCTCATGCAGGGCCGGGGCGATCGCGATCCGCGGGGAAGGCGGTCCGCCGACCGGCTTCTCCTTCACATACCCACCCACGGAGATCCATGAACATTCATTGCACGCATACGCCAGGCATTCCGGGCCGATGGGCGTTTTTCGCCGGGGCGGCGCTGGCACTGGCCTTGATGACGCCCACCGCGGCCCTGTCCGTTTCGCCCGCTTCCGTGAACCTGCGTTCGACCGCCAAGTTCGCGGTCCTGGCCGGATCGCTGATCTCGAACATCCCCGCTTCCGCCATCACCGGGGACATCGGCCTGAGTCCGGCGGCGGGAAGCAATATCACCGGGTTCGGCACGGCCGAAGTGACCGGGACGATATTCACCGTGGGCCCGCCCGGGCCGGAGGGCTCGCTCGCCGATGCCTCCGGGCTGACCGAAGCCAAGGGGGATTTGACCCTCGCCTACAATGACGCCGCGGGCCGGGTGCCGGAACCCACCGGCGGGTTCTTGAACCCGGGATCGGGAAACGTGGGCGGGATGACCCTGGTCCCCGGCCTCTACAAGTTCAGCGGCGGGGCCGCCGTCGCCGGGTCCGACCTCACCCTGGCGGGCGGCGCGGACGACGTCTGGATCTTCCAGATCGCCTCCGATCTCAACGTGGGCAGCGGCATCCAGGTCATCCTCTCCGGCGGCGCCCGGGCCGCCAACGTGTTCTGGCAAGTCGGAACTTCGGCGATATTGGGAACCACCTCGGCCTTCAAAGGCACGATACTGGCGGACCAATCCATTTCGCTGAACACGGGGGCCACCTTGGAAGGTAGAGCCCTGGCGAGCATCGCGGCCGTCACCCTGGCCTCGAACGCCGTCACGCGGCCGGCGGCGGTCTCCACCCTCATCCGGATCGAAGCCGGGAAATCCGCCGTCCTGCGCTTGCGCCCAGCCTCCTTCCAGCCGGGCGCGGGCATCGGGTTCATGGTTCCCGCGGACGGGAAATCGGGCCTGCGGATCCTGGACGCACGCGGCCGAGCCATCGCGACCGCGTTCACGGGCTCCGCCGCGGACGGAAGCCGGCCGCTTACGACGCGGTTCTGATCCGGTAGCGATAGGGCGAAGCGTCGGTGCCGAGCACCAGGATGCCCTCGTCGCCTTTGAAGAACACCGGGCCGGGCCCGTTCTTCTTGCCGCCCACCCGCACGTCGTCCACCAGCGCGCCCAGGCGGCTTCCCCGATCCATCACGCCGATGCGGCCGTTCTCGCGGATGAGGCTGACGTGGTGGCGGGAGATCTGCAGGGGGTCCTGATCGGCGATTTCCAGGTGGTTGTTCGTGAGGGGATCGTTGCTTTTGCGCCCGATCTTGATGGGGAAGGCGGAGAACCGGAAGGGGTTGTCGGACATGGCTTCCACGGCCCGGGGAGTCAATCCCTCGATGGAATAGAGCAGCGGTTTCGCGGCGGGTCCCGGGGGCGCATCCGCCGGGGACCCGGTCCGCGCGGGAGCCGCGGGCGCCGGTTTGGGCGGGGCCGGATTCGGAACCGCCGCCGGCGCGGGGGCGCGGACGGGGACTTCCAAGTGCGCCAGCCTCAAGTTCGCCTCGCGCAGGCGTTCAAAGATGTTGTTCAGGAGCTTGATGACGGCGTCGGGGCTTTCCTTCATCGTGGCGTGGAAGTCGTCCCGGCGGACCTCGCGCACCAGGGTCTCTTCCAGGGCCGTGACCGTCTCCTTACGGGGGGAATCCTCCACCAGGCCCATCTCCCCGAAAGCGGCCCCCGCTTCCAGAAAAGCGACGTGCATGGCCTTGCCGCCCACGTCCTTGCTGACCTCCGCCCGGCCCCGCTCGATGAGGAAAGCGGTCTCGCCGCCTTCGTTCTCCCGGACGATGACTTCTCCGGGCGCGTATTGGCGGATGGTGATCACTGAACCTCCAAGTCGGACGGGGAAGGGATGCCGATCCCATTATAAATCGGCCTTCCGCCGGAAGACAACCGCTTAACGCGGCCCCCGGAAACGCCCCGCCCGCGGCCCGCCGGGGGCGGTTGGGATTTTGAGGTTCGCGGGCGGCCGTTTTGGACCTTGGATTATTTTGGGTTTGCTTTTTTTTGGCAAATAGGGGCCGGATTCAAAATAAGCTAATTTCCAAATTTCCGAACCAGGAGCTTGCAAACATGAAGTTTAACGGCACCGCCGGGAAATCCGGTCCGCTCTCCATCCCCCTTCTCCTCGCGCTCGCGCTGCCTTCCCACACTTTCGCAAACTCCATCATCGCGGGCGGGCGGGTGCCGGAGAGGCTTCACCTGACGGTGACGCGGGAATCCGGGACCGGTTTCACGTCATCCGGAGCGGCGAAGGAGATCGCCATCATCGAAATCGACAACAACCTGCCCGAGTATGAACTGGCCCTGGAACTCTCCGATCGATACGGTGGCGACGCCGGGATCTCCGGGGTGCGGCTGGAAGGCCTGGACGGCACCTTGGGAAACGGACTGCGGGAGCCTGCGGGGCTTGATTTGGAAGCCGGAGGGGCGCCCGGGCGTTTCCTGTGGAGGCCCGGCCGGCAGATGTCCGCGACCTTGAATTACCGCGTGAGGGTGCTGGCGACCTTCAACGGACCCGCGCCGGAATCGCCGCGATTGATGGTCAGCATGCCGTTCGCATACTGACCGGACGGGCCGCACCGCGGCGGACGCCTATTTGGGGGACAGGAACAAGGTGCCTACGGATTTGATGCCGGAGGCGTCCTCGGACAGGGTCATGACGGTGGAATGGGTGTTTCCATCCAGGTACAATTCGATGGCGTATTTTCCCGGTTCCAGCCGGGTCAATTGGAACTTCCCGACCTTGTTGGTGAAGCCCAGAACCGGGTCTCTCGGTTCCCCGTCCAGGGGGATGGCCTGGAAGGATTGGTATTCGACGGGCGTGTTCGCGTCCAGCATCAGGGTCCCCAGCACGATGACGTTGGATTTGGACCCCATGTAAAAGACGTATCCGCTCTTGTAGCCCGGGTAAATCGTGTAGTCGGTCCTCTCATCGTTGGATCCCAGCGGCGGATCCTGCACTTCCAGGTGGATGTTCTTCAGGTAATAGGGGCTGATGTTGGGCACCACGCCCGGCCGCCAGCTGGAACCTTTCGCATCGTACCCCATCTGGTTCGAGTTGACGAGGATGTCGCAGTCCCGTTCGTTCTCGATCCCTTTGACCATTACGAAACTGTTTTCGATCGGCCTGGACAGGGCGAAGTTCCCATCCGCGTAGACAAGGGCGGATTGCAGGGTGAGGTCGACGTAGTTGCTGATCATGAAGCTGGCCTTGGGCTCGTAGCGCCGGATCATGACGTCCGCCATGCCCTGGTTGCCGTTCCAAAGGGCCTTGGCGGAATAATCGTTGCTGATGGGCCCGAAACTCGTCGCCATGTTCAGGGTGGGATTGTGCGGGAAGGGCGCGGAACCATTGTAATCCCACAGCAAATCGGTGGAATAGTCCCAGTTGGGAGGCGGGCCTTGTTCGGATCCGTCCGGGCGGTGGTTCTCCACCCTTTCGGAGGCGCTGACGGAATGCACATCGTAATTGAAGAAATAATTCACGCTCGCCGAGACGGAGGTGTTGGTGGTCCGTACCCGATCGAAGGTGTTCTTGAAGGTCAGGGAGGAGGAGACGCCTTTCGGCCAATTGCGGCTCAGCCCCGCGAAGACGCTGTAGAAGTCGGGCTTGGCCCGGCGGACGTCGTAGGATGCCCCCAGGTTCACGTTGATCATCTTCGTGTATTTCTGGAAGGATCCGGCGAAATCGAGAGCCCCCAGGAGAGAGGTGTCCTGTCCCGGCCGGTAGAAATTCCCGCTCAGGTATTCCGTCTTGAACCGCCAACTGACGGGCGAGATATTGCTCGTTATCCTGGGGAGATAGGTGTACTCCAGGTTTCCCGCCCAGTCGATGCCGTTCTCATGATGGTAGCTCCCCGCCAGGTCGGTCTTGATTTTCCCGATCGGGATGGCCCGCAACAGCCTCAGCCCCAGCATGCCCGCGGTATCCATGGCCTGGGAATAGGTCTCCAGGGTGAGCGTGTTCGTGATCCCGCGCCGGTAATCCAGGAAGACCGCGGGGCTTCCCAGGTCGTACTCGTAGTTCAACAGGGTTTCCCGGTTCGTGCCGGAGGGGAGGGTCTTGAGGCTGTAGACGTCGCGGCTGCGGTACCCGACGTTGAAGGAAAAGGCCGAGATGCCCTTGGCCAGCAGGGTGGGCTCGTGGATGAAGCTGAATTTAAGGGTCTGGGTCTGGCCGATATTGTCGGTGATATGGATTTCCACTTCGCTTTCGCCCGCCGTGAACGGGAACCCCTGCAAGTCATGGGTGCCCTGCTCCAATTGATACACGCCCCGGAGGGTGCCGTTGATGTACACCTTCACTTCGGAAGGGCTGGTGAGGAAGAACTCGAAATCCTTTACGGGATAGGCCGGCAGGTGCGGTTGCAGGGAGAAGTCGCGGGACAATCCCATTCCGCCTATCTTGTAGAAACTCTGGAACCCGGTGGTGGGGAAAATCAGGTCCCCGACGTTGAGCCGCAAGGACCGTTTGGGCCAATCATGCACCAGGCGGACGTCCTGCCGGTGGACGTCCACGCCGTTCCGCTTGTTTTCCAGCACGGTCGCCTTCGCTTCCAATACCCAGTTCCGCAGGTTGGCGGCCGCATCCAGATCCGTGATGAAGGGTTCCCGGGAATTCCGGTTGCCCGATTCCACCTGCTCCTTGCCGTGCCCCTGGCTGTCGGACGGGATGGGATTGTATTGATAATAAGGGAGCCTCTCCTTCGCGCGGGCGTTCAGGAAGGCGCTGAAAGGGGCCGGCTTGGAGGCCGGAACGGAATAGGGATCGACCTTCTCCCCGGTCAAGGGGTGGATCTTGGTGCCCAACAATTGGGCGGGCACGCCGGTGGACAATTCGAACACCGTGGTATTGAGCACGGTGGGGAAGCCGCACGCGATGAGATCGTCCACGGTGAACCGGCTTTGCGCCATCGCCCGTTGCGCCAATTTGTCCCACAAGTCCTGCCGCACCAGGCCCTGCAAGGCGTTCAATACCGGATCCACCGGGAACGTATAGCGCTTCTGCTCGTAGTTGTACAGGATCCACAGGGTGCCGTAGGACTTTCCGTCGACGAGCAAGGTCACTTCCACGCTGGGAGGGAGGGGCGGCGCCTTATGCTTGAAGACCTCTTCGAACAGCTCGTCCCGGGTCTTGTCCAGGCGGAAGGTCTGCAGTTCCACCTTGGGCAATTCGTCGGGCGCGGCGGCCTTGGGCGGGGGGGATTTGGCCGTTTTTTCCGCCGCGGTATCCGGTTCCACCGGCTCCCAATTTTCCCCCGCCGCGGGACGTGCCGCCGCGCCGGGCACCGTTTCCGCGCCCGGCGCGGCATTGGGATAAGGGGGCGTGGGGGCCGCGGGAGCTGCCTGGGCCGCCGGCGCCCCCGCATCGGTGGGGCGGGAACCTTTCGGGAGCGCAGGTTTCGGGGGCGCGGCGGCGGAGCCTCCCGCGC
>DATENA010000313.1:0-2452 GCA_035275285.1 Fibrobacteria bacterium | reverse complement strand
CCTCCAGGCGATAGCTGCGCGACGCCAGCCTCTCGCCGCCCATGCCGTAGAACTCCACCTTGGCCTCGCCACCGGCCTCGGGGCTCTGCACGTGCAGAGCGCCGCCCTGGAAGTAAGGGGCGGCCACCCAGGACTTCCCGCCTCCCTTCAAGGCGGTGACGTTGCCCTTGAGGACGAAGCGCCCGGCCGTGTCGGTCTGCGTGGTCAGGGAAGAGCCCGCCACCTTCACCGTCGCCCCCGGCACCGGCTTGTTGCCGGCCTTCTCCAGCACGCGGCCCATCAGGTCCACGGTCTGGGCGGCCACCCCGGTGAGCGAGAAAGCGAGAGTGGACAGGGCGAGAGAAAGGACGCGCACGCGCGACATAATGACTCCACGGAAAAAGGGGCCCAGGGGATCTCCCGGCTCCCCGCCGATGTCGATCGAGACCCCCCGTTGGTAAGATACTTTCGCGGAGGGAAATGCGCTGGTGGCCCGATCCAGGGCGATCCGGAACCGCTTTCGGTGCGAAACCGTCATTCCTGAACCCACCGGATCTTCAGCATTCCTCGTGGCAGGCCGTTCGGTAAAACCGTTTCCGGCACGCCGCGGAGACCGTGCCGCTCCGCCAATATCCTTCCGGCGGCATCGTGCAAACGGAAGCCGTTCATGCCGGCGGGAACCTTCACGCGCAGGGCCGGGCCGAAGTTGAGCAGCCAGGGGGAAGCGGGGGCGGTCCTCCTGGCGACCGCGCCCTCCTCGACGGTGTTGGGGATGGCCGGACGGCAGGTTCCGGTATAGGTGATGCGCGCGATGGAGGTCTCCGAATTGGAGTTGAACCATCCCGCATAGTTGATGACGTACAGGGCGCCGTCGGGTCCTTGCTGGAAGTCCAACGGCCGGGCGAAGTGGGCATTCTTGAAGATGTCCTCCTCCTTCAACACCTTGTCCCCGGCATCGTCCAGGGACAGCAGCTTCACCTTGCTGCTGTTGAAGTCGGTGACGAACCACTTGCGGTCGAAGTGGGGCGGAAGCTTGCCCGCGGCCGCGAGATCTCCGTCGTAGCGGTAGATGGGGCCCGTGGTGACCGAGCTTTTCAGGTAGCTGTGGATCGCGGGGGTGGCCGGCGGCAGCGTCTTGAGGCCCAGGTTCCACTTGGAGGTGTTGGCCGGAGCCAGCGGATCCTTGGAGCCCACATAGGAGGTGTTGTTTCCGCAGAAGTAGGGCCAGCCCGCGAAGACCGGGTGCTTGAACAGGTTGTTCTCTTCGCTGATGAGGCCCGATTTGTCCGGCCCCACGTCGCCGAACATCACCCAGCGCCGCACCGGGTCCAGGGTCAGGGAATAAGGATTGCGCACGCCCTTGACGTAGATCTCGCGTTTGACCTTGGAGCTGTCCCGGTAGTCGGCGGCCACGGCGGCCTTGTTCGCCTTGTCGGCCTCGTCCGCGAAATACTCCCAGAAGTTGCCTCTGGGGATGGAGTACCCCTTGGCGCTCTCGTCGGGATGGATGCGCAGGATGCTGCCCCGCAGGCCCGCCGTGCTGGAGGAGCCCCATTCGTCGCTGCCGTACTTTCTGGTCTCGTCCAACTGGAGCGGGGATCCGGACCGGCCGGTATTGTTGCCGACGCCAATCCAAAGGTCTCCGTAGGCGTCGAACTGCATGGCCCCGCCGGTATGGCAGCAATCCTCGCGCTGGGCCGGGATGTCGAGGATAACCTTCTCCGAGGCGGGATTGAGGGCGGCGCCCGCCAGGGTGAATCTGGAGATGCGGAAGACGCTCTCCGTCGCGGGGCTGTACATCACGTAGATTTGGCCGTTCGCCTTGAAGGCCGGATCCAGGGCGATGCCTATCAAGCCCTCCTCCACTTGGCCGCCGGTCTTGGTGTATGGCCCCTTCCAAACGTTCAAGGTCCCCAGGGTCTGTACCTGGCCGGTCGCGGCCAGGTAACGCTTGAGTTTCCCCTTCCGCTCCACGTAGTATATATCCACCTTGCCCGTCGCATCTTTGTCGAAGGCCATCTTGAGGGGCTCGTCCAACTCGGCGTCCGGGGCCGCTCCGCGCTTGAGCATCAGTTCGTACTTGAAGTCCGTGTCGGTGACCGGATTACAACCGGGATAGGTCCATTGGGCCTTAGCCAAGGTGGCCAAGCCTAAGGCCAGGCAGGCGGTTTTCCGAAAAGTCCCGGCCAAGCCGCGGGGACACCCGCCCAGGGAGCAGGCCGACAGCCGGGCGGTTCCGGTGCGCGTAAACATATTGATCCCCCCCTGATTTTCGACCGTTTTTTACCCCGAGATTATGCATCATGAAATCATAGAGTGCGATATCATGGTTTGCCTATGAAGAGAACCCGTCCGGGAACGGCCTGGCCCAAATGCCGCCCCGAAATGTCATACCAGAAGCCCGGGTCCGCCGCGAACGGCTTCCCCAAGACGTTCGCCCGTGCATTCCGGGGCATTACGCTCACCCCCACCT
>DATENA010000312.1:0-8807 GCA_035275285.1 Fibrobacteria bacterium | reverse complement strand
CGCCGCGGATCCTTGCGGCAGGACCATTCTCAAGGTCTGTTTCCCCGGTGACAGGGAAAGGACGGTATCGGTCTGTTGACCCTTATGATAAAGGGAAAAACGGTGCTCCCCGGCCGGCAGAGAAAGATGAATCAGGGGAGTCACACCCAGAAACTCCCCCTCCAAATAGACCTCCGCAAACGGCGGCGAGGACTCCAGGGTCAGAGCGACCCTCTCGGGTTCCGGAAGGACGGGGGGAAGACGGGGAGAGGCTTCTTGGAGCCTCGCAGACTCCGGGGGAGACCCTTCTCCATTAGGCATTCCCTTCGTATCATTTGTATTGGGGAGACGGAAAGAAACTTACGGTTGTGAAAACTTCCTTCGATCCGTAAAACAAGGGGTTGGAAAGCATGCTGAACTTGATAATCAATCGCAAATGTTTGGGATACCCGCGGATCGGCATTCTAGTGACTTTTCTTGTTTTCGCCTCCACCTTATGCATCCAGTGCCAAGCCTCGTCCGCGGGAACGGCGGCGGATGCCGACTCCGACTTCAAGTATCAAGGTGAATATCTTGGGAAGGTGGAGACTGTAAGCCCAGTCTTGGGTGTTCAGGTGATCGCAAAAGGCGGGGGCCTTTTTACCGCGGCGTTCCTGCCGGGCGGGCTGCCGGGGGCCGGTTGGGATACCGCAAACCGCATCGAGCAAAACGGAACCCTGCAAGCAGGTGAAGTCCATTTCCAGCCGATCGATGCGAGCAAGGAATATACGGCCGCCATCTCGACCGATGGCTCGGCTATAAGCGGCAAAACCCCGAAGGGCGAACTCTTCACCCTGCTCAAAATCTTTCGCAAAAGCCCATCGCTCGATAGCGTGCCGCCCGCAAACGCAACCGTGCTTTTCAATAGGGATGATCTTTCCGCTTTTGTGAAGAACTCGGCCTCGCTCGATAGCGGCTTTCTTCTCCCGCAGGGTTCGGCCTATTCAGGCGCTGTCACCGTACAGACCTTCGGCAGCTTCACGCTGCATTTGGAGTTCAGGGAACCGTTCGAACCCTATGAAAGCGGGCAAAGGCGGGGCAATAGCGGAATCTATTTGCAGGGAAGGTATGAACTTCAAATCCTGGATTCCTTCGGCCTCAACATCCACCGCGGAAAGCCGGGCGAAGAAACGCAGGAATGCGGGGCGTTCTATCAGTTGGTCGGGCCTTCTCTCAATATGAGCTTCCCGCCCTTGTCCTGGCAAACCTATGACATCGAGTTCACCAAGGCGAAGTTCAGCGCAGACGGCAAGACGCAACTGGATCCTGCCGTCGCCACGGTGCGGCTTAACGGGGTGGTCATCCACGATCATCAACCGCTCTTGAACAAGACCTTGCTGGGCGATTCGGTCAAGGCAGAAGACGGCCCTTTGCGGTTTCAAGCCCATGGAGGTTCGGTGCTCTTCAGGAACATTTGGGTCGTCCGGAATGGCGGCACCGCCATACGCCCCGCGCCGCGCCTGAAGCCTGCCGGGAATCTGTACCGACTCCTCCGCGGCGAAGCTTCCACAACCGGTGACTTGGTATCGGGAAGGCGTGTGGCCGGCTCCTTGGCCGCGGGTTGCTATTTGTCTCGAGAAGCGGGCCGGTTTATCGCTGCGCCTTAACCTCGGATGGAAGTGATGCCAATAGAGGCGCTGTCATCCAACTTCCCCTTAAATATTCCGGCCGGCCCCATCCAGGGCTTATCGGGAGTATCTTCCGCCACGACCTGCTCAAGGCCTTGCCGGCAAAGCTCGGCTACGGAAATGCCTCGCCGGCGGGCGGCCCGCTTGGCGCGTTGGTATAAACTTTTGTCCACCGAAATGTACGTTCGAATCATGTTATCACTATAGTTTTGGAGCAATTGGAGGTCAATGGGCCCCCCAATCCATAAAAGAACGTCGGGGACGGAATATGGCCGAATGCGTGTCTATATTTGAAAAATGGCTGATTTCGCTCTCGAGTACGATTCCTTGGAAACCCTCAGGCGGGTTCATCCGGCTTGGCGGCTGCTTGCGGCGGATCACGCTCCCTTCATCATCGGGTTTCTCCAGCGCGCTTTTATCGAACCCAATATGAGAAGCCTTCCGGAGCAGGAAATCCTGACGCGCCTGGAGGACCATCTTTTCCACTTGCGCGAAAGGAAGGGCGGAGAGGCCTTCAAGCGGGCGGCGAAGGAGTACCTGGATGAATGGTCGTCGAGCGGCCGGGCGTGGCTCCGCAAATATTATCCCCCGGAGGGCGATGAGCCCCATTTCGACCTGACGTCGGCCACCGAAAAAGCCATCGAATGGGTGAGTGGTCTCGGCCGGAGGCAATTCGTCGGGACCGAATCCCGGCTCATGACCGTTTTCGAATTGCTGCGGCAATTGGCCGAAGGCACGGAAGCGGATCCGGAGGCCCGCATCGCCGAGCTGGAAAAGCGCCGGAGCCGGATCGAGGCGGACATCCGGAGCATCCGGGAGGGGCGCATGAGTTTGATGGATCCCACCCGGATCAGGGACCGGTTCCTGCAGATGGCCTCCACCGCCCGCGGCCTGTTGGGCGATTTCCGGGAGGTCGAGCAGAACTTTCGGGATTTGGATCGGAGCGTCCGCGACCGGATTGCCACTTGGGACGGAAGCAAGGCGTCCCTGCTGCAGGATGTATTCGGCGCGAGCGATGCCATCCGCGATTCGGATCAGGGCCGCAGCTTTCAGGCCTTCTGGGACTTTCTCATGTCCCCGGCCCGGCAGGAGGAACTGACGTCCCTCCTGGAAACCGTTCTGTCCCTGCCGCCGGTGGAAGAGCTGAGGCCGGATCTCCGTCTCCTCAAGATCCATTTCGACTGGCTGCAGGCGGGGGAACAGGCCCAAAGAACGGTCGCCAGGCTCTCCTCGCAACTTAGACGTTACCTGGATGACCAGACCGCCCTGGAGAACCGCAGGATCATGCAAATCCTGAAAAGCATCGAGCAGCATGCCGTTGCCGTGCGGGATCTTCCTCCCTCCGGCAATTGGATGGAGATCGAGGATCCGGCGCCCATGGTGGACCTTTCCATGGACCGTCCCCTGTATTCGCCGCCTTTGAAGCCGATGATTCTGGATGGGGATCTTGAGCCGGGAGACGGCGGATTCGAGGCGGACGCTCTTTATAACCGGAAATACGTGGATAAGGAAGCGTTGAAAGGGCGAATCCGCAAGCTGTTACAGGCGAAAAGCCAGATCACCCTGGAGGAGTTGGTGGAATCCTTTCCCTTGGAACAAGGCCTTTCCGAGATCATCGCCTACCTCAGCTTGGCCTCCGAAGACCGCGGAGCCGTGATCGATGACTCCGCCCGGCAGTCCCTGGTCTGGACGGATGCGTCGGGCACGATTCGCGAGGCCGTTCTTCCCTTCGTCACTTTTCACAGGTAAACCCGGCCATGCAAACCATCGATCGCAGTCAAAACCTGTCCCTGGTCCTCATCACCTTGATGAAGGGCGTGACCTATATGGAAACGGACGCTTCGCTCTGGCAGGCGCTTTTGGGCCTGCAGGCCCGCGTCCGGGAATACCTGGCCGCGCTCGGGCTGGAGTTGATTCTGGACGAGGCCGAAGGGTATGCCTATTTGCGGCAGAAACCAGTGCGGGAGGGGGAGTCGGAATTGCCTCGGCTGGTGCAGCGGAGGCAATTGAGTTATCCGGTCAGCCTGCTCCTGGCCCTGATCCGGAAGAAGCTGGCGGAGTCGGATGCGCAAAGCGGCGACACCCGGTTGATCCTGGGCAAGGAAGAAATTCTCGATATGGTCCGCACCTTCTTCGCGGACAGCCCGAACTCGGCCCGCTTGGCGGACCGCGTTGCAGGGAATATCGGCAAAATAGCGGATATGGGATTCTTGCGCCGGCTGAAGGGGGGCGAAGACCGTTATGAAGTGGGGAGGATATTGAAATCCTTCGTGGACGCCCAATGGTTGCAGGACTTTGAAGCCCGCCTGGCCAAGTACCGGAGCCATGGCGCTGACATCGCGGACGAGGAGAGAACCGACGGATGAACCCGACGAATCAAACTGAACCGGCATCGGAAGGCGTTTTGGATTTCGCCCCGGACAAGGGGAAGGCCGGATTCCGGCTGCACCATCTCGAGGTCTACAACTGGGGAACTTTCCATAAGCGTATCTGGTCCCTGGGCCTTTCGGGCGAAAATGCCCTGCTCACCGGCGATATCGGTTCCGGAAAATCGACCTTGGTCGATGCCGTCACCACCCTCCTGGTGCCTTCCCAGAAAATCGTTTTCAACAAGGCGGCGGGGGCCGAAACCCGCGAGCGCACTTTACGGACCTACGTGCTCGGGTACTACAAAAGCGAGCGTGGCGAATCCGGGCTCTCCGCCAAACCGGTGGCCCTGCGGGACCATAACACGTATTCGGTCATCCTGGGCCGGTTCTTCAATGCGAACCTGGCGCAATACGTGACCTTGGCGCAATTGTTCTGGATGAAGGATTCGGAGGGCCAGCCCGCCCGCCTGTTCGTGGTCGCCGACGGGGCCCTTTCCATCCAGGAGCATTTCTCCGGATTCGGCAAGGATCTGGGGGAACTCCGCAAGCGCATCCGCCGGATGCCGGGCGTGGAAGTTTATGATTCGTTCAATGCCTATTCCGCCGCGTTCCGGCGCCGCTTCGGCATCGAGAACGAACAGGCCCTGGATCTCTTCAACCAAACCGTGTCCATGAAATCCGTGGGCAACCTCACCGATTTCGTCCGGCAGCATATGTTGGAAGCATTCCCGGTGGAAACCCGCATCGAGGCGCTCGTCGCCCATTTCGACGACCTGCATAGGGCCCACGAGTCGGTGCTCCGGGCCAAGGCGCAGATCGAGAGGCTGGCCCCTCTGGTCGAGGACTGCGGACGTCATGCCGAACTGTCCACCGGGGTCCTGGGCCTCAGGGCTTGCCGGGAGTCCTTGCGGCCTTGGATGGCGGGTATCAAGGGGCAGCTTTTGGCCCGGCGCCTGGAAATCCTCGCCGGCGAAGGGATCAAGCTGGAAACCCGCGTCGAAGGACTCGCGAATCGACGGAACGGCTTGAGCCTCGAGCGGGATGAAATCAAACGGTCCATCGCCGAAAACGGCGGCGACCGCCTGGAAAGGTTGAAGATCGACATTGCCGCCCAACAAACCCTCAAGGAAGAACGCAAAAGGAAGGCCGATCGCTATGCCGCCCTGGCTGAAGCCGCCGCCCTGCCCGCCTCCGGCGACCTTGACGGCTTTCTGGCCAATCGGAGCGCGGCCGTGACGGAAAGCCAGGCTTCCGAAGCGAGGGAAGCCGGGATCCAGAACGAAATCAAGGAGATCGGATTCGAACTCAAAGGGTGCCGGGATGAGCATGACGCCCTCGCCCGGGAATTGGCTTCTTTGCGTAGTCGGCGCTCCAATCTGCCTGCACGCATGTTGGGCCTGCGTGGAGACCTTTGCCGGAGCCTGGGATGCCGGGAAGAGGATCTCCCTTATATCGGGGAGTTGATCAAGGTCCGGGAAGGCGCGGAGGAATGGGAAGGTGCCATCGAGCGGCTCCTGCACGGCTTCGGCCAATCCCTGCTGGTCCCGGAGGGCCTGTATTCCCAAGTGAGCCAATGGGTGGAGAGGACCGATCTCAAGAATCGGCTGGTGTATTTCCGGATGCGCGGATCGGCCATCGCCGCTCGACGCACGCCCGACCCGGGAACGCTGGCCGAAAAGCTGGCCATCAAACCCGATTCGGACTTTTACGATTGGCTGGACGCGGAAATCACGCGCCGCTACGATCACGTCTGTTGCGAGACCCTGGAAGAGTTCCGCAGGACCCCCAAGGCCATCACCCGGGCGGGCCAGATCAAGACGACGGGGGAGAGGCATGAAAAGGACGATCGTTCGGCCCTTGGGGATCGCTCGAAATACGTGCTGGGCTGGTCCAACGAGGCGAAGATCGCGGCCCTTGAAGGCCGGGCGCGGCTCCTGGAAAAATCCATGGCCGGTCTGGCGGATAGGAATACCGTCTTGTATGGGGAACAGAAAACCCTGCGAACCCGCTTGGAGAAGCTCCAGCAGCTTATGGTCTTCGAAGAGTTTCACGATCTGGACTGGAAGCCCCTGGCCCTCGAGATCGCCCGCCTGGAAGAGGCGAAAAAGGCCCTGGAGGCGGAATCCGATACCCTGCGCACTTTGCAGAGCCAATTGACCGTCGTGGAGGAAAGCCTCAAGGCGGCCCAGGAGGATTTGGACAAGGCACGCGACGGCTTGATCGAAAATCGTCTCAAGCGGACCCAGGCCTCGGAAGCCGCCGGAGAATGCCGGTCCGTCCTGGATTCCTTGCCCGAAGAATCCAAGGCCAGGGATTTCCCCATCCTGGATGCCATGCGGAAGGTGGAGCTGGCCGATGTGGCGTTCACCGTGGAATCCTGCGACAATAAGGAGAAGGAGATCCGCGAATGGCTGCAAGGGCGGATCGACGCCGAGGAGAAGAAGATCTCCCGGCTGACCGAAAAGATCGCGGCCGCCATGGAATCCTACCGTCGGGATTATCCCCTGGAAACGCGGGAAGCGGATGCCCGCATCGAATCGGCGGGAGAGTTCGCCGCCATGCTGCAAGCGCTCCGCACCGACGATTTGCCCCGCTTCGAAAGCGAGTTCAAGCGCCTCCTGAACGAGAATACCATCCGCGAAGTCGCCAATTTCCAATCGCAATTGCATCGCGAACGGCAGATCATCAAAGAGCGGATCGACACCATCAACCGCTCCCTCCGCGAGATCGATTACAATCCCGGGCGGTATATCCTGCTCGAAGCCGAGCTTACCCCCGATCCGGAAGTCAGGGCCTTCCAACAGGAGTTGCGGGCCTGCACCGAGGGGGCCTTGACGGGCTCCGGGGATGAAGCGTATTCCGAAGCCAAATTCCACCAGGTGCGGCAAATCATCGAGCGCTTCCGCGGCCGGGAAGGCACCTCCGAGCTGGACCAACGCTGGCGGGAGAAGGTTACGGATGTCCGGAACTGGTTCGTCTTCTCCGCCTCCGAGAGGTGGCGGGAGGACGATCGGGAGCAGGAGCACTATGCCGATTCCGGGGGAAAGTCCGGCGGACAGAAGGAGAAGCTGGCTTATACCATATTGGCCGCGAGCCTGGCCTACCAATTCGGCTTGGAAGCCGGGGAAACCCGTTCCCGCTCCTTCCGGTTCGTGGTTATCGACGAGGCCTTCGGCCGGGGGTCGGATGAGTCGGCGCGTTTCGGCCTCGACCTCTTCAAAAGCCTCGGGTTGCAGCTTTTGATTGTCACGCCGCTTCAGAAAATCCATATCATCGAGCCTTATGTCGCCAACGTCGGATTCGTCCATAATGAGGAAGGCAGGATTTCCCTGCTGAGGAACCTGACCATCGAGGAATACCGGGCCGAGAAAGCCGCTTGGGGACGCTGACGGCCATGGCTTGGACCACCCCAACCGACGTCCAGGCGAAAGTCCGGAGGCTTTGGGACAGCGGCCGCTTGCTGGCGGCGGATTTGAAGGGTGAACCGCTGTTTCCGGTTTCCTTTTCCCTGGCCCATCCCGGACCGGAGGACGTGTCCGAACGTTTCGAGGAGGTCCGGCGCTGGATCCGCGATTTGGAAGGCGGAGCCAGGGACGCGAAGGGGTTCGGCTATGACATCGTCTCGGTGGAAATCAACAACCGGCGCATCGGCAAGAATCACCTTCCGGCTTCCGTGATCATCCCCTCGCAAGAGGACGCCTTGCGCCTGATCGGAAAGGTGCCCGAGGCCGCGCGTTTCCGCTCTCTATCGGCCCTTACTTTGGGAACGTTCCCGGAGCTGGGTCCATGGATGTGCTCCAAACCGCTGAAGCTTCTCGACTACGCGGAGAAGTGGGAGCGGCTGCTGGCCGTGCTGGATTGGTTGCGCAAGCACCCCCGGCCCGAAATCTACGTTCGGCAGATGGACCTTCCCGGGGTGGATACCAAGTTCATCGAGTCCTGCGAAGGGATTCTGACGGAACTGTTCCGTTCGATGGCGCCCGGAGCGGAGACCGGGACGGGCTCGACCGGGGAGGGAGCGAAAACGTTCGAGGCCAGGTTCGGTTTCCTCTCCAAACCCTCCCTGATCCGGTTCCGGATTCTGGATCGCCGGATGCATATCCAGGGCCTTTCGGATTTGTCCGTTCCGGTGGACGAGGCCGCGGCGCTTTCCCTGCCCGTGAAGCGCGTATTCATTACCGAAAACGATATCAACGGACTCGCATTCCCGCCCTTGGAAGGGAGCCTGGTCCTGTTCGGCTTGGGCTACGGGGTCGACGTCCTGTCCGCCATCCCATGGCTGCGCGAGGTTGGGATTTACTATTGGGGTGACATCGACACCCATGGATTTGCAATCCTCGATCGGCTGCGGACAGCCTTTCCCGATTGCCGATCCATTCTGATGGATCGCGAAACTTTGATGGGCCATCGGGACTTTTGGGGGGAGGAACGCAGTCCCGCGGGGGTGGCTCTGGCCCGTTTGACTCCGGAAGAGAATGCACTCTATGAGGATTTGCTGTTGAATAGGATCCGGTATAATTTGCGCTTGGAGCAGGAGCGCATCGGGTTCAAATGGCTCAAGGATGCTCTTTCGGCTTGGTCAGCAGGTCCCGTTCAAGCGTGAAGCCCTTAATACTTGATGTTTACGCTTTGATACTCGAACTCCCGGCGGAGGGCGGGCGTCATGGGCAGGTCGAGGATGTTCTTCAATAGTCCTTCCGTATACCCCGGCGTCCTCATCGCCACCAGCGCATCCCTTTGCAGGATAAATTCCATCTGCTTGGCCCGCAGGGCTTCTTCCACCAAGTGCATC
>DATENA010000311.1:0-2331 GCA_035275285.1 Fibrobacteria bacterium | reverse complement strand
GCGCCCCGGACCCCGCCCGGGCACCCCCCGAGGGGGAACTCCTCAAGCTCTCGACCATCCTGGCGACAACTGGAGCGTGCGCTCCGCATATCCTGCCGGCATGGGGCGGAACTTTTGAGGGGGCGGTTTGCGGTCGCCAAGAATAGAAGAGGGCCGGGGCTTGAGACCGCTACGGCAGTCGGGCAGGCGGAGCTATAATCCGAAGCGGATGCCCGCGTTGAGTTCGAAGCGGGTCATGGAGATGTTGACCCAATAGTGGGGATCGTCCGGCTGCTTCAGGGTCACCTTCTTGCCGTTGTACGTGTACTCGCGCAGGTTCGAGAGCAGGACGCGGGCGTTGACGCCGAAGCTGACCAGCCGGTAGAACGAATAATCCCACCCGATGTTGGCGACGGCGGCGTAGGTGGTGGCCTTCACCACGTTGTCCAGGCCGTTGTCCGTCCAGGTGTAGTTCATCAGGAGCGGGCCGGCGCCGAAGCCGCCCACCAGCAGGCCGAAGCGGCCGCATTGCAGGCGGCTCAGGAAGGTGGGGCCGAAGTAGACGACCGAGACGCGGTCCCGCATGGAGTGCAGGGAATTGCTGTTCTTCACGATCTTGAGATCGGCCCGTTGGGCCTTGGAAAGGAACCAGATCCAATTGACGCCCACGCCGCCTTTGGGCCAGGGGAACCAGGCCGCTTCGGCGGAGAAGTTCCAGCCGCTTTCCAGCGTGTTCAGGTATTCGTCGTAGTCCGGCGTCAGGGAGTCGGGATTGTACATCCATTGGCTGTAGCCGGTTTCCAGGGCCAGGCGCAGCTTGGGCATGCCGTTGTAGTCGTGGGATTCCTCTTCGTTGAAATCGTCGCCGAGAACCTCCCCGGCGCGGGCGGGCGCGAGGGCCGGGCCGGTGAGCAGGGCGAGCAGGAAGACCAGGGCCGGGGCGCGGAGGAACGGGGAAAGGCGCATCGGTCCCATTATAGACCTCGTGGGGGGCGGGAATCCACCGCCCCAATCGCGCGGAAATCCCGCTCCGCGGCGGAACGCCTTCAGGAAGCCAGGGTTTTCAATGCGTCCCGGTAGGTTTCGGGATCGTTTGCGTTGAGCAGGGAACGGAGGTCCGGAGCCGGTAAAATCCGGCTGGAAGAGTTCAGGATGACCTTGCGCGGGCAGGAGATGCCCTGCCCCATCAGCTCCAAGGCGCGGGGGTAACATCCGGGTTCATAGATGGCGCACAGGGGCTCGGGCAGCCCGCCTTGCGGTCCCGCGAAGGCCGTGGCGATGGCGGAGGGATCGCGCCCCGCCGCCAAGGCGGCCAGGCTGGGGCCGTCGAGGAAGGGGAGATCGCAGGCGATCACCAGGAAAGCCGCGCCGGGATGCGCCTTGAGGGCGGAGAGGATGCCCCCCAGGGGGCCCATGTCGTGGAAGCTGTCGTGGATTTGCGGGTGGCCGGCGAAGCCGGGCAAACCGGCCTGATCGGCGCGGCAAGAGAGGAAACCGCGCGCGCAATGGGCGGCCAACAGGTTCAGGCAATGGTCGGTTTGCGGCTTGCCGTGGTAGACCAGGGAGGCCTTGTCCGCGCGCATGCGCGCGCTGCGGCCGCCGCCCAGCACCAGGCCGTACAGGGGAGGGAGCGCGTCCATCCGGCCTCCGTCAATCCGCCGGATCCCGCGCCGGCACGGGGGAGGGGAGGCCGGCATGCGCCTGGGCGCGGAAATCGGATTTGCCGCCCGACTTTGCGAGGAGGCGGATCTCCAGGATCACGATGTCGTGGGAGAACGCCTTGCACATATCGTACAAGGTGAGCGCGGCGACGGAAGCGCCCGTGAGCGCCTCCATTTCCACGCCGGTCTTCTGGTGGCAGGAGACATGGCATTCGATGACCGCCTCCTGGGCTTCGTTCAGGCGGATGCGGATCTTGCAATCGTCCAGGGGAAGCGGATGGCAGAGCGGGATCAGGTCCGCGGTTTTCTTGCAGGCCATGATGCCGGCCAGGATCGCGGTCTGGAACACCGGGCCCTTCTTGCCCGCGATGTCCCCGTCCTTGAAATGGGCCAGCACTTCTTTGGGAAGCCGCACCAAGGCCTGGGCCGTCGCATCGCGGCGGGAAGGGCTTTTGCCCCCTATGTCCACCATGGCGGGCTGATTGTCGGTATCGAGATGGGAAAACATGAGAGGTATCCATCGGCCCGGAAAGGGGCCGTTGGATAAAGTTAGATAAATCCGGGTCCCGGGGATAGCTGAAAAATGAGGCCTTGGAGTCGCCTTTCCTCTCTGCCGACTAAACCAATTGCAGCCGGATATTCAACACCTCGAGGATGCGCTTCAGGTATCCGATGCTTGGATTGCCTTTTT
>DATENA010000310.1:0-9545 GCA_035275285.1 Fibrobacteria bacterium | reverse complement strand
AAAACCTGAGGCATAGCAGCGCTATGTCGAAGGTTTTGCGATTGACGATCGGGCCAAGATGGCCCTCAGATGGGCGGCGAACTGCTTCAGTTATTTCTTAACGGACCTTAAGTTGAAGTAAAGCGCCTTGCCCGTCATCCTTGACACCGGACACCTGGAAAAGCCCTGAGCCCACCGGCTTGGCCGCCTTTCCCCGGCTGTCCCGGCTTGTCTTCAAATTCCGCTTTCCCCCTCCGAAACCGCACGGTAGAAAGCCCTCAATGGAGTATATTTTCCCTTGGTTGCATGTTCCCGGACCATTCCATCGCGGGTGGCCGGATTGGTTGGGGGATCCTATGTTCCGCTTCAAAACAGCCTTCGCATTCGCTTGCTCACTGGCGCCGGCCGGTCTGGGGTTCGCCCAATCCGAGCAGGATCCGTATGATTATATCAACACCGTCCACCCTGCCTGGAGCGTCAGCGCCCTGCGGCCCAATGCCTGGGAAGTCCAGGTGGGAGGCATGGACTTCCTTCCCAACGGCAAGCTGATCGTCCTGGAGCACAAGGATCCGAACGAACAGCATTCCGGCGTGCCCACCGCGAAAGGCAAGCTCTGGCTGATCGACAATCCCACCGCCACGGGCGAGGCCATCCAATACCGCCAGCTGGCCGCCTCGCTCAAGGAGCCGGTGGGCATGATGGTGCTGAACGGGAAGTTGATCGTCGCCGAAAAATGGGAGCTGACCGAATGGACGTTGAATGAAGGCCTGACCGCGGCCACCAAGACCCGCACCATCGCCGCCATCCCCCATGACAAGGACGGGAACGTCAATTTCCAGGAATACGTGTTCGGAGTGCTGTATAAGGACGGCTACTTCTACGTGGCCGTGGGCGGCGCGGTGGCGAGCGGCGGGTTGAGCTTCGTGAACGACCAGGGCAAAATGGACAATGACAGAACGGGCAGTCTGCTCAAGATCAAGGAGAGCGATGGGACCATCACCATGTTGAGCGGAGGCATGCGCGCCTGCAACGGCATTGCCTGGGGCCCCGAGGGCAGCATTTGGATGACCGATAACCAAGGATCGTACCGTCCCTCTTCGGAAATCACGGCCATGGTGGAAGGGGGCTATTACGGCTACCCGAACAAGCAGAACCCCGCCTTCGCGGGCAAACCCGTGACCCCGCCCAGCATTTGGAGCGTGTACGGCGAGATCGGCTATTCGCCCACCTATCCGCACCTGATGAAGAAAGGCGTTTACGCCGGCCAATTCCTGATCGGGGATCTGGCCAAGGGGGGCATCAAGCGCACCTTCATGGAAAAGGTAAACGGCGATTGGCAGGGGGCCATCTTCTCCTTCACCGGCGGCTTGGAGGTGGGCATCGAAACCATCCTCGAGGATTCGGCCGGCGTGCTGTACGCAGGCGGCATGGGCCGCGGCGACCCCCGCAATTGGGGTTGGAACACCAAAAAATTCGGATTGCAGAAGCTCACTCCCAAACCCGGCATCACCACTTTCGAAATCCTGGCCATCCGTTCCCGCCGGAACGGGATGGAAATCGAGTTCACCAAGCCCACGGGCGCGGGCGCCGAGGCCGCTTCCAGCTACAAGGTCACCTCCGCGCAAATGGACCTGAGCAAGCCCGGCTACGGGGAAGGCAACATGATCGGCAAAACCACCTTGTCCATCAAGACCGTAACGGTTTCCCCGGACCGGCGCAAGGTGTTCCTGGAGCTGAACGGTATGGCGGCGAACCGGGTCCTCACCCTCAAGACCGATGGGGTGAAGTCCGAGGGGGGCGAGTCCGTGCGCTGCGGGGCCGGTTGGTACACCCTCAACTCCATTTCCCAAAGCGAAGCGTTCTCTCCCGCTACCAATCTGGCCCAGAAGGATCCGGCCCTGGCCGACGCCCATTCCATCCTGGTGCGGCGCGAGGCCGGCGGGCTGCGGGTTTCCGTGCCCTTCGAGGGCGGGCATAGCCTGGTCTTGTCCGACTTGCAAGGACGCAAAGTGACCGCGCGATCCGGATCCGGCGCGCGGGAATACGTTTTCGCCACCGGCGCGTGGCCCCCGGGCGTGTACCTGCTGCAAGCAAGGGCCGGCGGCAGGACGTTCGCCAGGATGATTTCCTTCTAACACCGACCATGCCGAAATCCGCGCGGCCCATTACCGGGCCCATCCGGGCGGCCGCATTGCTCCTGGCCTGCGTCTTGACGGCCCTTTCCCTTTACCTCGCCCTCCAGGTTTTTCCGCAACCCCTTTTCCACTACCATGAAACGTGGTCTAATATCGGCCTCTACTCCGATCGCCCCATCCCTTCCGCGGCCCGCGCCTACGTCGATTCCGCCCGCGCCCTGCTGGCCCGTTCCCCCTGGAACGACACCATCCTGGAGCATCGTATTTTCATCTGCCAAAGCCGTTGGCGCTTCGCGCTCCTCACCGGCACCGCGTACAAGGTGGGCGGGCAGAACTCCGTGTACCTGGCCCGGAACATCTTCATCCGGCCGGTGAACTGGGCCTCCGGCCGCCTGATCAGCCATTCCGGGCGGGAAGTCCCCGGGGACCGCACCCTCCCCTATTATTTCGCCCACGAGATCACCCATGGCCTGACTATGAAGCATCTGGGCAGGCTGGCGTATTACCGGCTCCCGTCCTGGAAACGCGAGGGGTACGCGGACTATATAGGCAGACCGCGGTTCGATTTCCCCGCCATGCTGGATGCCTTCCGGAACGGCGACCCCAACATGGATCCCCTCGCTTCCGGGTTCTACTGGCGCTACCAATTGATGACGCAGTATCTCCTGGAAGTCCGAAAATTACCGCCGGACGCCATCTTCCAAAATCAGTTCCCCGTACCGGCCTTGGAGGCGGAATTGCGTTCTTTGCCGCTTTAAAGCTCTCCGGAGCCCCCGGAAAACTTTTTCTTCCCATACCCTTGCCAACCACGGGTGCCGGCGATATATTTTAACCATATGGTTAAACCAAACAGTTTATCCGAAAAGCCAAAGAAATCCGGGCCCAGGTCCCGGAAAGCGGCGGGCCCGGAGCCCGCCAAAGGCGGCCCCAAAGCCTCCCAGCCCATGCCCAAGCCGGTTCCCGATGCGGCCGCCCAAGCTCCGTCTCCCCAGGAGACCGAAGCGCAGGGGGAAACCGGGACGCGCATCCTGACCGCGGCGCGGAAGGAATTCATCGCCAAAGGCCTGGACGGCGCGCGCATGCAGGAGATCGCCACCGCGGCCGGCGTCAACAAGGCCCTGCTCCACTACTATTACCGCAGCAAGGAAAACCTCTACCGGAAAGCCCTGGCGCATACCTTGACCACGGTTTGGGGCAAACTCCAGGCCGAATTCCGCGCCCAAACTCCCGGCGCGGGCGTGGAAGGCATCGTGCGGACCATCGTTTCCACCTATATCCGCACCCTGGGCGCCAATCCGGATTTCCCGTTGTTCGTGTTCCGGGAAGTCGCCGGCGGAGGGGGAGGTTTCGCGTCGGTGCTCCAGGAGCTGATGAAGAACTTCGGAGACGTTCCCGCCACTCTGGTGAAGGCCCTCCGGGAGGACGCCAAGGCGGGGTTGATCAAGCCGGTCCCTCCCATCCATTTCATCATGAACATGATGGGCATGTCCGTCGCCACCTTTCTGGCCATGCCCCTGCTCAAACGCCTGGGCCCGCCGGCGGGCCTGAAGATCGAATTCGACGAGGCGTTCCTGGAAGAACGCATCCATTCCATCACCGACACCCTGCTTAACGGCATCCGGATCAAGAGGTAGACATGCATCCGTCGCGCGCGACTCCGTACCCGTCCGTCTTCTTCGCCGCCGCGGCCTTGCTGGCCGCCCCCGGGCACGCGCTTTCCCTGCACGACGCCCAGGAAATCCTCTTCAAGGACAACCCCGACCTGACCGTGATGCGCCTGGAGGTGGAGCGCTCCGAAAGCCAATTGCAGGAAGCCAAGGCGGCCTGGCTGCCTTCCCTGGACGCGATCGGGAACTACACCTACACCAGCGAGGTCAGCCACCTGACGCTCAACCTGCCCATCCCCCCGCCCAACGGCACCCAGATGGACCGGCCCATCGGCGATCACGACAAAGCCGAACTGGGCCTGGACGCCGGCTATGCCCTCTTCACCGGATTTTCCCGGGGAAAGAACGTGGAGGCCAAGCGCGCGGGCGTGCAGGCGCGGGAGGCCCAATGGCGCGCCGCGCGGAACCAGATGTCCATGCGCCTGGCCGCGCTCTACTATGCCTGGCAATCGGCGGGGACCCAGGCGGCCTACCAGGAGAAGGCCCTGGAACACGCGCGCGAACTGCAGAAGCAATTGCAGGACTTCGTGCGGGCGGGCACGGCGGTGCGCAGCCGGGCGCTGGCGGCGGAAGCCAAGGCCAAGGCATCGGAGGTGGAATTGCTCTCCTACCAGAACATGCGGGATTCCCTGGCCTATGAAGTGCTGGATTTCCTGGGCGGCGGTGATTCTTCGGGAACGGTCTCCCCGGACATGCTGACGCGGGACACGGCGGCCCTGCCGGAACCTGCCTGGGATACGGCCGACGCCGCCTCGCCCCGGCGGCCGGAAACGGAAGCGATCGACCGGTCCATGGCCCAGGCCAGGTACGGAAGCCAAGCGCTCTCCGGGCAGAAGCTCCCGCAATTGTTCGGCATGGCGGGAGTGCGCTACGCCAATCCCGGCCTCGATCTGGACGGCGACGAGTTCATGCCCTACGGCGTTCTGGGCCTGCAATTGAAATGGAACCTGTTCGACGGGGCCAAGAACCGCTCCCAGCGCAAGCAACTCGAGGTGCAAGGCCGGATCCTGAAGGAGCAGCAGCGCAAGCTGGGGAACGATTGGCGCAAAGCCATGCTCACCTCGCGGCTGCAATATTCCCGCTGGTCGGCGCAGTTCGAGGCGGCCAAGGCCTCGCGGGCCGCGGCCGCGGCTTCCGCGGCGGACCTGAAGCGGCAGTTCGAGGCCGGCGTGGCCACGGGATTGGATTGGCTGGAAGCCACCAACAACCAGGCCTGGGCGGAAATGATGATGGAGCAGGCCAGGACCATGCAGCGGTTGGCCCTGCTGCAATGGCAGTATGCCTCCGGAAAGGAGCTGAGATTCTGATGGGCAAGAGAAGCGGAAGCCATGCAGGCGGAACGGCGGGAACCGGAGGCGCGGTCCTGTTTTCGGGGGCCCTCGCGGGCCTGTTGATCGGATGCGGAGGGCGCACCGATCCGGATTTCATCGGATCGGCGATCGTGGAGGCGCAGACCTACCAGGTCTCGGCCATGACCCAGGGCAAACTGGTCGGCCTCTACAAGCAGGAGGGCCAGGACGTGTCCGCCGGGGAATTGCTGGCGGTGGTGGATACCGTCCCCTATTTCCTGCAATTGCAGGAGGCCCAGGGAGGCCTGGCGGAACTGGTCGCGGGCATGCGCTCCCGCGAGAACGATCTCAAGGCGGCCCAGGCCGAGATCCACGGCCTGGAAAAGGATTATGCCCGCATCACGCCTTTGGTGGAGGAAGGCTCCCTGCCGCCCCAACAGGGGGACCGGCTGGCTTCTTCCCTGGACGCGGCGCGCGCCAAGTATTCCTCCGGCAAGGACATGCTGGAAAGCCTGGGAGGCAAGCGGCAAGGGCTGGAAGCCCGCATGGGCCAGATTCGCGAGCAATTGCAGCATTGCTACCTGCGCGCGCCCGCTTCCGGACGCGTCCTCACCCGGTACAAGAATCCGGACGAAACCGCCGCTCCCGGCCAGCCCGTCTACGAAATCGGCCAGGAAGATACCTTGCGGGTGGACTTCTTCGTCCCGCAAACCTGGCTCGCCGGACTCAAGTACGGCCAGCCGGTGCGCCTGCGCCTGGACACGGAGAACGGCAAGGACGGCGTATTCCTGCCCGCCACCATCAGTTGGATAGGCCATGAGGCCGAATTCTCCCCCAAGAACATCCAGACCCGGGAAAGCCGCAATGAGCTGGTCTTCCGCGTGCGCGCCCTGGCCGCCAACAAGGACGGGATGCTGAAGCGGGGATTGCCGGTGGAAGTCTGGAAGGCGGAATAGAGTTCAAAATGCAAAAGTCAAAGTTCAAAGTGCAAAATTCAAGAGAGCGCCCTCCCGGGTGGCGCTGGATCGATATTTTCTTTTCTCTTCATTTTGCACTTTGCACTTTGAACTTTGACTTTTGCCTTCTCCCCCTGGAGGCCGCATGGGCCCGGCGGTAAGCATTCTCAACCTGGCCAAGGACCACGCGGGCGAAAAAGCCCTGCGCGGCATCAGCCTCGACGTGCCCGATCCTTGCCTGTTCGGCATCATCGGCGCGGACGGCGCGGGGAAATCGACCCTGATGGACATCCTGGCCACCCTCATCGACCCGGACTCCGGCAGCGTGCGCGAGCTGGGGCGGGACCTGGCCGAGGAGTTCCCGGCCATCCGCGAGGACATCGGCTACATGCCCCAGCGCTTTTCCCTTTACCAGGATCTCTCCGTGGCGGAGAACCTGGATTTCTTCGCGGACATTTTCGGGATCGCGGGCAAGGCCAAGGCCGAGCGCATGGATCACCTGCTGGACTTCGCCGGCCTCAAGCCCTTCAAGAACCGCCGGGCGGGACTGCTTTCCGGGGGCATGAAGCAGAAGCTGGCCCTGGCCTGCACCTTGGTCCACCACCCCAGGCTGCTTTTGCTGGACGAACCCACCGTGGGCGTGGATCCGGTGGCGCGGCGGGATTTCTGGACCATGCTCAAATCCCTGCGGGCCGACGGCATCACCCTGATGGTCTCCACCCCCTACATGGACGAGGCCGCCCTGTGCGATTCCCTGGTGCTGCTGCACGAAGGGAGCATCCTGGCCCAAGGCTCCCCGGCGCGGTTGCTGGCGGCCTATCCGTTCCGCCTGTACCGGGTGGAAGCCGCGCGGAACGCAGCCGTTTCCACCTTGAACTATCCCGGAGACAAAGCGCCTCCGCCGGGCTTCGCCCTCCTCTATCCCGCCGGCGGTTCCCTGCATGCGGCGGAAGCCGCCGGGGCGGAAGCCGCCGGGGCGGAAGCCGCCGGACAAAGCGGCGATCCGGGAGCGCGCCTGCGCGCGGCGGTGCCGGAAGCGGGAAACGTCACCCTCATCGAACCGACCCTGGAAGATTGCTTCTTCGCGTTGCTCTCGGGGAAAATGACCCTTCCGCCCGGACCGGCCGCCAAGCCCGGATCGGAAACGCGGGCGGTAACCTGATGGAGTATTCCATCCGCACGGAGCAACTCACCAAACGCTTCGGCGCCTTCACGGCGGTGGACCGCATCGACGTGGCCGTGGCCAAAGGCGAAGTGTTCGGGTTCCTGGGCGCCAACGGCGCGGGCAAGACCACGGCCATCCGCATGCTCTGCGGCCTGCTGCAGCCGACCTCCGGCCGGGGCACGGTGGCGGGGTTCGACATCCTCAAGGAAAGCGGAAAGATCCGCACGCGCATCGGGTACATGTCGCAGAAGTTCTCCCTCTATCCGGACCTGAGCGTGGAACAGAACCTGGCTCTATACGGGCGCTTGTACGGGTTGGATAAGAAGGCGTTGCAGGAGCGCATCCGGGACATGTCCGCCTTCCTGGGCCTGGACGCGCTGCTCGGGCGGGTGACCGGCTCCCTGCCCTGGGGATGGCAGCAACGGCTCAGCCTGGCCTGCGCCAACCTGCACCGCCCGGAAATCCTCTTCCTGGACGAGCCCACCGGATCGGTCGATCCCGTGAGCCGGCGCAACTTCTGGGACCTGATCCATCGCCTCTCCTCCCAGGGCACCACCATCTTCATCACCTCCCATTACATGGACGAAGTGGAATACTGCCATCGCCTGTCCATCATGATCGACGGGCGCATCGCCGCCATGGGCACGCCCCGGGACCTGAAGCGGGAAAGCGGGCGCGCCACCATCCATGAGCTCTTCCTCAAGCTGGTGGAGCGCAAACCGGCGGCCGGGACCGCCCCGGCGGACACTGCTCCGCTGGATACTGCGGCGGCGGGAGGTCCGGCATGATGTCGCGCCTCCGCATCCGGACCATCGCCCTGAAGGAGGTGCGGCACATCCTCCGGGACTGGCAGACCCTGGTGGTGGTGCTGGTGATGCCGGTGATGATGATGTTCCTGTACGGCTACGCCCTCAACGCGGACGCCAAGGAAATCCCGGTCATGATCGAGCTCCCCTCCCCCGGCCCCGAAGCCCGGACCATGGCGGACAAGATCGACGCCAGCCAACTGTTCGCGGTCAAGGGGATCGTGAACGCCGCCTCCGATCCGGCGGAGCTCTTCAAGCTGCACGGCATCAAGGCCCTGTTCCGGTTCCCGCCCGGGTTCGCCCGGGAACTGCGGCGCGCCGGGGGCGCCCGCGTGCAGGTCCTCATCGATGGATCCGATCCCAATCTGGGGACCATCATCCGCAACGCCGCCGAGCCCATGCTCATGGGCGCCACCCTGGAAGTGCTCAACGCCCGGCAGCCCAAGGTGCTCGATCTGCGCACCTTGATCCTGTACAATCCGGAGCAGCGCAGCGCCCTCTTCTTCGTGCCGGGCCTGATGGCGATCATCCTGCTCATGATCTCCGCCCTGCTCACTTCCGTGGCCGTGGCGCGGGAGAAAGAGCTGGGCACCATGGGCCAGTTGCTGGTCTCGCCCCTGCACCCCCTGGAGATCATCGTCGGCAAGATCATCCCCTACGTGTTCCTGGCCGCCGTGGACGGGTTCCTGGTGCTGGCCGTGGGCCGCATCGCCTTCGGGGTGCGCATCGCCGGGAATCCCTGGTTCCTGGGGCTTTGCAGCCTGGCCTATATCTTCACGGCCCTCAGCATCGGATTGCTCATCAGCACCCTGGTCAAGCGCCAGCAGCATGCCATGTTCGCCGCCCTGGGCGCCACCATGATGCCCACCGTGCTCCTGTCCGGCTTCATCTTCCCCGTGATCAGCATGCCCCTGCCCCTCAGGATCATCTCCCACATCATCCCCGCCACCTATTTCCTGGAAATCGTGCGGGGAGTCATCCTCAAGGGAGTGGGCCTGCGGGAGCTGTGGGCTCCGTTGCTGATCCTGTGCGCGGAAGGGATCGCGTTGATGTCGGTGGCCATCCGCAAGTTCAAGGTGAAGCTATGAACCCGTTCCGCGTCATCGTCCTCAAGGAGTTCCAGCAGCTCAGGCGCGACAAGACCAGCCTGCGCCTGATGATCATGCTGCCCATGGTGCAGATGATCGTGCTGGGCTACGCCCTCACCACGGAAGTGAAGCATACGCCGGTGGCGGTGCTGGATCACGACGGAGGCCCCGACAGCCGCTCCATGATCCAGGCGGTGGCCAACAACTCCCTGTTCGATTTCCGCGGCAACGCCGCTTCCGAATCCGATCTGAAGGGGATGCTGGACCGCGGCAAGGTGAAGCTGGGCATCATCATCCCCCAAGGCTTTTCGCGCCAGTTGGAGAACGCCACCCGCATGAACCCGGGTCCCGCCGGGACTCCCACCCTGGGCCCCGGCCCGGAGGACGGAGGGGCCAAGTTGCAATTGTGGGTGGACGGCCAGGACGCCAATTCCGCGGGCGTGGCGCGCGGCTATCTCTC
>DATENA010000309.1:0-33533 GCA_035275285.1 Fibrobacteria bacterium | reverse complement strand
ATAACTGAAGCAGTTCGCCGCCCATCTGAGGGCCATCTTGGCCCGATCGTCAATCGCAAAACCTTCGACATAGCGCTGCTATGCCTCAGGTTTTGCTCAATCCGATCGGGCCAATCTGACCCCCATCTGGGGGCTCCTTTGATCCATTTATTTCTTAACGGACCCTAAGTCCAATGTCCATGACAAGCGCATCCAAGCACCATTCCCAATGGTGTTTACGGCCTTGCGGCTCCAGGCTTGTCCAAGCCGGAGGGCTTATCATGGCCGATTTCGGCACCGCCGGATTGGAAATGGACCGCGTCCGGAAAGCCATCGCGACCGTCAAAGCCGAGCTCCTTCCGGGCATGCCCTATGGGATGAACCCACTCTGCAACCTGGGCGAGCCTTGGATCGAGGAACCGATGCCGCTACGGCGGGACATGACGTGGAAGGGCGCGTCCTTTATCCCGCGGCCGCCTTCCTGGAGTTGGCGTGGAACCGCTTGGAGGAACTCCGCCGTTCCTCGCTGGAAAAGGGATTGCGCCTGACCTGATCGGAAGCTTTTTGGTTGGCACCCCTTGAACCGGGCGAGCAGGGAATGGAAATCCGGCCCGAGACGGAGCGACAAAGGGACGGATTCACTTACAGGGTCTGGTCCGGAAAGCCCGAAGCGATGGGGCTGTTGTAGCCATGGAACGGAACCGTTAGCCGGCGGGGAAGGGAGCGGATCAGAAGCGGAAAGAGTAGCCGAGGCCGCAGGCGCCGGTAATCGGGTCTGCAAGCAACCGCAGTCCCGCCGCGGGGCTTTCGACGCGAGCAGGAGCGGAGGCCTGGGTTTTGGAGGGAGACTCCCATTGCAATGCCGTCCATGCGATATAGGCCAGGGTAATCACCTCGATGGTGGCCATGACGATGTAATGGGGTTCTTTTCCACCTCCCACCAGGAGAGCGGCCGTGACTCCCGCCGCTCCCACGTTGGCCCAACGGTTGACGTCGCGGTCCAGGTATCGGGAAAAGTAGATCATGCTGATAGGAATCTCATAAATCAGGGTGCCCGCCAGCATGTACCATTTGACATTCTCCTTTCCCCCCGCGAAACGCTCCAACTCCTCCCTCCACCCCGGGATTAGGGAGGAGAGCACATCCGTGGCCACGATATTCAGGGATTGCACGGTCCACAGGGTTGAGAGCTTGGTTCGTACGTATTGATCGTCTTCGGACGAGGAGGTCCCCACTGCCGCCGGAAGGGCGGACGGATCGGCGGCGAGGGCCACTGGCCCAAAGCAGGAAAACCAGCAGGCAAGGATAAACCCACATAAAATTCTCATATCGTCTCCTTTTCCACGATCGGCAATTTAACAATATTTCTCCGGCCCCTGACCGTCGTGCGCGGCATGGGAAAGTCCAACTGGATCGCCTCTTTGGGCGGAACGGGCGCCTGGAGATGGAGCGGCACGACTCCAATTTTCCGAGGCACGAAAGCCCACGATGCTCTTGCGAACCGTTTTTTCAACAGCCTGTCAAACGAACAGACTATATTTTCCCGGCAGCAGAGTCCGAGGTACCGTGAGGGGAGTTCCATGAAAGCCGCTGTCTACGACGCGTATGGCCCCCCAGAAGTGGTTCGCATGGCCGAGGTGGAGAATCCGTCGCCCAAGGACCATGAAATTCTCGTCCGCATCCACGCCACCACGGTAACCTCCGCGGACGCGCGGGTGCGCGCCATGAGAACGCCCAAAGGCTTCAAGCTCATCTCACGCCTGGTCTTTGGAGTGCGCCGTCCCCGCCGGCGGATCCTCGGCACCGAGCTCGCGGGCGTGGTCGAGGCAACCGGCATTGCCGTGACCAAATTCAAGGACGGGGACGCGGTGTTCGGCATCAGCGGCCTGGCCATGGGGTGCCACGCAGAATACGTATGTCTCCCCGAGACGGCGGCCCTGGCGCTTAAGCCGGTCGGCCTTTCCTTCGAAGAGGCGGCCTGCCTCGCCTTCGGAGGGACAACCGCTCTCTCCTACCTGCGCAAGGCAACTGTTCTTCCCGGCGACAAGGTGCTGGTGAACGGCGCCTCCGGGGCGGTGGGCACAGCGCTGGTGCAATTGGCCAGGCACCAGGGAGCCGATGTCACGGCCGTGTGCAGCGCCGCCAACGCGGCGCTCGTCTCCTCCCTGGGCGCCGGGCGCGTCATCGACTATGCCCTCACCGACTTCTCCGCCGAAGGCAAGCTCTACGACGTCATCGCCGACATTGCGGGCACGGCCCCGTTCGCCCGTTGCCGGTCCTCGCTCAAGCCCGGGGGGCGCCTTTTGCTGGTGCAAGCCAGCCTGCCGGAAATGGTGACCATCCCCTGGGTCTCACTCACCTCCGGCCGCAAGATCATCGCCGGTCCCGCCGACGAGCGGGTCGAAGACGTGAGGTTCCTGGGCGGACTCGCCGCGTCCGGCAAATACAAGGCTGTGATCCAAAGACGGCTTCCCCTGGAAAATATCGTCGAGGCCCATCGCCACGTGGATCAAGGCCATAAGGTAGGCAACCTGGTGGTTTCCTTGGGGCCGTGCTAACGGATCGGAACGGGTCGGAGAAATAGAGCATGATGCCATCGAACTTATCGAGCATGCCGGCTTAGGTTACCGGTCATTTTCGTGGGATATCGATTTCGATGAGCTGAAGCCGCTTGAGCATTTGATCCTGGAAAATATCTCCAAACTCGAATCTTCCAGCTTGTATTACAAGACGTTCAATATGATGCTCTTCCTCATCGGCCTGGAGCTGCGGCCTTCCGTGCCGTGGAAGCTGCGCGTGCCCATACTGGCACGGTCCGCGAGCCGGCTGAAAAATTTCCTGAGACAAATCAAGCGGCTGCGGCATCCAAGAAACAGCCGAAGCCAGCACGGCTGGGGCCGGTCCTCATGCGGGATTCCCTGTGATGGCCGGCCGACCTCTGAACGATTGAAAAAGAAAGGACTCCCATGCACGGATTACCGAAACACCGCCTGACCGGGACCGCCGCCGCCCTGGCCTTATGCGCCTTTTCGGCCGCCCTCGCCGACACCTGGACCACTTCCAATGGCGGCAAGATCACCACCCAAGCGACGTCCACCAAGGTGGGCATCGGCCTCACCGGCAATGCGAACGTGAGGGGATGGCTCGACGTGGAAGGCAATGCCGCCATCGGGGCCGGCTACTCGGGCAATAGCACGGTCACCCCGCCCGCCAACGGCCTCCTGGTGGAGGGGAATGTGGGATTGGGCACTTCCGCGCCGGTCAGCGGATCCAAGCTGGACGTGAACGGCCTCCTGAACGTGCGCAACCGGCTCACCCTGACCGGGACCAGTTCCACCGCCCCCACCCTGAACGCATTGCATACCTCCGCCTCCGGCAATATCGCCGAGTTCCGCTCCGGAGCCAGCCCGGGCACCATCCAAGCCTCCATCAGTTCCAGCGGCCACATGTGGGTGCAAGGCAGCCTCGCCACCAGCGGCGTCCACGTCTATGACGTGCTCACCTGCGAGGGCAGCGGAGGCGTGAACGGAAGCTGGTATGCCAGCGATCTCCATGCGAACGACAGGATCACGGTGGGGACGGGGGGCATGGCCGCCCCCGACTACGTCTTCGACGAGAAGAAGTACAAGCCCATGAGCCTGCGGGAAGTGGAGCGCTTCGTGAAGAAGCACAAGCACCTGCCGGAGATCCCCCCCGCCAAGGACCTGGAGACCAAGGGCATCAATGTGGCCGAGATGAACCTGCTGCTCCTCAAGAAGGTGGAGGAACTGACCTTGCACGCCATCGAGCAGGATAAGAAGATCCGCGCGCTTTCGGCCAAGTTCCGGTAAGCCGGCTCGCTCCGGCCATTCCCTGCACGCCATGAAAGGAGATTCGAAATGAAGCGATCAAGATTGCACGGCCCGCGCCTCCTGCTGTTCGCCGGCCTGGTTTCCCTGCCCGCGGCGGAAGCCCTTGCCCAATCCGACCTTTTCCTGCCCCTGCCGGCCGCCGCGGCCTCCGCCTCCAAGGCCGCCGAACCGCAGCGGGCGATGCGCAAAACCTTGGCGGCCAAGCCATACGTCAGCCGGACCCAGGCGGCCCTGATCAACGGCGAAGCGCTCAAGCAGAGCTCCCTTTTCCTCAACCTTTTCCCGGACAAGAAGGTCAAGGTCCTCTTCCACCAGGTGAAGCAGGAGAACCAGGAGGCCGGGGAGTCCGGCGGTTCCAGGGAAATCCGGCTGGGCAAGGCGGAAAACTCCCCCGGCAGCGACGTCACCTTGTTCATCAGGGACGGGTCCGTGAGCGGAAGAATAGCGCTGGACGGCCGCATCTACACCATCAATCCCGCCGGCGAGGGAGTCCATGTCATCGCCGAGATCGATCCCGAGAAGCTGCCCAAGGAAGACTAGCCGGTGCGGCACGCCTGTGCGTCCCTTTCCCGGCACGGAAAACAACAACGAGGAGAATGAACATGCATCGGCATCCCTTCCAGTCGCGGGCAGGCGCGTTTTTCGGCGCCCTGGCCCTGCTTTTGCTTTCCGTCCCGGCGCAGTCCCAGACCTACCGGGTCCTGGTGGCTTATACGCCGGCCGTCGAAGCCGCCTTGCCGTCCACCCTGCGGACCTTCGTGAGGGATTGGGCCATCACGACGGTCAACCAGATATATGCCAACAGCCCGGCCCCCGGCGTCGCCATGCCTTCCCTGGAGTTGGCCGGCATCGTCCGGGTGAATTACAACGAGTCCGGCAGCATAACCACCGACGTCAACCGCCTCCGGATCACCAATGACGGATTCATGGATGAGGTCCACGTCCTCCGCGATCTCTATGCCGCCGACGTGGTCTTCCTCCTCACGGACGCGAGCTATTCTGGTTCGGTATCCTGCGTCTCAAGCGCCAACAACTGCACCGGACCCAACGACGGCATCGGCGCCAATGCCGCCTTCGCCTTCTTCGTGGTGGAATGGGACCGGGTGCAGAGCACCTATTCCTCGGCCCATGAAACCGGCCACCTGTTCGGCTGCCGCCATGATCTCGCGAACGATCCCACCAATGTCCCTTACGCTTACGGCCATGGCTACCGGTTCGATCCGCCGGGAACGGAACCGGAGTGGACCACGGTCATGTCCTACGGGGAGAACCGCCAGAGGTTTTTTTCAAACCCCGACATGACCCACCTGGGCGCCCCCCGGGGCACCGCCGCTACTGCCAATTGCACCCGGGTCCACAACGAGCGGCGGGACGACGTGGCGGGGTTCCGCGCGCCGCAATCCTCCGCCACGGTCCAGAACCTGACTATCGGAAACCAGCAATTTGCGGACATAGTGGCTATCAACGGGATCAGCACCAGCGGGAACGTGGTCTTCCAGGGCGGTTCGGAGGGCCGGTTGCAGGCGCCCGGCGCGACCCTCAACCCCGGATTCCGGGTCGATGAGGGAGCCAATATCACCATCAGCGCCGGGAGCCCGCTGGCCAAGGCCGGCGCATCGATGAAGGCCGCGCCCGCTCCCATGCCGATGCGGACCGACAAGCAGGCATTGCCGGGCATCCCCACGGCGTTCTCGGCGCGCGTCCGGTTCGAGGCCCGGAGCGCCGTCCTGGACGTCGCCCTGCCCGAAGCGGCGGACTTGCAATACCGGATCTTCGACGCCCGCGGAAACCTGATCGGCCGGGGCCGACCGGTGACCAGGAGCCCGGGATACCATACCCTGGACCTGGAGGGCGAACTGCGCGAAAAGACCATGTATTTCCTGGAGCTGCGGGTCGGCCATCATCGGCATGCCCAGAAGTTCCTGATGTCCCTGTGACGCCGGTTTATGGATTATTTCCCCTTCAACCGCCGTCAGGCAGAGGCGACCGCGTCACCTCCACCGTGCAGGGCGCAGGGAGGGCGACGGCGGTAGATGCGCTTCCCGGCAGGAACCGCCCGAGCCGGGACCTTTCCCGCGCGCCCACCACCACGAGTCAGTTGATTTCCCACCTCCACGCATTTATTACCGTCAAGATATTCCACACAAGTCCGACGACGATCAGGAACTTGTCAAAAGCCGATGGATAACCCGGTAATCCAATAGCGTTAAAGACAAAGAACACAACGGCAACAACGATATTCGCCCATCGATTGACGGCAAAGGGCAGCGTTAACGATAGGTAGACCATGACGATGGGAATAAGCATGAACGCGGCTATCCCCAATGCCATCGCTTGCGTAATCTGCATCCCTTGAATTTTGCCGGGCATTGCATCACCAACGAAGATGCGCATCACATCACCCAATAGATAGGTTAAGAAGAGGCAAACCCATAATCCCGATAGTTGTATCCTCATGTCTGGCATTGATAATTCCTCTTGCCTGCCGCGTGCCCTTGCCAAAGGTAGCAAAAAGCCGAAAACCGCTCTCCCAATTGCGGCGAAGGTTTGGACAATGCATGCGACACGCCTCAGGCCAGGATAATCATCCCGGCCTCGGGCAAATCCAAGCGGACCACGGCCCGGTTTCCATCCTGGATCACCGGCAGAGTCCGGCCAACAGGAAGAACCGCCAATTCCGCATCGCTCCAATCGCTCCGGTACAGGATCCGGAAGCTCGATCCCGGGGGATGCAGTCCGGAATCCACCGTCGCGAACCCGCCCCGGGGGGCTTCCCCGTTGGTGTTGAGAGCCACCAGCACCTCCTGATCGAAAAGGATCCGGGACCAGGCGACAAGCTCTCCCTTTACCGGAGGAAGATAGCCCCGGTGCGCGAGGAATTGCACCTCGCGCGGGTATTGGCGCCCGCGGCGCAGGGCTTTTCCCACCTTGTCCCGGCGTTTCACTACGCTGGCGATGGCGGCTATGCGCCGATAGGCGGGATGCCCGGGATCGAAGAAGCTCAAGCCGGAGGTCTGGAAGGCTCCGAAGGTTCCTCCGAACATGGACTCGCGCACGTAGCGGTCCCGGAAGGGAGGCTTTCCGTCTTCGAGCGCTTCCAAGGACGCATCGTGATAGCTTTCCCCGCCGTCGAAGGCCTGCTCGGTGCCGTAGTAGATGCAGGGTATGCCCAGGCAGGTCAATTGCACGCCTACTGCATGCGCGGCCTGGAGGAACCGGAACGGGGACGCGTTGCCATGGCAGATGCGGCCCTTCGGATCCCTGGAGATCATGTCGTGGTCGTCGAACATGGAAACGTGGTATCGCCCCACCTCCCTATGGCTGCCGAGAGCGTCGTGCCCCCCGAACTGCCGGAAATACGCTTCCGGTCCGTCGCCCAGGCCTTTCGCGAAATTGGCCAGGGTGTCCATGGGCCCGCCCAGATCGATAGCCGCGTCCAGGTTCCTCCCGAAAATGTCCAGGTAGGCTTTCGACATTTCCGATCCGCCGGTGACTTCCCCGAGCACGAGGAAATTCTCCTTGCCGATGGACTCGGCGAATTCGTGGATGCCCCCGCAGAAATTGCGCGAGGCCTCGAAGGGCACGTGCTTGACCGTGTCCACCCGGATGCCGTCGCAATCGGTCAGGGAAATCCAATATTGGTAGACCTTGATTAGGGCGTTGAGCACGTCCTTGTGCCGGGGCTCGAACTCGTTCAATTGGAAATCCTTCAAATCGAAGAAGTCTCCGCGCCGGAATTCGTTCCGGGGATCAAGGGGGTTTTCCCAGGACTGCGGATCCCAATTGCCGATTTTGCCCGCTCGGGTGTACCAATCGTGTCCCTGGAACTCACGGGGCCATACCCCTTGTTCGCGATTCGTGATCTGCGGTACGCTGGTACCCGTCTCGGAACGCCAGCCGTGGATGGGGCGGGGCGGCTCGTACCGGTAGTCCGCCATGCCGGCCGGATGCCCCCCTTGGTCGTAAAACCAATTATTGCCGGAATGATTGTAAATGATGTCCAGCAACACGTATATGCCCAGGTCATGGGCCGCGTCCACCAGATTGCGCAGTTCCTGGCGCGTCCCGAAACGGGGATCCACTTCCAGGAAGTCCTGGATGCCGTATCCATGGTAGGTTTCCAGGTCCACCCTTTGCTTGAACACGGGGCCGATCCACAGGGCCGTGACGCCCAGGTCCCGTAAATATCCGAGTTTGCTCCGGATACCCTTGAGAGTGCCTCCCTGGAAACCTTTTCCTCCCGCCATCCAGGCGGCTTTCGGGGCGGTGGCCGGAGGATTGGAAAAGGAATATTTCGGCCGCGCCGCTTCCGCGTCATCGCAAAACCGATCCGGAAGCAGGAAATACAGAATCTGATCGCGCCAATCCTGCGGACTGGGATGGACGGGAGTTTTCCGGGGAGCGAGGTCGGCCGCGGACAAGGAGTCTGGTGCATTGGGTTCTATCGGCACGGGCATGTTCTCGCCTCCTCGCGGTTGTACAATGCATCCCCGGAAGATGGGATATGGATGTCGCCCATGCTCTTCGGGCGATTCTATTTGGTGCAAATATACTCCGACAATTCCAGTCGAAGGGTAAATGGATATACGGCATAGCGATCTTGCCGAAATTAGAGATGCAGGTGAAATGGGGGCATGTATATAATCGATGGGTTTGGTTGAAATTTCTTAAAGCGGTCCGTTGAATTTATTGTTGTGATATTTAATTCGATTTGACTATGCTTGAAGTCCTGATCCGCGAAAGCAAATCAATGTGTTATTGATTGATGCCAAGGGGGAGAATTGGTGCTCACCATGAATCGAATTCATATTCGCATGTTTCTTATCGTCATCATTTGCCAATCTTTCACCTTCACGGCAGACTCGCTCCTGACGAGTAAGTTGCATTCCGTTACAACGCTAACGCCAATTCGCTATAAGCCGGCCCAGGTCTCCGGAACGCTTACGCTGATCATCGATACGACGGCTGCAACCTCGGTAGCCATCGCAAACAGGAAAATCGAGTTGCCCGACATCGATATATTCCTGCGCAACACTGCCTCCGGAAAGGCGGGTGGCAAAGTCAAGACTCAACTGGACGGCAAGTTTTATCTGCAGGCTCCGTCACCGGGTACGTACACCGTCTGCTGGGACGTGCCGGGAATCGGTCCCGGCTGCGGCAAGGGTTTCATTGTGACATCGGAAGCGATCTATCTCCAGGTCGTACCTGTCGGCGCCCCGAATGGCTTAATCTATGGAAAGGTGGTTACTGGAGATGGCCTATCCTGTTGGGTAAGCGACCCCTTCTTCGGGCTCGACGTCTCGACGAGCGTATTGCTTTACAACGCGTCCAAAAAACTCGTAAGGCCCGCCATTCGTGCGAACACCGAAGGCGAATATGTGTTTGCGGGTCTGAAGGCGGGCGGCTACATGGTGAGGGCAAGCTGTGAAAAGGCGAGACAGGAATCCTCGGCATCGCTCGGGAACGCGTCCGTGAAAACAAATCTCACGCTGCCGAATCATGCGCCGAAGATTACGGGAATCGCCGCGTTCGCCGGCGGGAAGGGGATAACCCGCACCGCTGCAGGCGCCACGATCAAGGTCGAAGCGGTCGTACGTGATGCGGAAAGCGACGGGATCAATTACCTCTGGCGCACTCTCGGTGGATCCGGATCCATTTCGGGGACGAACACAGCCCAGCAGAACTGGACGGTCGCGACGAGTTCGGGCTTGCATACATTGTATCTGATGGCGCGCGACGGCAAAGGCGGCTATGCGTTCAAGCGCTTTGACATGCCGGTTGGAGGAGCGGGCGTCGTCTTTTCGGGACGTGCAATCGATGAAACGACTATGAAGCCCGTCGCCCTCGCCGAGGTTTCGGTCAACGGGGCCGTTGTCACGACCAATGATCAGGGATGGTTCAACATCACGACCGCTGCGGCGTCATCGCCCGAACGTTATGTGCTGAACATAAAGCATCAAAACTTCGCACTTCTCTCTCGTGCCTGGGACAAGTCGGCCACGAGTGAAACGTACAAGCTGATCCGCGTTCAGAGCACTACTCACAATCCGGCCGCTGTCATCGACGTCACCGACGACAAAAGCAGCGGGCCATGCGGTACCGATAAGGAAACGCCGACGAGCTTGCCCGGCCAAGGACGGCGCACGAATTCGACGAACACTGATTCGCTCCCCTGCAGGCATGTCGGTGCTCGCCTGATCCTTCCGGCGGGAGCGCTTGTGGATTCCAATCAGAAACCGTCCCGGGGTCCGGTCACGGTGCAGTTCGCGACTTTGAACCCCGCCCGGCGCTCACTGCCGGGCGACTATCGCGCGGTCAACCGCACGGGCAATTCCGTCGAGTTACTCAGTTACGGCGCGCTCTATGCGCAATTCCGCGACAAGGCGGGCCGCAGCCTCAACCTAAAGGCCGGGAGCACCGCCGAAGTCCGCATTCCGGTGCCTGCGGAACAACAGGCCTCCGCAAAATCCACAATCTCCATGTGGTCTTACGATGAAGCGCGCGGCATATGGGTGGAGGAGGGCCAGGCGACGCTGAAGAGCACACCCCAGGGCCCGATGTACGTCGGCCTTACCAAGCACTTCTCCACCCTCAATATGGACGTCGCGGGAAATGATCCCGCTCAGTCGACGTGCGTCCGATTCGAGCTCGGGGCATCGCTGGCGGGCTGGACCAATCTCGTAATGCGCGCCTATGTCTCTTATGGCGGCACGGCGGTACAGGTCAAGGAAACGCCGATCGTCGGCGGTCCATACCACGCGATTTTCCGTATTCCCTATGCGCCACCCGCCCCGCCTTCCAACACTTTGAGATTGGAGCTCCGAGGGACGCACGGCGGCACCGAAGTGGTTTTGCTGAACAATGTGATCAACACCGATGCACCACGACCGAAGATGACCGGAGCGAATCTCTGGCCCGAATATCCTTATGCTGAATGCGGCGAGGTCATAACCCTTGAGCGCGACCCGATCGATCTGCCATACTACGGCGATATCGACGCGACCGGCAGGCCTGCGTTTCTTACCGGCCCGTTCGGACAGTTCCTTCCGGCCAACGGCGAACAGGTGGCGACCGATTACTACAACACTCTCGATCCCGGTAACGCGACAAATCCGAATCTCCGCGCGTGGTGGACCAATCACGGATTCAACAACGACGGCAGCGGAGGAACAAAGGCGACCTATCTCAATTTCAACGATCTGGGCTTTGGCCGTGATATGAATTGCAAGACGACCGGAAGCGACCTGGCCTGTTACGTTACGAACTACGGATCGCCCGATCAGAGTTCCGCCAATGCGGACGCGGCGTCGACCCCGGACTTGACGAAACGCGGAGCTACGGTCGCGATGGAGTACAAAAGTTCGGAAAGCCCCGAGCAGCGCGTCCGCTTCTATGTCTACGGGGGTGGAGACCCTGCCGCAGCGGGAAAATTGAAATTTGCCGATCTCGACGGTCTCGGCCCGAAATCGGTGCCGCACCTTTGCCTTGTCTGCCATGGCGGCAATTATGACAATATTTCCAATAACACGACGAACGCCCGCTTCCGCGAATTCGACCTGCAATCGTTCAAATACTCGGGCGGCCGTTCATGGGACTACCCACCGAGCGCCGAGAGCAACAATCTCACGAACAGCGAGCTCACCGCGTTCGCCTCGCTCAATAAGATGGTGCACGATGTTCAGCCAAGCACCAGTTCGATTAAGGAGCTGATCAATAATTGGTATCCGGGAGGGTATGGCCCGGGAACGAAGCCTTCTCAAACGACTGTCCCCGGCGGATGGGCCGGCAATGAGGACGGATATCGCAACGTCTTCGCGAAATCATGCCGAACGTGCCACGTCGCGCGTGACGCCGGCGTGGCGGGTTCTCGCCTTACTTTCGAAAGCTTCAGCAACTTCCAGACCAGCAGCTACGTTGTTTGCGAATCACCGAAAATGATGCCGAACGCTTATGTTACGTATAAGAATTTCTGGAATGATCTGCAGCGCGTAATCGATTACAAGACGTTGACGGGAGCGGGAACGTGCCAATGAACAATCGCATCGCAATGCGCAATGGACAACGCGCATATCTTTTCGGCTCCTGGACAGCGAAGTCCATTCGAGGGGGCGGGGAAATCCAACCCCTTTTCCGTTCGCTCAGCGAAGCCCGCCGCTGGCTCTCAGACGCTCGCCGGTGAGCCAACCCGATTCGTCGGAGGCGAGAAAAACCGCGACGCGCGCGATGTCATCGGGCTTGCCCAGGCGGCCTAGCGGCGTCTGCCCGACCGTCTGCTTGAAGAAGCCCGCGCTGATGAAGGCCGCGGTGCCCTCGGTCTCGACGCCGCCGGGGGCGATGGTGTTCACGCGGATTTTACGGGTCGAGAGCTCCTTGGAGAGCACGCGCGTGACCGCGTCGAGCGCGCCTTTGCTGGCCGAGTAGAGGGTCGAAGCCGGCGGCGCCGATTCGCTCGCCACCGAGCTGATGTTGATCACGTTGCCGCCCTCGGCTCCAAAATACTTGAGCGCTTCTTGCGTCGCCAAGATCGGCCCGAGCACGTTGATGTGGAACATCCGCGTGAACTCGGCCTCCGTCACCTGCTCCAGCAGCGAATATGCGTACAGGCCGGCATTGTTGATCAAGACGTCGAGCCGGTCGAAGGCGCGCTTCGTCTCGGCGAACAGCCGCTTCACGTCTTCGGCTTTGGCCACGTCGGCCTGCACCGCCACGGCGCTGCCGCCCTTGGCCTTGATCTCCGAAACCACGCGCTCCGCGTCTTCACGGCTGCTCATGTAGTTGACGACGACCTTGGCGCCCTCGGCGGCCGCGCGCTTGGCGATGCCCGCGCCGATGCCCTTGGAAGCGCCCGTAACCACTACGACTTTGTTGAGTAGTTTGCCCATGATTTGACCTCACTCGAAGATTGTTTGACAGGAAACCGCATTCCCGATGGTTCAAGTACCGCTTACATGTGTCACCCTGGACCTCCGGCCGGGATCAACTTCTCAAGCCGGCGCAGGGATTCGGCCAGCCCGGCGGGTTTGAGAATTTGCGGGTCGGGCGCCGAAGCCTCCGCGACGGTGCATAGGGCGGCGGAATACCCCGGGTGGAGTTCCAGCAGGCGGAGATGGCGCATGGGAAGATCCGCATCCGCCCGTTGCAGCCGCGCGGCCCCGTCGGTTCCGTCCGGGAGGCAGGAGAAGGATTCCAGCGGGCAGGCCAGGCCCCGGCCGAAGGCCTTGATGTAGCTCTCCTTCAAGGACCAGACATCGAAGAACCTTTTCCGGGCCGCATCCGCGCCGGGAACCTGGGAAAGCCAGGCTTGCTCCGCCGGCGAGAAGAACCGTTCCGCCAGGCCCGCGTGCACGTCGTGATGGGCCTCGATATCGACGCCGATCTCCTCGGCGGCGAAGCCGCAAATCACCCAATCCCCCGAATGGGACAAATTGAAATGCGGACCGTCGCCGGGAAGGGCGGGTTTGCCGTAGGCACCGGTTTGCAGGGAGGCGCCGTCCATGTCCCGGCCGGTCAGGGCGGCGAAGCCGTGGCGGAGCAAGGCCTCGGCGATAAGGCACCGGCAGGCATCCTCGCGGCGGAAGAAGCGCCGGGCGCGGGCCTTCCGGGGGGCCGAGGCGATACCGAGGAAAAATCCGTACTCGGCGGCGTCGAGCCGGGCCGCTCCCGGGACGGCGAAGAGGCGGATCATGCGGCCAGGGCGGAAAGGATGGCCGGGGTCACGTCGGCGATGGACTCCGCGGCGGCGAAGCGGCGGGCCTCCGGGCCGCGCGCGATGAGCGGCACGGGATTGCGGGTATGCGAGCCGGTGGAAAGATCCTCCATGTTCCCATGGTCACTGGTCAGCACCAAAGTGGCCTCGCCGGCCAGGTCCTCGGCCAGGGCCGCCAGGAAACGGGTCGCCACCTCGCCGAACTCCGCGGCCCGCCCTGCATGCCGGGCATGGCCGATGAGGTCGGGAAGGAAGGATTCGAACACCACCAGATCGTAGCGGCGCGACAGGGTTCCCACCACGGCGCCGGCTGCCTCCGGGGAAATCTCCTCCAGGTCCATGCCCGCCTGGCGCGCGGATTTCCCGGTGATGTCCCAGAATACGGCCTCGGAGTAGGCGCCATCCTCGAGGCCGCGCAGGGGCAGGCGCGCAGCGCGGCAGGCCACGGTGGTGACCGAGTCCTGGACCAGGCCGGCGCGCACCATCTCCGGGTATTGGGGGCGATAGGCATTCGCGAAGGTGGCGGTCTTGCCGGCCCGGAGCGCTTCCAGGAACAGGTTGCTCCGTCCCAGCTCGGCGCGCAGTACCGGGCAAGGATAAGCCGGCAAGTGGTGACCCAGGAGCATCGCCGCGTTGATGCCCGTGAACAGGGCGACCTGGCCGGTGGCGCTTTGGGGAAGCCCGGGCACGCCCAAGCAGGCATCGATGCCCTTCGCCAACAGGTCCGGGGCGGACACGGAAAGGCCCGCGGCCAGGGGCGCGCCGATCACCGGCTCCAGCATGCGATGGGCATAGATGGGGTTCCCGGGATGCGCCGGCCCCAGCCCGAAGCCGTCCAGGAAAACGAATACCACCCTAGCCATGGCGCCGGCCATCCCGGACCCCTCGCTCCAGGACCAAGGAGGTGTTGATCCCGCCGAACCCGAAGGAATTGCTCAGGGCCAGGCGGATGTCCGCGGAAACGGCCTCCGGCCCGCAGAACCTGAGGCCCTTGTGCACCGGATCCTCCAGGTTACGGTTCGGATGGAGGAAGCCCCCGCGCATCTGCACGACGGTGGCCACTGCCTCCACCACGCCCGCCGAATACAGGCAATGCCCGGCCAGGCCCTTGGTGGCGTTGACCCAGACCTCGGAGGTCCTTTCTCCCAGCACGCGGCCGATGGCCTCGGCCTCGGTGTCATCGCCCAACGGAGAGGAACTGCCATGGGCGTTCACGTACTGGACCTCCGCGGGCGCGATCCCCGCGCGCTCCAGCGCCGCGAGCATGGCGCGCATCTCCCCGTCCAGGTTGGGATCGGAGGAGGCGTTGCCGTCCAGGACGATGGAGCCGCCGCGCAGGGTGGCCAGGTGAAGCGCGCCCCGGCGGGACGCGGAGGCCTGCGACTCCAGGACCATGCAGGCGCCGGCCTGCCCGTAGATGAAGCCTTCATGCCGGGAATCGAAGGGGCGGCAGGCAAGCTCCGGCCGATCCGCGAAAGCCTTCCCCGCCGTGGCGCCCATGGCCCCCATGGTCTGGAACCCCTGGATGTCCATGGGGGAAAGATCCGCCACCACGCCGGCCACCAGGCATAGATCGGCGGCGCCGGCCTGGATCATCTGCATTCCCTTGACCAGCCCCACGTTCCCGGTGGCCGAGGCGCCGCCGGTGACGAACCCCTCGCCGCGTATGCCCAACAGTTCGCTCAGGATGCCGACCTGGTTGGTCTCCAGGAATTCCAGCCCGTAGCGGGGCGACAGGTATTCGGGATTGGCCCTGAACTTGGAGACCAGGCCGTACTGGTAATTCTGGGTCGTATTCTGCCCGGCCACCACCAGGGCGATGCGTTCCGGCCCGGGGCGCGAGCCGAACAGGGCGGCAGCCTGCCATGCCTCCAGGGCCGCCAGGATGGACACCTGCACCGGGAAGGGCGCCCGCTGCCCCAGCCGCAGCGCGGCGCGCCGGCAGGCCTCGGGCAGCTCCACGCGGCGCGACAGCTCTTCCTTGAATGCCAGGGGACCGATCTCGGCGGCGACGGGCAGGACGGCGTCGGGCCGGGCGGCCCCCCGCGCGAAGCCGGCTTTGCCGGCGCGCAGCGACGCGGCGAAGGCGGGCACGTCGGTTCCTATCGACGAGACCACTCCCATGCCGGTGATTCTGACGGCGTTCACGGGGGCGCCTTTGCGGAGAAGCGGAGGCTCAATTTTCGAGGTTGGCGTCGAGCACGTCCACCAGGTCCTGGATATTGGCCACCTTGGCGAAGCTCACCAGGGGAATTTTCACGCCCAGCTCCTCCATGCTGATGGTGACCACCTCCATGCGGTCGATGGAGTTCGCGCCCAGGTCCCGTAACTGGCCTCCGATGTCGATCCGCTCCGGATCGACGTCCGGCAGGATTTGCAGGATGGATTTCTTCACCACCGAGAACACGTCGTCTTTCGTCATGGGCTTGTCTCCTTGTGTCGGCTTTTTCCGCCCGATTTCCTCATGCTCTCAAGAGAAAGCGAAGAAGCGGGACTTGTCCTGGACCTTGCGCATGCGGAAGGCCACGAATTTCTCCACGTCGTCGAATTGCAGGTAGATGTTGTACTTCAGCACCTGCGCGAATTCCTGGCCCACCGGCTTGCCATAACTGTGGCCCGGGAAAATGCGCATGGCCGGGCCGAGCCGGGCCTTGAGCCTTTCCAGGCTGCGGAACATGGTCCGCGCGGCCTCCGGGTCGGGGCATAGGCCGCAGCCCTCGGCGAACAGGGTGTCCCCGGTGAAAAGGTTGTCCCCGATCTGGAAGCAGGTGCTCCCGGCCGAATGCCCCGGCGTGGAGATGGGCTCGACCCGCATCGCCCCGACTTCCCATGGGACGGGATCGATGCCCACCAGCCTTTCATCGCTGAACCCGGAGACCTGGATCTCCGCCTTGGACATCCAGATCGGACAGGCATGCCGGGCCGCCAAGGGCCTGGCCAGGTGCGTGTGATCCGGATCGGAATGGGTGAGCAAGATGCCGCACAGGCGGGCTTGCGCCTCCGCCAGGGCGTTCTCGATGATATCCTCGTGCCAGGCCGGATCCACGAGCACGGCCGAACGGGTGATCGGATCGACCACCAGGTAGTTGTAGTTCACCAGCCATGCATGGGACATGCGCATGACCACCACACGCGGGCTTTGCGTCATTCTTTGGATTCGACGCGGCGCACGGTGTCGGCCTCCGCGGGGCTTTCCTTGGCGGCCAGCGCGTTCAGCCGGGACAAGGTTTCGTTGGCCAGGATGGGCAGGGACATGTTCAACATCGGCGGGAGCGATCCGCCGCCGGGATGGAAATGGTACCGGTAGGTCACCATGACGTGGCCGTCCGCCTCGGGCACGAGATGCCAGGATCCCTTGACCATGCCCATGCGCACGCAGCACTTCTCCGCGGGCGCGTCCTTGACATCGTTGAATTCGATCACGGCCTCCCCGGTTTCCGGGTTCCGCGTCACGACGGAGCGTAGGACATAATCCCGATCGCTGATGGGCCAGGGATTGTTGATCATGTGATAGACGCTCTCGGAACTGTCGCCCTTGCGTTCCACCAGCCTCGCCTTCTCGCAACTCGGGACCCATGCGGTGGCCTTGGCGGGGTCCAAATACACCGCCAGCAGGCGGTCCACGCTGGTCCGCATCCGCATGGTGGCCTTGAGCTCGTTCACCTTGGCGCCCGCCACCGGACGGGTGTACACCTTGATCCCGCGCTTGTCCTTCTTGAGCTGCCAATCCTCCTCCGCCCGGCCCGAACAGGCGAGGGACAGCAGGCCGGCCATGGCGATTCGTTTCATGATGCCTATCATTCTCCGATTCCTTCCTCGCCGCCTAGGCGACGGGTTTGAGTTCACGCAGATCGAAATATCCGTTGTAGCCGTCAATATATATCGCCGCGCGATGGCCGAACAGGATCAGGGCCTCGGTGCGGGTACGCAATTCGCCGTCATAGAGTTCCGAGGTCACCCGGGTTCCCACGGGGTATTTCCGGTTCCAAACGTCCACAAGCTCCCTGGTCCCGCTCGCCGCCGGCTCCGCGGGGGCGGATGGGGCTTCGGCGGGCGCCGGCGCAGGGGTGGAAGCCGGTGCGGAGGAATCGGCCGGGGCGGAAGGCTTCCGGGAACGCTTGATATTGGCCACCAGCTTGGTGAGGACATCCCCCACGCCCAGTTCCTCGAACGCCATTACGCCCTGGTCCAGCAGGAAGAGCACCGAATCGGTCCAACGCACCGGGCTGGCGATTTGCTCGATCAGGTTTTGGAGGATATTCCCGGACTCATAAGGCCTGGCCGTCACGTTGGCGACAACCGGCACGGCCGGGGCCGCGAATTCAAAGCCCTGGGCGAAATGCCCGAACTCGGTCGCCGATTCGCGCATGAACCGGGAATGGAAGGCGCCGCTGGTGTTGAGGGGGATGAACTTCGCATCCACCTTTTCGAAATATTCCTGGGACTTGGCCACGTCTTCCTTGAGCCCGGAAATGATGATCTGGTTGGGGGCGTTCAGGTTGGCGATGTCGACGTTCTCCAGGTTCCATTCGGCCAGGATTCCCCGGATGCGGGTCTCGGGGCAGTTGATGACGGCGGCCATGGCCCCGGGCTTGGCGTGGGCCATCAATTCGCCCCGCTTCCGGACCAGGGCCAGGCCGGTTTCGAAGCTGAAGGCGCCGGCGGCCTGCAAGGCATTGTACTCGCCGAGGCTATGCCCGGCCAGGTAGTCGGGCCGCTCCCCGCCCTGGATCTTCTTCAGGTAGGATAGGGCATTCACCGTGTAGAGGGCCGGCTGGGTGTACTGGGTCTGGTTCAGCTTCTGCTCCGGGTCCTGGAGGCAAAGCTCCTTGATGGAGTAGCCCAGCGCCTCGTCGGCCTTCCGGGTCAGCTCCGGAAACTCGTCGAACAGGGATTCGCCCATTCCCTTGCGCTGGGATCCTTGTCCGGGGAACATGTACGCTTTCATCTCAATTCCTCCCGATGGTTTTGACGGTGTTTTCCGCGAGCTCGCCCAGCGTCCCGTTCAGCTTCTCGAGCGAGCTCAAATCCTTTCCGAATTGGTTCATCATCTGCAGGGCCACCGAGCGTGAGCCGGGAGGCAGCAGGTACTTGAGGAAAGTGGCCAGGGTGCCGCTGGGCCCGACGTCGATGAAGAGGAAGTCCCCGGTTTCCAGGAAGCCTTGGACGGTCAGATCGAATTCCACGGGATTGCGGATGATCTGCCAGAAAAAGTCGGTGTCCGGCTCCCGGAGCACCCAGCGCCGGGAGGAGGAGACGATGGGGATGCCGGCACGGCGGAGCGTGAACCCCGCGGCCAGGGCCCGGAACTCGGCGGCGATGGGATCGATGAGCCGGGTGTGGAACCCATGCTTCACCGGAAGCTTCTGGAAGACGTGGTTCCCGCCGGCCAGCATCCGCGCCAGTTCGCCCATGGATCCGGGGAGTCCCGCCATCACGAAATGGTTGGCGAAATTCGTTCCCGTGATCCAGCAATCCGGAGGCAGCGCGGGGAATCCCTCCAGGATTTCCGGCGCGTCCAGGATGGCCATCATCTCGGCCGGGGGCGTCTTCTCCTCGACGAGGCGGGCCATGCCGATCACCAGGCGGAAGGCATCCTCCAGGTCCATCATTCCCGACACGGCCGCGGCGGTGATTTCCCCCAGGCTATAGCCCAGCAGGTAATCGGGAGGCATGCCGGATTCCGTCAGCACCTGGGCCAGGCTGTATTGGATGGCCAGCAGGGACGGATTGGTGTGCAACAGGCGCTCGAAGGGATCGCCCTTGCCCTTGCCCCGGTACAGGATTTCCGTGATGGACCCAAGGAGCAGCGGCCGGGCTATGGCCTCGCATCGATCCATATGGCGGCGGAAGCCCGGATGGTTCCGGTAAAGCTCGTCGCCCATCTTGTAATACTGGGAGCCTTGTCCCGAAAACATGAATACGATGCGTCTGCCCATGGTAATCCAAGCCTCCGTCAATTCCCGAACAGGGTTTGGATGCGTTGCCGCACTTCGGGTTGGTGGAACGTCTTCTCGTGCATCGCCACCTCGGCGTCGATGGCCTCGGGCAGCCCTGCACGGAGATGGGCCACGAGGTGATCCTTCAAGGTGATCAGGGAGAGCCGTGGCTTCTCGGCCAGGGATCGCGCCAGCTCCAGCGCATGGGCCATCACCCCTTCGCGGGGCAGCACCGGGAAAGGGAAGCCGCGCTTCCGCAGCTCTTCCCCGTGGTAGTTCCTCGCGGCCAGCATCATCTCTTCCGCCAGGCCGATGCCCAGCTTCTGCGGGAGGATGAAGGTGGCCCCCATGCCCGGCGTGAAACCGTATTTCATGAAGTTGGTGGTATAGATGCTCTCCTGGCTGAGCACCACGAAGTCGGCGAACAGGCCCATTACGAAGCCGCCCCCGATGGCATGGCCCTGCATGGCCGAAATGACGGGGACGGGGCAATTCAGGGCCAAGCTGTACAAATCCGTGTCCGTGAACTTGGCCCGACCCTCGAACAGCTCCAGAAGGATTTCCTTGGTCCCGCCGCTGGCGAAATAGCTCCCGTACCCGGTGAAGATCACCGCCTTGCAATGCGGGTTGCGGCCCACTTCGGCGAAAGCCCGTACCAGGCCCCGGGTCAGCTCCGGAGAGAAAGTGTTCTTGCTGGCTTTGTCCTGCATCCGGAGCTGGATGATGCCCGGCTCCGGCTCGGTGAGTTCGATCACGTCGTTGATGGTCAATCTCCTTCCCACGGGAATTTGCCCGTCTTCACGTACCTGGCGATTTTCCCCAGGTTGTCCCGATCCGAGAACGCTTCCAGGTTGGCGGCCAGCGCTCCGGCCCGGCAATCCTCCAGGGAGCCTTGCAGCCCGCCCAGGTAGCGCTTGTGCCGCGCGATGGCGGTGCGGTTGAGGCGCCGCAACCGGAGCAGATGGCGGCGCAGCAGGTTCTCGCTGTTCTCCTCGCAGGCATCCGCCAGGCCCCATTCCAGCGCCTGCTTGGCCGCCACGGGCTGGCTCATGAGCGTCATGTAATTCGCCCGGGAGCGGCCCACCCGCCGGATCAGGAAGGGCATCACGCAGGCCGGCAGAAGCCCGAACAGGATCTCGGACAGGCTGAATACCGCCTTATCGTCGCAGAGGACCAGGTCGCAGGCCGCCACGAAGCCCATCCCGCCCGCATTGGCCTTGCCCCGCACGTGGGCGATGGAGACGTAAGGGTCCGTGGCCAGGCGCAGCCACAAATCGTACAGCGGACCCGGGTCGTCCGGGCGCGGGTCGCCGCCCTCCACATCCCTCTGGATGGCCCCGAAGTCGGCGCCGTAGCAGAACACCTCGGGCAGGCCCTCCACCACCACGATTTTCGCGGACTCGCGGAAGCGGTCCAGGGCGTCGGTGAATTCCCGCACCATGGCGGCGTTGAGGGTGTTGTTCGCCTCCGGGCGGTGGATCTGGATGAAGCCGATCTCGCCGTCGAGGCGGACGCGCAGGGTGGCCGGGGCCGCGGCGGTCAGTTCCATTCGTACTCCCGGTGGAATTCCTTGATCTCGCGGAGGAACAGGGTTTGCCGGTCATGGGCCTTGCGGGCGCCCGGAAGGTAGCCGGAGTCCAGCACCACGTTGCGGGTGCCGAACCGCACCAACTTGCTGTTCACCAGCAAGCCGTCGTATTCCTCCATGGACAGGTGGTAGCGCCGATCCAGGTGCGACTCCACCGCCAGCGCGCGCAGCTTCTCCTGCCCTTCCTTGCGGACGACGCCGCTGAAGAACTCCGAGCAGCAGCCGGAACCGTAGGAAAAGCAGCCGATGCGGCGGGGCTGCGGGAAGCTGCCGTTGGCGATGGTGCTGAACAGGGCCAGCGCCGCGGTGGCGCCCATGATGTTGCCGACGCGCTGGCAATAGGCGAGCCCGGGCGTCACCCGGCGCTGGAAATCCTCCTCCAGCACGTCGGGCGTGGCCCGGGCATGCTTCCGCATCAGGTTCCGGTGCGCGCCCTTGACCATGCCGCCGAAGGGGGTGTGGAAGGACAGGTAGCCGAAGCTTTTCACGAAGTCGGCGCCCTCCACGCGCTTCTGGTATTCGGCGAAGGCGTTCTCGCAGCAGTCCAGGTAGGAAAGCAGGGACAGGTCGGCGTCGCCGGCCTCGCTGTCGGGGGAAGGGCGGCAGGTGTCCATCACCTCGTAGCCGTAATACCCGTTTGCGCCGACGTCCACCTGGAACACATGAGGTGTGTCGCTGATCAGCATGGCCACGGCCCCGGCCCCGCTGCTGGGCTCGGCGAAGGACCAGTCGAGGTTGAGGGCCGAGCCATTGTCCTCGACCATGAAGCGGGAGAGGTCGGTGGCGATCACCAACGCCTTGGCCCCCGGGGAGGTCTGGGAGAGGATGAAGTTGATGGCCATCTGCAGGCCGGCCACGCCGGAATAGCAGGCGTTCTTGAGCTCGAACAGCCGGCAATTGCGGTTGAGGCCCAGCAGGCTGTGGAAATAGGTGCTCATGGACTTCCCGAAGTCGAAGGCCGATTCCGTCGAGGTGATGACCAGCTCGATGCGGGACTTCTCCTCCGGGGTCAGGGCGTCGATGAGGGGCTTGGCGGCGTTGACTCCGAAGGTGATGGGATCCTCATAGGGGAGGGCCACCGTCTTCTCCTTCATCATCAGGTTGCGGAACCGGGTCGTGTCCAGCTTCCGGTGCTCGGCGAGCTTCTCCACGTCCAGGCAGGCCGTGCCCGCGAATACGTTCATGGCCTCAATTCCAACCGCTGTCATTGGCTCTCCTTTGTGTGCATTGCTTCGATACGTGCTTCAAGTGTGTTCGATATGCGCTTCGGCAGTCGTGCTTTCTCCGGCGGCCTTCAGGCCACCGCCTCCGCATGCCGGCGGACGGGGGCCTTGGCCAAGGCGCGGACATAGAAGCCCTTCAGCTTGACCAGCGCGTCGCCCCCGTCGTTGAGCAAGGTGATGTCGAACTTCTTCAGGCCGCTTCCCTCCGCCTTGGCGGCCCCGGCCGGCTCGACCCAGACATGGCAGGCCTGGGACAGCGGCCGCAGCAGTTCCACCTCGTCGATGGCGAAAGGCAGGTAGGGCGTGGACGGCTCGGCCCCGTCGACCAGGCCTATCACCGTTTGCAAGGCGCCGTCCAGCAGGCTGGGATGCAGGATATAAGCCCCGAAGGCCGGCTTCAGGTGATCCGGCAGCTTGAGCCGGGCCAGGGCCCCGGCCGGGCCGGCATGGATCTCTTGCAGGGTCCGGAACGACGGCCCGTAATCGAAACCGATCCGGCGGAATCTCTCGTAGCATTGCTCCCCGGTCATGCGTTTCGGGCAACGGTCCTTCAAGGCGGCCAGGGAAAGCGCCTGGGCGCGGGCCCGGCCGCCGTTCTGCAAGGACATCCGCCCCTCGGAATGGACCTTCTCCCGTCCCCCTTCCACGGAGACGATGCGGTATTCGATGGAGCTTCCCACGGGCTTCAGGCAGGTGCGCAGCGAGCGGGCCCCGTCGGAGAAGCCGAGCGGATGGACCCAGACCACGTCCTGCAGCTTGGCCACCCGTTGCTCGCCGGCGATATTGCCCGCGACGCAGGCCAGCTCCAGGTAGCCGGAACCCGGGAACAGACTTTCCCGATTCACTTTGTGATCCCGGGCATAGAATTCTTCCGGTGAGAGCCGCGAGGCGAAACCGATTTCCCGCAGGGAGGAGGTGTTGGAATGCAGCAGCGGGTGCAAGGCCGCGGCCGCAGGAAGGGGCTCCGCTGCTTGCGGGATCCAGTGCCTTTCCCGGGCGAACGGGTAGGCGGGCAAGGCGAGGCGGGCAGGCGGGTCGGCGGCGTGCAGGGAATCCCAATCGATCTCGGCGCCCGCCAGCCAGGCATCGGCCACGGCCTCCAGATCGCCGGCAGCCCAGGCAGCATTCGCGTGGGCGGCCCGCGCCGATGACGAGGCGCCGTTGCGGCCGCCCCGGGCCCCGTTCCTACGCAGGGCGGGCACGGGCTTCCCGCCCAGCCAATGCTCGAGGTGGAGCGCCAGCTCGGCGCCATCGGCGGCCACCAGGGCGGCCCTTTCCGCCATGGCCTCGCGGCCTACCTGGAGAGTATAGGCCAGCGCTTCGGGATCGGTTTCCGGATGGGCGCGGAGGAAGGCGGACAATCGCCCGCCAAGTTTGCGCAGGCTATCCTCGTCGCGGGCCGAGAGGATGAACAGGCGAGGCCGCGGAACGGCGGGCCGGGGTTGCGGAATGGATGCGGCGAACTCTTCCAGGATAACGCAGGCGTTCACGCCGCCGGCGCCGAAGGCGTTTACCATGGCGCGGCGAGGCTGCCCCGGCGCGGCTTCCCAGGGGCCGAGGCCGCGCTGGAGGAAGAAGGGCGATTCGCCCAAGGCGAGATCGGGATTGGGCGGATCGGAATGCAAGGTGGGCGCGAACTGGCGATGCCGGAGCTGCAACAGGGCCTTGGCCACCCCGGCGATGCCGGCCGCGGATTCCGCATGGCCGATATTGGCCTTGACCGAGCCCAGGGAGCAGAATTGCTTCTTCGCCGTCTGCTTCCGGAAAGCCTGGCTCAGGGCGGCGACTTCCAGGCTGTCGCCCATGCGCGTGGCCGTGCCATGGCCTTCCACGCAGCCGATGGACTCGGGATTGACCCGGGCCCTGCGCATGGCTTGATCGATCAGGGTGGCCTGGGACTTGGGGTTGGGCGCGGAATAGCCGTTGGACCGCCCGCTATGATCGTAGGCGCTGCCCGCGATGACGGCCAGCACCCTGTCCCCGTCCGCGACAGCCCGGTCCAGGCGCTTCAGCACCAGGGTGCCCACGCCTTCGCCGGGGACGAAACCTTCCTCTCCCGCTCCGAAGCTGCGGCATTTCCCGTCCGGGGACAGGGAGCGTTTCTGGCAGAAGGACAGGTACTTGGAGGGATGCAGGTAAAGGTTGACGCCGCCCGCGATGGCCACCTGGCATTCGCGGCGCTTGAGGCTTTCGCAGGCCAGGTGCATGGCCACCAAGGAGGACGAGCAAGCCGTATCGATCGGCAGGCTGGGCCCTTGGAAATCGAACAGGTAGGACACCCGGTTGGCTATGGACCAGGGCAGCGAGCCCGGCGAAACCGCGTTCCCGCGGCTCCAGGCCTCCGCGCCGAGCAGATGGTAGGAATTGGTGGTGACGCCCACGAACACGCCGACGTCGGCGCTTTTGCCCTTGGGGTGGCGCCGCTTGAGCCCGGCCCGGGTATAGCCGGCATCCTCCACGGCGGCCCATACCGATTCCAGGAAGATCCGCTCTTGCGGATCGATCATCCCGGCTTCTTCCGGGGGGATGTTGAAGAAGCGAGGATCGAACTTGTCCACGTCTTCGAGGAATCCGCCCCACTTGCAATAGATCTTGCCCTCGGCGGCCTTCTCCGGATCGGGATCATACAGCTTCTCGCCATCCCAACGGGCGGAGGGAACGGGCCCGATCGAATCCTTGCCCCGCTTCAGGTTCTCCCAGAAGGCTTCCAGGTCCCGCGATCCCGGGAAATGCCCGTGCATGCCGATGATGGCGATTCTCCCGTCTTCTTCCGGGGGCCGCGCCGCGACCGGGGCCGGAGGGAGGGCCGCCTCGTTGGCCGCGGCTTCCGGGACAGCGGAGGCAACCTGGGTTGCGGGAGCGGCGGGAGCGGAAACGTTCCCGTGCCGGCGGGCCAAGGCCGCCGGGAATTCCCGGGCCAGATGCTCCGCAAGCTCCTCCACGGTCTCATATTCGTAGAACAGCGTCTTGGGGATTTCCCCGAGATCGCGTTCCAAGGCGATATTGAGGCGGGAAATGACGATGGAGTCGATGCCGAACGACTCGAAGCGTTCCCGGGCATCGATCCGATCGGGATCGAGCTTGATCTCCGCGCCGATCAAGGCCTTCAGGTAAGCGCCCGCCGCCTCTTCCACGTCCGCGGTCGCCGGACGTTCCGGGGCCGCCGCCGGCTCCTGCGCGGCCGGGATTCGGCTCAGGTCCAGGCCCGTCATGTCCAGGCCAATAAAGGCGGCCATGCGCGAACCGATGCCGTACAATGCGATACCGTGGGCCGCTTCCGCGCGCAGGAGGTCCTCCCAATAGCGGATGCCCTCTTCGGTGGGCAGGGGACAAAGCCCTATCCGCTCCCGGGCCTGTTCGATGTCCGCGGGAGAAAGGGTCATGCCTCCCGCTTCCCAATACGGCCAACTGATGGAAAGGGATTTGCCGGACCTGCGGCCCTGCCTCCGTTCCTGCTCCCGGCATTCCGCGAAGGCATCCAGGAAATGGTTCCCATAGGCATAGTCGCATTGCCCCGGATTGCCCAACACGCCGGCCACGGAGGAGAACAGGACGAACAGGTCCAGGTCCTCGCCGCGAGTGGCCCGATCCAGGTTGAGGGCGCCGAAAACCTTCGGCCCGATCACGCCTTCCATTTCCTCCCGGGATTTCTTGAACAGGAAATTGTCCCGGTTCACGCCGGCGCTATGGACAACCCCGTCGATGCGGCCGAAGGCGCCCTTGGCGGCCTCCACCACCTGGCGCATGTCCTCGTAGCGGCCCACATCGGCCCGGAGATACATCACGTCGGGGCTCAGGGTCCGCAAACGCGCCAGCTTCTTCTCCTGATCCGCGCCGGGAGCGGAGCGTCCGAACAGCACCAGCTTGGCCTGGAACCGCTCCGCCAGGAAGGCGCTGAACACCAATCCCAGGCCGCCCAGGCCGCCCGAAACCAGGTACACGCCCTTTTGCCTGAAGCCCGCTTCGGTCCGGGCCGCTTCCAGGGGCAGGGGAGCCAGCTCGCGCACGCTGCGCAAGGGCTCCGGGCCGGGCGCAAGGAACCGGTACTGGATCTCTTTCCGGGTCCAGGACTTTTCCCCGAGCTCCGCCCGCAGGATGCGGATCATCGCCTCTGCGCGGGCCTCCGGGGATTCCGGACCGCCTTGCAAGGACACCACCTTGCCTTGGTACTTGGGATTCTCCAGCGCCAGGGTCTTGAGGAAGCCGCCCAGGGCCGCATGCAAGGGCAGCGCGACCCCGGGACCGTCGGATTGGAGGGACAGGATGCGGACGGGAACCTGATGCCGATGCTTGACCAGGCCCTTGCACAGATGGAACAGGGCGTATACCCCCCGATCCAATTGCAGGCCAGCGCCCTCCTCTTCATCCATGCCCACGGGCCGCATCCCGTGATGGACGATGAGGCGCGGAAGCCTGTCCCCGGCCTTCAGCCAGGCCGCGAACCGGTACCAATGCCTCTCATTGCCCGGGTCCAAGGCGATGACGTCCGCGGTAATTTCCCGGTAGGCGGGTTCCCAGCGCACCTGGATCAGCGGATGCCCGGGGGATTCGGATTCCGCCCAGGCCCGCAACCCCCGGTGCAAGGCCTCGTCCTCGCCGAGAAGCAGCACGGGGCCCGCCAATCGGCCGACCTCGGAGGCGTTGGTTGCGGCCTCGCGCCAGCACGACCGGAAGGCGTAACGCCGCGGTGACTCCGGTCGCGCGGCCACCGGCACGGGAACTTCGGCTTCGGAGGGAGCCGCGGGAATGGCCGGCCTTGCCGGGGCCGGAGGAGGCGCCGGAGGGGAAACCTTGATCCAATGGCGTTCGCGGGCGAAGGGATAGGTGGGCAGGGAAACCCGCTGTGGACGGATGCGGCGGCCCAACAGGGCCCAATCCACGTCGCCGCCGGCGGCCCATAGCTTGGCGAGCTTGGCCGCTTCGCGATTTTCCGCCAAGGCGCGGAGGAAGGCCGCGCCGGCCTCCCCTTCCATCAAGGTCCCGGCCTCGGATCGCGCCTGCAGCGCATCGCCCCGGAATATCCCTTCGGCCTCCATGGCCCCGGCCCCGGGAGCGGCCTCCAGCCAACGCTTCAGCTTGTCCGCGAGCTCTTCCCGGCTGGAAGCCAGGACGGCCAGGCGATCCTTGAGGGAGGTGCGGCCCACCTGGGAGGTGAAGGCCAGTCGCGCCAAGGGGATGCCATGCACCCTCTCCAGGAAACCCACCATGCGCGTGGCATAGCGGCGCAGGGCCTCGCCGCCCTTCGCGGAAAGCAGGAAGGCCTCGGGAAGGTCCTCGGAAGGCGGCTCGCGCCCCTGCGCTTCCGGGCATTCCTCCAGGATGAGATGGGCATTGGATCCGCCGGCGCCGAAAGAGCTGATGCCGATGCGCCGGGGCTGTCCCGCGGGGGATTCCCACGGCTCCAGGCGGGTTTGCACCCGGAAGCAGGTGGAGGCGAAATCGATGTTGGGATTGGCCGGCTCGGCATGCAGGGAGGGAACCAGCATCCGATGCTTGAGTTGCAGCAGGGCCTTGGTCAGCGAGGCGATTCCGGCCGCCGACTCCAAGTGGCCGATATTGGATTTGACCGATCCGATGGCGCAAATCCCCCGGCCGGCCCGGCCGTCGCGGCCTGCGAAGGCTTTCATGAGGCCGGCAATCTCGATGGGGTCGCCCAGGGAAGTGCCGGTGCCATGGGCCTCCAGATAACCCACGGTGGCCGGATCGATGCCCGACTGCCGCAGCGTCCCGCCGATCAGGTCGGCCTGGGCATTGGGATTGGGCACGGTGTAACCGTTGGTTTTGCCGCCATGGTTAAGCGCCATGGCCTTGATCACCCCGTACACGTGGTCGCCGTCCGCCAAGGCCTTGGACAAGGGCTTGAGCAGCACGGCGCCCACGCCTTCGCCGGGCACATAGCCGTCCCCGCCCGCTCCGAAGCTGCGGCAGCGGCCGTCGCTGGCGGTGAAATTCCCCTGGCTCAACAGCAGGTATTTCTGGGGATGCAAGGAGAGGTTGACGCCTCCGGCCAGGGCCGCGTCGATGCCGCCCTTGCGGATTTCCTCGCAGGCCAGGTAAATGGCCGTAAGCGAGGAAGAGCACATGGTATCCACCGCGAGGCTGGGGCCGCGGAAGTCGAAAAGGTAGGACACGCGGTTGGCGATGGAGGCGAAGGAAGAGCCGGGAACATAGGCGTCACCCCGGGCCATGGCCTCGGAGCCGTACAGCTCGTATTGTCCGTACATGACCCCGACGTACACGCCCACCCGCGAGGCGGCCAGGCGTTCCTTGCTGTAGCCGGCGTCCTCGACGGTTTCCCAGGCGGTCTCCAGGAACAGGCGCTCCTGGGGATCCATCAGCTCGGCCTCTTGCGGCGAGATGTTGAAGAAAAGCGGATCGAACTTGTCCACGTCGGAAAGGAAGCCGCCCCATTTGCTGCGGCTCTTGCCGGTGGCGCCCTTGCTTTGATCGAAGTAGCGGCCGCCGTCCCAGCGCTCCAACGGGATCTCGGTGATGCAATCCCTCCCGGCTTTCAGGTTTTCCCAGAACCGCTCCAGGTTTTCCGCTTGCGGATAACGCCCGCCGAGCCCCACGATAGCGATATCGTCGCGGCTCTCGGGGCCGGCGAGGAAACGGGCTTTCCGCGATCCGGCGCGCGGCGCGGCTTTTCCGCCCGGTGCCGGATAGGCACCGCCCGGTGCCGGATAGGCACCGCCCGGTGCCGGAACGGACGGGAGGAGCGCGGCCGGCGTGCTTCCGGCAAGGCCTGCCCGGGCGCGAATCAATGCGGGATATTTTCCGGCGAAGAAGGCGGCCAGGCCCGCCACGTTCTGGTATTCGAAGAACAGGGTTTTCGGCAGCGCGCCGAAGGTCTCCTCCAGCTTGCCGGTAAGGCGCATGGCCAGGATGGAATCGATGCCGTATTTCTCCAGGGGCGCCTTGGGATCGATTTCGCCCGGGCGCAACTTCAACACCTGGGCGAATTCGTCGCGCAGGTATTCCGCGGCCGCGGTGACAAGACCGGCCGCTTCCCCGGCGGACCCGGCCTGGGCGACCGTAGCGACCTGGTCAACCGGGGCCATGGCCGGGAAGCTCGGCGCAGCGGCCGATCGGCCGGGACGCAAAAGGGTCCTGAGCCTCGCCAAATCGCCTTGCAGCACCAGGACCTGGGAGGGACGCGAGAGGAAGGCGCGATGGAAGGCCTCCAGGCCCGCCGCGGTGTCCATGGGCCGCATTCCCGAGGCCCGGAACAGCAGCTCCCGGCCCTCGGCGTCCAGGCCCATGCCGCCCTCCCGCCACAAGGGCCAGTCGAGGGAAAGGGTATGCCCATGGCGCTGCCCGGAGGCGGCCAGACGGTTCCGCCAGGCGGCGAATTGATCCATGAAGCCGTTGGCGGCGGCATAATCGGCCTGGCCCGGATTGCCCAGGGCCCCGGCCGCCGAGGAGAACAAGGCCAGGAAGTCCAGGCGCAGATCGCGGCAGGCCGCGTCCAGGTTGCAGGTTCCCGCGATCTTCGGTTCCAGCACGCGCAGGAATTCCTCCACGGATTTCCTGACGATGAGGTTGTCGGCAACCATCCCGGCGCAATGCAGGACGCCGTCCAGGCGGCCGTATTCCTCCGCTACCGAGGCGACGGCCTCCCTGACCCGCTCCGCGTCGGCCAGGTCGAGGGGGAGGTAACGCAATCGTTGCGCGCCCGCCGCCATCTCCTCAAGCAGGGCCAGCTTGCCCCCGGGGAGTTCGGATCGCCCGGTGAGGACGACCCGGGCCCCGGGCGCGCGCGCGAGGATGTCCCGGGCGAACAGCAGCCCCAAGCCCCCGAGCCCGCCGGTGATGAGATAGACGCCGTCTTGGCGGTAGGCGGATGAAGGCCGCGCGGGATCCGGCGGCAGCTCCCGCCAGGCCAGGACCTGGCGCTCGCCCCGGAGGTAGCGGATCATCGGCGCTACCGGGTTCAGCGCTTCCCGCGCCAGCCGCCGGGCCAACTCTTCGGCGGGGACTTCCGGCTCGCAAAGGATGAGCTGCCCCGCCAAGCGGGGGTCCTCCAGGGAGGCGGTTCGCAGCAGGCCGGTGAGGCCCGCGCATAACGCCTGCTCGCCTGCGTCGGCCACCACGATTTGCACCAGCGCTTCCCGATCGGATCGGGTGGCCAAGGTCCGCTGCACGAGCTCGAAGCATTGCCGCGCGGTTTCACGGTAATGGGCCGCGCCGTTTCCCCCCTCCGGCCCCGGGATGGTCAGCGCGGGAGCCGGCAACCCGCCGATCCGTTCCGCCGCGGTGCGCATGCCGATGAGGATCACCTGCCGGGCATAGGCGGCCGGCCCGTCCGGAGGAAGCGGGATGGGGGCCGCCTCCCAGGCGGGAACCGCCATCAGGATGCCTTCCTCCGCGGCCGCTTCCGGGGGATCGCGGCGCGATATCGGCCGGGATACGGGCCGCGAGGCCAGTCCCCGCCATTGCGCGCAAATGCGGCCCTCGCCGTCGCAGAGGTCGATGTCCAGCGGGGCCAAGGCGTCGCCGGGCGCCGCGCCCGCCGAGCGCCGCACCCAAGCCGCCATCGCCTGCGTACAGGGAGCCAGGACGCGCAGGGATGCCAGGGCGAAGGGGATGGCGGGCTGCGCGGGCAGCCTGTCGGGATCGGCCAGCCCCAGGGCCGATTGCAGGGCCCCGTCCGCCAGGCCGGGATGCAGGAGGAAATCGGCGAGGCCGCCTGCCGCCGTGTCGGGCAGGCGTAGGCGGGCCAGCACCCGGCCTTCCCCCCGTAGCACTTCGGTTACGGTGCGATGGGTGGGGCCGTATTCCAGCCCCATGCGGGCGTAGGCGGAATAGAGCCGGGTGGAGTCGAGGGCGGGATTCCCCATCCCGGCGGCCAGCCCGGCGAGATCCAGCGGGGCCGGCATATCGGCCGGAACGAACGCGGCCTTGCCTTCGAAGTGGACGATTTCCTCTTCGCCGTCCCGTCCCAGGACGGAGATGGCCAGGGACCCGTCGCTATCCGGGGTCAGCTCGATGGAGATCGGCGTTTCCTCACCGACCACGATCGGCCGGGACCAGGACAGGTCCCGCAGCTCCAGGACGCCTTCGGCATGGGGCAGCGACTTCTCCACGGCGGCCCGCGCCATTTCCAGGCAGGCCGCCGCGGGCAGTACCTTGCGCGTTACCCCGTCCAGGCGCACCTGGTGATCGGCCAGGAAAGGCTCTTCGCCGGTGAACACGGTGGCATAGCGCTGCCGGGTCAGGTCCGATACGTTGGCGTGCAGCAGGGGATGCAGCGTGGCCGTTCCCGGTTTCGGCCGGGCGCCTGCGGCGTCCACCCAATACCTCTCCCGGGCGAAGGGATAGGCGGGCAGGCTCATGCGTCGCGGCCTGGCGCCTGCATAGAGCCGGTTCCAGTCCAGCTTCAGGCCCTTCACCCACAGCCCCAGCAGCTTCTCCAGCTTCCCCTGGGCAATCCATTTCCCCAGCGTTTGCTGCAAATCCGCATCGTCATGGAACAAGGCCAGGGTATCCGCATCCCCTTCGGCGCGGCCGCGGAACAGGCCTTCGCCGGCTTCGCCCCCGGCGCAGGCCTCCAGCCGGCGTTCCAGGTCTTCGAAGGAAGCGGTCACGAAGCCGAGCCGTTCATCCATCGCCTCGCGCCCCGTTTGCAAGGTGTACGCCAGCGCGGCCAGCGCGCCGTCGTCGCGTTCGGGCCCGTCCTCTCCGCGCACGAATGCGAGAAGGTCCCGGATCTTCCGCCCGAGCTGCTCGGGGGTGCGGGCGGACAGGAGGATGGCCACGCCGCCGTGGCCGGGAATGGCCGCGGCCGGCTTCCGCGCGGGAACGAATTCCTCGATGACGAGATGGGCGTTGGATCCGCCCGCGCCGAAGGAGGAGAGGCCGGCCAGGCGGGGGATTTCCCGGCCGCCGATGCTGGGCCGATCCCATGGGCACAAGGCCTGGTTCACCACGAAAGGGGTCTTGGCGAAATCGATGTGGGGATTGAGGCGCGCCGAATGCAGCGACGGGACCAATTGCCCATGCCGCATTTGCAGCAGCACCTTGGTGAGCCCGGCGATGCCGGCCGCGGATTCCGCATGGCCGATATTGGACTTGGCCGATCCGATGCGGCAGAAGCCGTTCTCCTCCGTATGGCGGCGGAAGGCCTGGGTCAAGGCCGCGATCTCGATGGGGTCCCCCAGCTTGGTGCCGGTGCCATGGGCTTCCACGTAGCTGACATGCCGGGCGTCCACGCCGCATTCCGACAGGGCGCGGGCTATGGCGCCGGCCTGGGCCTGGGGATTGGGGACGCTGTAGCCGTTGGTCTTGCCGCCATGGTTGAGGGCGCTGGCCCGGATGATCCCGTAGACGTGATCCCCGTCGCGCAACGCATCGGATATCCGCTTCAGCATCACCACGCCCACGCCTTCGCCGGGGATGTAGCCTTCCCCTCCTTCGCCGAAGCTCTGGCAATGGCCGTCGCCCGAGATGAACTGGCCGGCGCTGATCACCAGGTACTTGTTGGGGTGGATGCTGACGTTCACGCCGCCGGCGATGGCCATGCTGGTGCGCCCCAGCTTCAGATCCTGGCAGGCCAGGTGGATGGCCGTCAGGGAGGAGGAGCACATGGAGTCCAGGGTCAGGCTGGGTCCGTGCAAGTTGAGCAGGTAGGAGACGCGGTTGGCGATGCTGGCATAGCTGCCGGGGATTGCCAGGCGCTTTTCCCGGGGGCCCGCCGCGGATCCGAAAAGCTGGTACTCGCCGTACATGACCCCGGCGTACACGCCCACTTGCCCGGCCTGGTCGCCGGCATCGGGGACCTGCAAGGCTGCGCGGGTATACCCCGCGTCTTCCATGGCCATCCAGGCATGCTGCAGGAACAGGCGCTCCTGCGGATCCATGAGCCCGGCTTCCAGCGGCGAGATGTTGAAGAAGCGCGGATCGAATTCATCGACCCCGGCGATGAAGCCTCCCCATTTGCTGTAATGGCTCCCGGGCCGGTTCCTATCCGGGGTATAGAACTCGCGCCAATCCCAGCGCGAGGCGGGTATTTCGACGATGCAATCCTTCCCGTCGCGGAGATTGCGCCAATATTCCGCGATCCCCTCGGCCTCGGGATACCGGCCGCTCAGGCCGATGATGGCGATGGGTTCGGAAGTCCGCGGTCCGGTGGCGGCCGCGCCGGAAGGGCCGGAAACGCCGGAAGCGGATGAGGCGCGGCGCGGCGGCCTTCCCGGCCTGGGCAGGGAGCGCGGAGCGGGAGCGGTGACGGGGGAGACGGCCGCGGAT